>DATFWQ010000109.1:0-7507 GCA_035259145.1 Candidatus Dormiibacterota bacterium | reverse complement strand
TGGCTCTTGGATCAACCAGGTCGAACGCTGGTTCGCGATCCTGACCGAAAAACAGATCAGGCGAGGAACCCACCGCAGCACCCGCGAGCTGGAGGATGCCCTCAGGCTGTTCGTCGCGATTCACAACGAGAACCCCAAGCCATTCGTGTGGATCAAGACCGCCGACCAGATCCTCGCCAGCATCCGTCGCTTTTGCCAACGAATTTCGGAGACAGGACACTAGTGTCCTGGTACCGAAGTTCGTCGCGCACCTCAGTACCAGGACACTAGGCCAGTATGCGACCCCTGGCTGGGCTTGGGGCCCCGTCTAGTCGGTCGTTTGCTGCATCCGTGAGCGGATCATGCGCGGCACCACCATGGTTGGGACGAACGTGAGGAAGACGCCGACGGTCAGCACGCCGAGCAGTACGCCAGTCCAAAAGTCGGAAGCATCGATCTGCCTGGTTAGGAGACCGTACCTCACGAAGAAGTACGCCATGATCCAGTACAGCACGCTCGTCACGAGTCCTGGGGAGAGGTTCCGCTGCCGGATCGTCCAGAAGAGGTGCAGGGTGATGCCGTGGAGAGCGAACCCGAACGGCCAGATCAGGGCCAGGATGACCCAATGACCGCCGCGGAGGTCAGCGAGCACATTGCTGCCGGCGATCGCCACGACGGCGCTGCCATTGAACCAGAAATTCATCCGCGCCGTGTAGGTCGGCCAGAAGCTGGTCCGGAACCACTGAACGAAGCCCCCATTCATCACCGTCTCGTCGATGATGTGAATCACGAAGGAAGCCAGAAAGGACCACAAGAGCACGTCGAGCGGCACGATTCACCTCAACCGTTGCGGAGAGTATGGGGGTCCAGTGTCCCGTGAGTTCGGTCGCGACCGGTCGGGCGTCTTGGCGGCATGAGCCGGCTGCGGGCACCGCCGCACGTCCGGTTTGCGGCGGAAGGAGTGGCCGATCTGGTTGGGGGCGGCCTGACTTGCCGGCGACGATCGTTGGGAGACTGTGAGGGTGGATGACGAGTTGCCTCTAGTCGAGGCTGACGGCGATTCCGCCGTAAGCGGTAGCGGTGGGCAGCGTGCGCCCAGGCCTTAGACCGGCCGTGGGCCAGAGGCCCTCTGAGTCCCAGGCACCCCATTGAATGAGCAATCTGACGCGGCGGCATACGTGCGTTTCAGAACCCCTGTCCTGGGCCAGGCTGGCAGCCGCGCTGGGGGGAGGGTATCCCGATGGCCCTCCCCCGTCGGTGCCGTCGATCTGAGCGCCCGTAGCGCATCCTGAGCCCGGACGCATACGACGTTCGCTTGCCCGTGCTCGCCTCTGCCTGGCGGGCTGGGTGGGGCTGAGCGCCGCCTCCTCTGACCCGCAAAGCTCACGGCATCATTTGTCCTCGTTGAGGAGATTGCGGAGTTTGCGCGCGAAGGCTTCGGGTTGGCCGGGGTATCCGAACTCGCCGCCCATGAAGCCACCGTGATGGCTGGGAAACACCGTCGCCTGCTGACCAAGTAGTTCAGCGGTGGCCACCGACGTGCGTCCGGTGAAGGTGCCCATGGACTCC
The DNA here is from genome assembly GCA_035259145.1 of Candidatus Dormiibacterota bacterium. Classification (GTDB taxonomy): domain Bacteria; phylum Chloroflexota; class Dormibacteria; order Dormibacterales; family Dormibacteraceae; genus CF-161. The sequence goes on along the minus strand of DATFWQ010000109.1, from coordinate 5,959 downwards.
TCGCCCACGGCGATCACGATGCGTGTCGGCGCCGCGGCCAGCGCATCGAAGTCGGGGCGATAGCTGCTGACCGCCCAGGACCGGTCGGAGAGCAGCGGGTCGTCACGAGAGCCATCGTCCTCGGTCGTCATCCCGAACTGGGCAGGATCCGGTGCAGGCTGGGCGAAGTACTCGTCCGTGAACTCTCCCCGCCACGACGTCATCGCGATGAAGGCCGCCATGCCGGCACTGGACCCATTGGCCTCGTACGCGTCCCGAAAGCCGGCGCGGGCGCGCTCGGCGGCCTCCGCGTCCGGAAGTACCGGGATGAGAGGCGGCTCGTGTGCCACCAAGCAGGTGACGTCGTTGGGGTATGCCGCCACGAGCGCGAGCGCGGTGACCGCGCCGCCACTGCTCGCGAACATCTCGACCGGGCCGACGCCAAGAGCCCCGATGACGGCGTGCACATCGTCTGCCTGGACGGCGGGCGCGTTGTCGACCCGGCCGTCTTTGCGAATGCTGCGGCCGAGGCCGCGCGGGTCATAGGTGATCACGGTGCGGTCGGAGAAGTGCGACGCCAGCGTACTGAAGCCCCTGGCGTCCATGGGCTGGCCGATCATGAATAGCGGTGGGCGTCCGTCGGCGGTGGGCAGCGGGCCGTGGACGTCGTAGACGATGTCGGCCTCGGTCGTTTCAAGCTTGTGCGTTGTCATGCCAGTATGGACGTCTCCCGGGTTGAGAACTCATCGGACTCTACGCCAGGGCGCGGTGCCGGAGCCACCTGCGGAGTCGGAGTACTCGAGCGCGCATCCGCTATGCGGGCGGGGCATTGGGGCGGGTGGGCTGGTCGAGTCACGAGATTGGTCGTGGCCAAGCCCTCCGAGCCCGACAGGCCAGACTACTCGCGGGATGGTCGGTTTCCGATCGCCTAACCGGGCCGCCGACGCCCAGCGAGCCGATGAATTCCTGGCCGCTCCATCGTCTTAAAAAAGGATCAAGTGCAAGGAGGCTCGTAACACAGATGAGAAAGCTCATCGTCTTGTCATTCATCACGCTCGACGGGGTGATGCAGGCTCCCGGGGCGCCCGAAGAAGACACATCGGGAGATTTCAAGTTCGGCGGTTGGTCCGTCGGCTACTTCGACGACATGGTCGGGAATGCCATGGGCGAGCAGCTGGGGCATCCCTTCGACCTGCTTCTGGGCCGGCGAACCTATGACATCTTTGCCGGGTTCTGGCCCAAGGAGAGCGATGAGACCGCGCGTGCGATAAACAGCGCAAAGAAGTACGTCGCCTCTCACCGTCCAGTGAGCCTGGACTGGAAAACGACCATCCCGATCCACGGCGACCTCGTGGAAGAGATCAAGAAGATCAAAGCCGAGGACGGCCCAGAGCTACAGGTGCACGGGAGCGGCAACCTGATTCAGACATTGCTGAAGCACGACCTAGTCGACGAGGTATGGCTAAAGACGTTCCCGGTCGTGCTGGGCACGGGCAAGCGTCTGTTCGCAGACGGAGCGATGCCGACAGGCTGGCAGCTGGTCAAGAGTCAGGTCTCGCCGAGCGGGGTTGTCGTCGCTTCCTACACGCGAGCGGGGGAGGTGAAGGTCGGCTCATTCGCCCGGCCGGACGCGAGCGGATAAGCGGGGCCGGGAACGCTGAAGGAAACGTCGGTCTGACGGTTTCGGAGAAGGTCTCGTCCGGAGAAGCCACCGGCCGAGAACTTGCTGTCGCGATCGTGGAGCAGAAACTTAGCCTTGAGCGAGCTCCGCCAACCCACCTGGCGTGAAGATCAGTGCAAGCCGCTCCGGAGTCTGGACGAGGACGCGGTAGGCGAACAGGCAGGTGGCCTGGCCGATGCTCAGGCCGAGCTTCTTGAAGAGCTCGGGCGGCCAGCCGTGAGAGGATGGGACAGCGTCATCGCCGCGCGGGCCCTCGCGGGCCTCCCCGTTTGTTGCTGGCGGCTGTCAGTCAGAGCGAGCACCTCACGGCAGCAGATCGTGGCGAGGCCGGCGACCCAAGCTCGTGGTCCGCGCAGATGTCGGGCAGGTCCCAGGGAACGTTGTGAGCAATTGATGGCCATGGGCTCATCATCTGTTGCTCGATCGTTGTCAGGTCTGAATACGGATATGGCTCCGGAGCACGGATTCGAGCCGTGAACCTTACCGGCCGCATCCCCCATGGTCCCCGCTCGTCCCTCCCCATCCCCAGGGATCCGGTATCAATCGGGTATCAGTGGAGGCCGGGCCGTAAAGTCTTGATGTAAGCAGATTTAGGGAAGGTCTCGACCGCGTCAGGCTGGCCGATAGCTTCCGTGACCTGGTCCTGGCTCAGGAGTTGTTTCCCGTGAATGGTCTGGCCTGGGTAAGCTGCAGCCGGACAAGGAGACGCCACTCTGGAATTCGACTGCAGGGCACAGGGCGCGGCGGCGGCGGCGCCGCAGGCGAGCCCGCGCTTGCGTGTCGAGGTCCGCGGCGCGCGCGAGGCGGCGGCCGAGCTGCGCTCACCCGGCGTCGAGGCGCTGTAGCCGCCGTTCGAGGTCTATACCGGCTGGGCCTTCGAGATGGGGGCATGTGCTCGGCCTCACCGACTACGTAATAGAGCCGGCGCGTTCCACGGGATGAGCTTGTAGGCCAGGATCACCGCCGCGCCCGCGACGATCACCAGCGGGTTCGACATACCGAGCACGATCACCACTAGCATCACGCCGGCGCTGCAGACTACACAGCACACCGCATAGTTCGCCCCCTCGGCCACGGCATCGCGGAACCGCGGGCCGCGTGACTCGCATATGGCCATCTTGCGGCAGTGCTCACGCACCCACCGGCCCCACGGGGATACATGAGCGCGATCACGATCGCGATCCCGACGATCAGTAGCGACGACGGCATCATCACCTGGCTCATCAGGTAGTCGAGGGCGAGTCCAATCGCCGCCCACACGGCCAGATAAATGAGGACGACGGTCGCAATCGCCACCGGCTGCCTGGTGTCCCGCCCGTAGGCGAGGAAGAAGGGCACTGCGGTCGGCACCATCATCGCGACCATCGAGACCCCCATGCCCCTGCCCATCAGTCCGGGTACTCGTCGCGCCGGTGCAGCCAGAACGGGCCGGATTCCTCGTCCCGACCCTTGGGCACTAGGTCCATGTAGTGGTAGCCGACGTTCAGCATGTCGAGCCCCCGCGCGTATGCCGAGTAGGTGTGGTAGATCTGCCGGCCGTCGCGCAGAAACACGCTCACCCCGGGCGACTCCGATCGGCCGATTGGGTCGACGCGGTAGTTGTACTCGGCCTTGCCCGCCTTCAACTCCTCGGGTGTGAAGGAGACGTGGTAGTCGAAGTTGAAGTCGGAGCCGCTCGACGAGTACCAGGGGACGGTCCAGCCCATGCGCTTGCGGTAGGCCTCGATCTTCGGGACTAGCGCGAGCGAGGCCGCGACCATGGTGATGTCGCGGTGATTCAGGTGCACCACCACGCGGTCGAAGTTGTCCATCCAGAAAGAACAAAAGAGGCACGCAGCGTCCTGCGTCCAGGGCGTCCTGTCAGACGCGGTCTCGGGGTTGAACATCGCGTGGTAGATGACGAGCTGGCCACGGCCGTCGAACAGCTCGGCAAGCGTTCGGCGTCCCTGGGGCCCCTCGAAGACGTACTCCTTCTCGACGCGCTCCCATGGGAGGTCGCGGCGCGCCTGGCTCAGCTCGTCCCTAAGCTTCGTGAATTTCTTCTCTTCGGCGAGGTGCCGCTTCCGCGCCTCGACCCATTCTGCGTGCGAAACGACCCTGTGCTCCATGAACTCTTGCCTCCAGTCACACCGATACGCAACGACTGGTTGCGTATGCTTCCACGCAGACGCAACCGATGGTTGCGGTACGCTTAGCCGACATGATCCCCTCCGCAGTTAAGAAAGAGATCCTCATCGAGGCGCCCGTCGAGGTCGTCTGGTACCTCATCACCGAGCCAGAGCAGATCCGCCAGTGGTTCGCCGATGAGGCGGAGATCGAGCTGCGAGTCGGCGGCAAGGGTGCGCTCGCGTTCAAAGGACACGAGTCGTACCAGCTGCAGGTCGAAGCTGTGGAGCCGCCGCGACGTTTTGCCTTCCGCTGGGTCAGGCGCCCGGGCCTGATCCTTCGCAACGACAACTCGCTGCTCGTAGAGTTCATCCTCGAGCCGGAGAACGGCAGCACGCGCCTGCGCGTCGTCGAGAGCGGATTCGATGCGATCGACTGGTCCGACGAGGAAAAGGCGAAGTACGCTGAGGAGCATGCCAACGGGTGGCAACGCTGCCTCGGCCTGTTGCGCGACCTCGCGAAGACGAAGCCTGCCGAGCGCAGATGACCAGGGGCGCGATTAGCGATGACGCGCTTCTCGAGGCCGTCGCGGACTCCTCGCGACGCCGCGTCCTCGACCTGATCCTCGCCTACGGTGAGGTGACGCCGACGGCGCTGGCCGCCGAGCTGCCGTTCACGCGTCAGGCTGTCGCGAAGCACCTGGCCGTGCTCGACCGAGCGGGCCTGGTCGAGGGCAGGCGGACCGGGCGCGAGGTCCACTATTCGGTGCGCCCCGAGCACCTCGACGTCGCGGCTCGCGCAATGGCCAAGGTCGCCGCTCGCTGGGACGCCCGCCTCGAGGCGATCAAGAGCACCGCCGAGGCGCGCGCTCGCGCAGCTGGAGCGAACATAAGCCGTCCAACTGGACGACGCTGAGCCCCCACTTCTCAAACCGGGCTCGGCGGTTGCAGATACGGGTCAAGGTCAGGTTGTCAAATCGGCATAGGGCCGAGGTCCAGGATCCCGCGCACCGCCGGAGTCAGGCCTCGAATTCGGACGCGAACAGATAGCTGACCGCCAGACTCCGATACGGACGCCAGCGCTCCGCCAGTTGAGCGATCTCGTCTTCGGTCGGAGTGTGGTCGAAGCCGTAGACCCGTTGAATCGTGCGCCGCAACGCGAGGTCGCCGCTGAGAAACACGTCCGGGCGATCGAGGGCCACTAACAGGAAACCACGCGCCGTCCAGGTCCCGATTCCCGGCACCTCTGTCAGGGCCGCCTCGACCTCAGCGTCGGGCATGCGAGATAGTGCCTCATCGCTCAGGCGCCTGTCGACGAACCGTTCGGCCAGAGCCCGAAGCGTGGCGCCCTTGCGGCCGGAGAGGCCGCTGGCGCGAAGCACTTGCGGATCGGCCGCGAGGAGTTCCGCCGGTGAAGGCAGTTGTCCGCCGAACTGTTGCTGGAGGCGGGACAGGATCGTCCGTGTGGCGCTGACCGAGAGCTGTTGGCCGATGACCTGGAAGACGAGAGTCCCGAAGGCGTCAAGCGGAGGAAGTTGCTCCAGCCAGGCTCGCGGCCGAAAGTCGGGCCGCGTGTTAATGAGCTTCGCCATTACCGGATCGGCTTTCCGAAGATACTCCCGCGCCCTCGCATCGGCCAAAGCCGCTGATGGATCCGGCGCTACTGCGTCAGCCACACACCTCCCAACCGTCTGCGCGCGATGGTCATTCCTCGTCAGGACACAGCCTGCTTGGACGTGATAAGAAGCGATGCTGCCTCCTTGTGCAGCAGCCGGCACGTTCAAGCCACCCTTGGCGTGCAGGTCGCCGCCGACCTCGATTCGCCCCGAGGCTGCGACGCCGCCCGGTCGCACCGGGTCGAAGCCGGCGGTCTTTGATGAGGCTCTCCACCCCGGCCGCGGCCGTGCGTCGTCGGTCGCGTGGAAGAGGACTGCGGGGTGCGGCCTTCGATTGGCGCTCGTCGACAGCATGGCTGCGGGGAGCGTTCGGGTCGCGTCCCGGCGACGTTGGGAAAGCGACAGCACAGCCCTCGCAGTCGGACACATCTAATGCGGTCAGTGAGTCCGGCGTGTGGGCACGCGGGCGGCGCGGATCTGTGTCAGGTGGCGGTGCTCCAGCGCGGTGAGGGCGAGTCCGCGAGCGCTTGGCGATGAACAGATCGAGGACCGCCCGAGCACAAACTCAGGCAGCTGGT
>DATFWQ010000108.1:0-5856 GCA_035259145.1 Candidatus Dormiibacterota bacterium | reverse complement strand
AGGCCGCCGGCGTCAGCGCCCCGGAAGCCAGCTGCTCACGGGCCTGGAGCAGCTCTGCCGGACGCAGCAAACTGCCGACCACATCGGTGTGTGCCGAGATCATCTCTCTACCAGCGAGGATTCTGTACGAAGCCGGCCGCGCGGAGAAGCCGCCGCGGCCACGACCGAGCCGAGAGCGCGTTCATCCGGCAGCCTCCTGCGGGCTTGCACAGAATGCGCACCGCCGAGCCTCGGCCGGGATCTCGCTCAGGCATTCCCGACACTTCTTCGTCTTCGGGGCGGGTTCAGGTGGCGGCTCGAATCGCGTTCGGAATGCGGCGTAGGGCAGCACGACGAAGTAGTACACGACGGCTGCGATGATGACAAACGAGACCACGGCGTTGATCATGTCGCCGTACTTGAGCGTGCTCTTGTTGATGGTAAAGGCCAGATTGCTGAAGTCCGGCCGAGCGAAAACGGCAGCGATGAGCGGGGTGAGCAGGTCCCTGACGAACGCCTGCACCACCGTGCCGAAGGCCGCGCCAACGACGATGCCAACTGCCAGGTCTATCACGTTGCCACGCAGCAGGAATGCCCTGAATCCGGACACGACCGATCCTCCTTTCCGCCTAGCCTACGTACGTCTGCGCCTGGCCGCCGCCGAGCGCTCGAGTGCCGGGTCGAGGAGTTTTGATCCACATGCGTTGGGCCGAGTTTGCGTTGACCGCGGCGGGCTGCGATACGCTGACTCTATGAGGCAGGGCGAGACGCCGGAAGCAGCTCGCGTTCGAATCGACAAGTGGCTGTGGGCCGCCCGCTTCTTCAAGACACGGTCGCTGGCCGCCGATGCCGTGGACGGCGGCAAGGTGCAGGTCAACGGTGATCGCGTGAAGGCGGCGCGTTCGCTCAAACCGGGCGACCGTCTCACCATCCGGCGTGGCCCTGAGGAGGTCGAGCTGGTTGTGGTCGCACTGGCCGAGCAGCGCGGTTCGGCCGCGGTCGCGGAGGCACTTTATCAGGAGACGGAGGCCAGCGTCGGCAGGCGTCTGGCACTCGCAGAGGAGCGGCGCATGCTTGCGAACGCCGAGCCCCGGCTCAGCGGCCGGCCCGATAAGAGATCGCGTCGCGCGATCGTCCGATTCACCCGCCGCGACTGATACCGAGGTCTGCAGCCACATGGGCGGCGGCAAAGCTCGCGGCGGCGTCGGCGATACCATCCGGGTTGCGCCGATAGCTCGTGTGCACGCTGCCGTGCAACAGCTGGGGCAGAGCTCCGGGGGAAAAGTTGCAGACGGGGTCGCCGGCCAGGCAGTAGGAGCGGACCCGATCCGCCATTCGCGCGGGGAGGCTGTCCTGCACCGCCGGTCCCTGCAGCGTCCAGCGGCTGAGCACCAGCGGCGCCATGACCCCGTTCCAACGGCTGGCCAGCGTGTCATACGCGGTTCCGGCAACCCTCGCGGCGTCGGCCACCAGGACGACGGTCATCCGGGCGTCCATCGCCGTCGGAAGAGCGAGATGCACAACCGCGGCCCCTTCGCTCTGGCCGATCAGGACCCAGTGCTCGGCCGGACACAGTTGACGGCGGCGCGCGAGGTAAGAAGACAGCTGCCTTGAAGCGGAGGCTGCGTGCTGGGGAGCAAGCCAGGGCGGCCCTGTCGAATACGGGAAAGCGGTCCAGCCGGCTTCAGCCTGACCCGCGAGCCGGGCGGTGAGCCGCTCGGTCACGGCCCAGACGTCTCCGCCCATGCCGTGATCCTGGTCGAGTGGGTCGCCGTTGCCGCGCAGTCCGATGATGAGGACGGCGCTGCACGGAGGATCCGGCAAGCTTGATGACCCTGGGCTTGGGTCGAACAACAGTGCGGCCGCCACGATGATGGCGAGACCGGGGAGAACCATCGCCCACCGCAACCATCTCCGGGATGGAAGCCGCACGCGAACAAATGTATCCGGGGCCGCGGAGAACGTTGAGAACCCGGAACCCTCAGAACCCGTCAGCGCCTCGGGCCTGGTCGTCGCGCCGCACCAGCGCGCCGAGCACCCGGTCGGTGACCTTGACAGCGGTCGCGGCAGCGAGCAGGCCCACGAATACCCAGAACACGAACGTGACGACGGAGACGTCGATCGGGCCAGGATCCCATCTGGTTGAGAACGTTGGGTTGTCGATCACGGCGCCTACGTCGCTGGTCAGGGCACCCGGGTGGGTCTCGAACACGCGCTTCGAGCCCTGCCCGAAGGCGAGGCTGGTCGGGCGCTGGTCCCCCTTCGGGGAGTAGCCGTCCGGCGGGAGGACGGTGACATTCTGGGCAGTGGCTCGACCCGTGTTCACGGCCGTGACCGTCGCTCGCACGAAGACCGCGTTCGCCAGCACGCCGGCGGCCTCACGCGTCCCGTCCGTCGCCAGCCGTGGGGCGACCTTAAGGTTGTCCCCGAGCAGGACCCGATCGTAGAAAGGGACCTCGATGCGCGACCCGGGGGCGCAGGCTCCCGGAAACAGGTCGTTCACCATCTCGGGGGCCCTGGCGCACAGGTCGGTGAGCGGGACGGGCGATCCCGCCGATGGGGCTGCTGCCTCTGCACCGGCGGCGGCCACCTGGCTCCGGCTCGTCAGAGGGTTGCCGCCGCTGTTCTCGACTGCCGCCGCCGTCCGGCTGCGAGGTACGGACAGCGTGTCCAGGTCGGCCAGGGTCACCCTCACGGCGTCTGGAACCGGCTCTCCGCGCATGTCGTAGGTCGTCATCACAGCGGAGCGGTCGACGCGGTCCTCCAGCACAACGCTGGTCGTGACCGACGGCGTGAAGATGATGAAGTTGGCCGCAACCAGCGCCGTGAGGAGGATGCCCAGCGTCTGCGCAAGGCTCAGGGTGTCGCTGAGGACCGAGTCGAACCCGCCCACCAGAGTGTGCGCCGTTCGCAACATGTTCTGGCCTCCTCCCGTACGGCGGCCTCGAGCGCCGAGGCCATCGCGGGAACTCTATCTCTCTGGGAGGCTGTTCAGCTCACGACGCCATCTGGGATGAGCGGCAGAGCCCGAATTCGGACGCCGGTCGCCTCGAAGATCGCGTTGGCGAGCGCCGGCGCGACCGCGATCATCGGTGTTTCGCCTGCGCCGGCCGGCGCGACGTCTGGCCTGTCGACCAGCACGACGTCGATTCGGGGCACGTCGGTGAATCGGGGGACCCGGTACGTCCCAAACGAAGCATTCAGGACGCGGCCGTTGTCGAAGTGGATCGCCTCCAACAGCGCGGCGCCTAGCGCCATCACCGTGGCCCCTTCGATCTGGTTGCGAACCGTATCGGGGTTGACGACCGCGCCGCACTCGTACGCGGTCAGGACCCGGACCACGTGGACCGGTCCCCCCGCCCTGGCCTCGACCTCGATGCAGGTGGCAACGCGGCCACCCTTCTCGAGTCCCGCCGCAATCCCCATCCCGTGTCCTCCCCCGCGACTCCGGGCGGCCCAGCCGGCACCCTCAGCAGCCGCTCGAAGGACCACCCCAAGCCGTTCGTCCCCCAGGCAGGCGAGGCGCAGCTCGAGCGGATCGCGGTCGAGGTGGTGGGCAAGCTCGTCCATGTGTGACTCGCGGGCGAACGTGTTAGCGGTCGCCGCCAGCGCGCGGTACGCGCCCTGCGGCAGCGGTGACGCGGACGGCTGAAAGTCGATCCGCTGATTGGGAATCGTGTACGGGGTGAGGATTGCCGGAGAGCCGGCGTTGAAGTTCTTGAACGCCCAGGCCGTCACCGTCCCGTCGATCGCCGCCCCGCTCTGTACGTCGATGACGGCGGCGGGCCGGAAGTAGCCCCAGCGGAACTCTTCCTCGCGCGTCCAGACAAGCTTGACGGGACGGCGGGCGGCCAGGGCCAGCCGGGCAGCTTCGAGCGCCGGGCCGGCAGCGTGCTTACCGCCGAAGCCGCCGCCTGTGGGCGGTACGATAACCCGCACCCGCGACTCCTCGACTTCGAGCTCCTCGGCAAGCTGGCGCCGGACTCGAAACGGGGTTTGCGTCCCCGTCAACACGGTGAGCCGGTCCTCGCTCCAGTGGGCCACCACGGCCCGCGTTTCGAGCGGCGCATGGGCGATGTACGCGGTCGTGTACGTCTCGGTGAGCCGGACGGACGCCTCGCCGAGCGCCGCGTCGAGGTCACCGATCTCGTGATGAATCGGGCCCGCCCAGCCCTCATCCACCTCGATCGGGTTGGACCGCAGGTCCTCGACCAGCGAACGCTCGCCTGGCTGCAGCTCGACATCCCACTCAGCCACGATCGCCGCAATCGCGCGCTCTGCAGCTGCGACGCCGGGCGCCGCGACGCCGATGAAGTCGCCGTGCCGGATGGCGACCACGCCCGGCATCGCATGGGCAGCAGTGAGGTCGGCCGACCGGAGGGTCGCACCGAGGGCGGGCGGGCGAAGGACCTTCGCGACGAGCATTCCCGGCAGGGAAATGTCGGAAGGGAACCGCGTTGCGCCGGTGACCATGTCGACTGCGCCTGGACGTACGGTCGGCCTGCCGGCGGTGCGCCATCGGGATGGAGGCGTGACGGGCTGAGCTCTGGACACCACCTCGACGCGACGGACGCCGCGTAAGTCGACTCCCCTCTCCAGCATGCCCTGGGCGGCGGCCGCGGTCGCCCGCAAGTCTTCTCCCGCGCCCGGCATCGACCGGCTGCCGAAGGTGCCGGCGTCGAACGGGCACAGGTCGGTGTCGCCCATCACGATGCGGACCGCCTCGAACGGGACGTGGAGCCCCTCGGCTACCAGCAGCCCGAGAGCCGTTCGGCTGTCTTGCCCGACGTCGACCTTGCCCGTGAAGGCCGTCACCAGCCCGTCGGCTCCGATGTGGATCCAGGCTCCTCCGCTTGTCATCCACGAGTCTGGTTCGGCTCGCAGGACCACGACGAGTCCCTCCGGCAGTACCGCGAAGTAGTCTCGTTCTTCTGGTTGTTGAAGGTCCCACGGCCCGGTAGGGCCGACCTCGAAAGCAACCGGTGCGGTGCCGCTGGGGTACCCGGCCAGACCCCAGCCGTCCTGACTCAGTGAGAGCTCCGCCGCCCGGCGGACGGCCCGAAGGATGCGCGTGTAGGCACCGCAGCGACAGAGGTTGCCTGCGAGCGCCGTGCGGATCTCCGTTTCGTCAGGGTCGGGACCGTCCGCGAGGAGGGCCGTAGTCGCGAGGATCATGCCGGGCGTGCAGTATCCGCACTGCATCGCCCCAAGCTCAGCGAACGCTCGCTGGACCGGGTGCAGCCGGCCTCCCCGGGCCAGCCCTTCGACGGAGGTGACGGCGCGGCCTTCGATGTCGCCGACGTTGAGCTGGCAGGCACGCGCCGCCTTCCCGTCGACGAGAACCGTGCACGCACCGCAGGAGCCCTCACCGCAGCCATACTTGGCGCCGGTCAGGCCCAATTCCTCGCGCAGCAGATGCAGCAGGGTCCGTTCGGGCGCGGAGGGGATCTCGCGCTCGCTGCCGTTGACCAGGAGCCTCGCGCACATCGCACAAGTCTGGCGGATCGACCTCAGGGTTCCTCGGCTTGCACTCGTTGCTGCGCTGCGCCGACTATGCTGTGGCTGGAGGCTCGTGGTCAGGCGGCTCCTCGATTTCCTTCCGGCAGGCCCAGGGGCCGACCCGGACAGCCACGACCAGCATCCAGAGGAAGAGCAAGAGGACAGCTGGCGGCAACAAACTGCTCGCCAGGCGAAAGGCCAGCGGCAATGTCGGGACCGGTGGCATGGTCGTGGCTGGCGGCGACGGTATCGGGATGAGCACTCTCATCAGCAGGCCGACCAGCGGTCCGAGCACGGCCAGCCCGAACCCGACGAGGGTGAACCAGAACATCCACCTCCACCGCTTCAGCGCGCCGACCACGATGACGACGACTGGGG
>DATFWQ010000107.1:0-3540 GCA_035259145.1 Candidatus Dormiibacterota bacterium | reverse complement strand
TGGTGCCAGAGGTGGGCACCGAGGGCCAGACCGCCACTCTGGGGTGCATTTACGCGTGACGCGATGCGATGTCCGCGACGGTGCATCTTTGAATCTCGTACGAGAGGCCGGTCATCGATCGCTGGGATCGCATTCAACGATCGGCGACCGTGGTCCAGCCAGTCCCTATCGCCCGCCCCGACACCCTGGTAAGTCGTGTCGGCAGGCTGACAGGCAGTGATCCGCACCTCCAGACCTTCTGCCCTGATGACAGCATCGAAGGCGGCCGGGAAGTTGCTGCCTCGATCGTGGTTCAGGAAGCGGGGCTTGATCTCCGCCTCCTCGAGCTCCCAGGCCAGGTTCCGCGCCTGCTGGACGGCCCAGCCACCGCCCGGGTGTTCGCTGCAGGCGGTGAAGACGATGCGCCGGCTGGCCAGCTCCAAGAAAAACAGGACGTTCAGGCGCTCGAAGAAAACGGTGTCCACCGTGAAGTAGTCGCAGGCCAGGATCGCCTTGCCGTGGGCACGTAGAAGACGGCGCCAGGTGAGTCCTGCTCGTCGCGGTGCGGGTGGGATGCGGTGGCGGCGGAGCAGGTTGCGGATGCTGGTCGCAGAGATGCGATGGCCGAGCTTGAGCAGTTCGCGTACCGCCCAGCAAGGGCTGGCGACCAGCCGGTGAAAGTCCGGCCCGGGCAAGCCGCCAGAGGAGCCCGGTAGTGAAATCTCCGGTAACCGTTGAGAGGCGGAGCCGAAGGGAGGTGGAACAAAGCTGCAGGCCGTAAGGAAGTTGAACCCTGCCGCGTCGAAACTCAAGCCCGTGAGGGACCGAGTGGGCCGAGCCTGGGTGAATTGGGCGAAGGCAGCAGTCCGGGCTTTGGATTCTGGAGCAGCCCGGAACCGCTCCGGCGTAGAGGGGGCAGCATGCAGCGAAGGTCGTCCAGGCGACTGGGGAGACCCTACTGCACCCGCGGATAGTCGATAACCACGGTAGCTCGCGCCGGTATAAGGCCATCACCGAAGTCCGGAGCAGTGCAGAGGGAGTCGCACCGGGTAGTAGTAGTGATGACCCCCGAGACAACACATATGACGAACTCAAGTGCCGCCGGCACCTGCCCATACTCGAGCAGGGGAGATGGCTGAGGAGCGTGGCGCAAGGCCACCTCAACTACTACGCCGTCCCCGGCAATCTCAAGGCAGTCTCGAGCTTCATCTACCAGCTGAGGCGGCTATGGATGAAGGCGCTCCAGCGCCGGAGCCAGAAGACGCAGCTGTCGTGGCCGAGGTACAGCCGGCTCGCCACCGGCTGGTTGCCCAGAGTCCGCAACATGCACCCATACCCAGATCAACGCTTTGTCGTCACTCACCCAAGGTAGGAGCCCAGTGCGGTAATTCCGCTCGCTGGGATCTGTGCGGGGGGCGGGGAGCAATCTCCGTCCCTACCGCGATCGCCGTCCAGGACCGTCTGGCCGCCCAGCTCCGCACCCAGGCCGAGGCCAGCGCCGGCCAGCTCCCGAAGCCGCTCCAGCAGCCCTTCGTCGACGCCTTCGCCCGGGCCGCCCGGGGCGGGATCGAGGTTGGGGCCGGGCAGGCGGGGCAGATCCAGTTGCCGGCCGGCATCCCGCCCGCCCTCGCCGAGCAGATGCGGGCGCTCGCCGTGCACGTCTTCGACCCCGCCTACGTGATCGCGATGCGGCCCACGGTCGGGATCGGCGTCGCCGTGCTGCTGGTGGCGGCGGTGAGCGCGCTCTTCCTCGAGCGCTCGTGGCGCCGCGAGGCCGCCACCATCATCGCCGCCTGACAGGCGCCGGGAACCTCCCGCTAGCAACCTGGTGCGCTGCGCACCGTCGGCCGCATCCCAGGCTGCCAGGAGGTCGAAGAGTTGAGCTTTACACCATGCGGCGTCGTTTTTGCGTCGCGGAGCTGGCAACCTCGTTCCACTGCCATGCCGATGGTGCAGCAGAGGCCGTGGACAGGATCTTCTGCTCGGTCCAGTGGCGGACGCGCTGAAAGGCGCAGTTGTCGGAATCGTTCGCCGGCACCGCGGGCGGGGCCGAGGCCCACAGCCCGGGGGCGCTCGCCCTCGCCCACCTGATCGGCGACCTGCGTGGCGTCGCGCTCGCCTGGGGAGCTGGCCGGCGACGGCGACCCGAACGCACGACGGGGTTGTCCGCCGCCGCCACGGCGCTCGGAGCGCCTTGGCCTCCCAGCGGGCGACGACCGCGACCGATCACGCCGCATGGCGGCGCTCTAACGCGAGCTCGGCGAGGTGCGGTTCATGACGCTGTGGGCCGCCGGACTGGCGCGCAGGCTCGACGAGGTGATTGCTGAAGCGCTGAAGACATTCGCAGCCACGGGGTGAGCGCGACGTCCGTCGCCCGGCGGACAGCCGCTTGCACGGCGCCGGGGTCGTTTAACCGGTCGGCGTCTTCGAGCATGACCTGCAGCGCGCCCGTGACCGCCCCGACGAACGCCCCCACCAGCGCCGCGGCGGACAGCTCGTCGAGGCGGTCGGGGAACGCCGCGGCCAGGTGGCGAGCGATCTCGCGCTGCGCATCAAGCTGGATCTGCAGCGCCCGCCCGCGTACCGCAGGCACGGTTCGCACGAGCCGCAGGCGAAGCGCGGCGAGTTGGCTCGCCATGTCATCGTTGTCGTCGCCCACCTCGTGCAGCGCGCGTAGCAGCACCTCAACCGGTCCCTCGTCCGGGCCACGTGACGCGATCGCCTCGACGGCCGCGCCCAGGCGGGCATCAGTCTCAGGGAACAGCAGCTCTTCCTTGGAGGGGAAGTAGCTGAAGAACGTCCGCGTGGCGACGTCGGCCGCCGCTGCGATGTCGGCGACGGTCGTCTCGTCGTAGCCGTCGCGCTCGAACAGCTCCGTCGCCGCCTCGACGAGCGCCTGTCGGGTGCGGGCCCGCTTGCGGTCGCGAAGGGACATGCGGCTCATCGTACTACATTGAGCGCATAGATTCACTCATTGCAAAATTGCATTCAATGCGATAAGGTCTGGCCATGTCCTCACGCAGTGTGCTGATCTCCGGCGCCGGCGTCGCCGGCCCGACTCTCGCCTACTGGCTGGCCCGCCACGGATTCCGGCCCACGGTCGTGGAGCGCTCACAGGGCCTGCGCTCAAGCGGCAACCCGGTGGACGTGCGCGGCCCGGCCCTGCCTGTGGGCGGCGGGATGGGCATCATGCCACGCCTGCGCGAGGCCGCCACCCGGGCGACGGCCATGCGCGTGGTGGACGGCTCGGGACGACAGGTCGCCCGGATCGGCATGCCCGCCGCCCGCGGCGACGAGGTCGAGCTCCCCCGTGGCGACCTGGCCGCCGCCCTCTACGACGCCGCCCGCGACCACGCCGAGTTCGTGTTCGACGACACGATCGCCGCCCTCCAGCAGGACGAAGGCGGCGTCGACGTGACGTTCGACCGCGCCGACCCACGGCGCTTCGACCTGGTCGTCGGCGCCGACGGACTGCACTCGGCGGTGCGCCAGCTGGCGTTCGGCCCGGAACGCGACTTCGTGCGGCACATAGGCGTGTGGGTCGCGACCATGCCGCTCGGC
>DATFWQ010000106.1:0-4494 GCA_035259145.1 Candidatus Dormiibacterota bacterium | reverse complement strand
ACGCCTGATGCGCCTTTGAGCGCGAGGACGGTGAGCGTCTGGTCGTAGCCATCCACGCCCAGC
Organism: Candidatus Dormiibacterota bacterium; assembly: GCA_035259145.1. Lineage (GTDB taxonomy): Bacteria > Chloroflexota > Dormibacteria > Dormibacterales > Dormibacteraceae > CF-161. Next base: position 4,431 of record DATFWQ010000106.1, on the reverse strand, counting down.
GTCGACGTGACCGTCACCCCGGACAGGGCGGACGGTGCGCTGGCCTGCCAGACCTCGGCGTCACCAGCCTGGTCGTTGGCGCGCGCGACCAGGCTCCAGTTCAGCCCGGCTCCCGACACGGTGGCCGTCTGGGGCGTGCCAAGGGGGCCATCGGAGCCGACGAAAGCGAGCAGCAGTTCGCCGGCCGACGAGGTCGAGAAAGCCGGAGTGGTGGCCGCGCCGGTACCGAACTGCTGGAGCGAGACGTCCTGCGTGATGCCGCCGACCTGCCTGGCAAGCGTGACCGGAACAGCCGGTGCCGTCCCGACGAACCCCTTTGCGTCCGTTGCCTGTGCGCTCAGCAGGTGCGAGCCCAGGGGGGTCCCGGCGGTGTTCCAGGCGTAGCTGTACGGCGGTGCAGTGACGGGCGGCCCCAGCGCGCCGCCGTCGAGCAGGAACTGCAGGCTGCCGATGGCGGCCGGCCCAGAGGCGGTCGCCGCGACGGTCACCGTGCCCGCGACCGCGGCGCCGGTACCGGGCGAGGTCAGAGCCACCGTCGGGGGCGTCGAGTCCGGGTGGGTCTGCTTGAGAACCGTCACCTGGCTCCCGGCGATGGCGATCTCAGTGTCTGTGATCTTGTCGGCCGTGTTCGACTGGGCCAGATAGTTGTACGGGTCCGCCTGCGCCCGCAGCCAGTACGTGCCGTCCGGCAGGCCCGTGATGTCGATATTCTGCCCCGGGTCGGTGAGGTCGTACCTGTCCCCCCAGCCTACGTCGATCCCGAGCGTGCCTGTAGGCGTGCCGCAGTTGGCCTCCGGGTAGTTCGGCTGGGCCGGGGTGTTGGGCACGCCGCCCAGGTACACGTCCTCGGTCATGCAGTACTCGCTCTTTGGTGCGGCAGCGATGAGGCTGCCGACGGAGTCGCCCGGGCCGACCGAGTACAGGCCGAAGCCGGCGAGGGGGAAGGCGTACTTGGCGATCGGCGCGTCGTACGTCATCGAACGCGCGATCGGGACCGTGGTGGCGAACGTCCAGCCGGTGCCGTTGGCGCTGTACAGTGCCTGCGAGGGGTGGGCGATCCCGGTTGCGGGGTCGTAGTTGGGCCGGATCTCCAGCGGCCCGGCGCCGGCGTTCCACGTGATGTGCGTGTAGCGGAGCTCGCGGGTCGTCGGCGTGGGGAAGCCGATCGCGATCTCCGAGGGGGGCACCTGCATCTGGAGGTCGGGATAGGCGATGACGCCTGCGGCGGCCCGAGCAGTCAGGGCCGTCCTGCCCACGCTGGGCAGGACCACGACCACCAACAGACACAGCGTGGCGCGGCTGAGCCAGCGCAGAGCTCGTCGCGTCATGATCCGTCCGGCCATACTCGGGTACCCCCTTGAACTCGCTCCGACGCCCGTGGACCTCGTTAGATTCTGGCCGGGTGGGTGGGCGGCGGCCCTGGGCGTTCCCGGACCGACCCGGGCTGCCTGCCCGATCAAGCCCCGGGGAATAAGCCTGTGGGTTCGCCGACGCGTCGTTCGACGTCGGTGTCCAATAGAGACTCAGCCATGGGTGTCAATCCCGACCTGGTGATAAGACACGCCCGGCTCCTCGGGCGCCCTGGGGAAGAAGTCGACGTCGCCGTCGGCGGCGGACGCATCCTGGCGTTGGCGGAGCACGTCTCTGGGCTGGCGGCGACCGAGATCGACGCCGGCGGCAGCCTGGTGACCGAGTCTTTCGTAAACCCTCACTTGCACCTCGACAAGGTGTGGACTGCCACGCTGAGCGGCGAGGCGTCCCTCCATCACTATCACGCGACCCGGATGTCTGGTTCGCGGACCGCGATCGAGCTGGCTGCTGCTGTCAAGGACCATTACCGGCAGGACTGGATCGCCGAGAGAGCGCGGCGCGCGGTCAGGTTGGCACTCGACTTCGGTACCACCCACATGCGCGCCTTTGCCGACACCGACACACGGGCGGGCCTTCAGGCGGTGAAGGCGCTCCTGGCCCTTCGTGAAGAGTTCAAAGGTCTTGTCGCTATCCAGGTGGTGGCCTTTCCGCAGCAGGGGGTGCTTCGCGACCCCGGCGCTGAGGAGCTCGTTCGGGAGGCCATGGAGCTCGGGGCAGACGTCGTGGGCGGGATACCGTGGCTCGAGGACACGGCCGCCGACGCCCAGCGCCACGTGGACGCAATGTTTGAGATCGCGACGACGTTCAACCGCGACGTCTCAATGCTCGTAGATGACGCGGGCGACCCCGAACTGCGGACGCTGCAGATGCTCGCCAGGGAGACCATCGAGGTCGGATGGCAGGGCCGCGTCCTGGCCCACCACGCACGGGCCACGGCGCTCTACACGAGTGTCGAGCTGGACCCACTGCTGGCTCTGCTGCGGGAGGCTGGGATCGGGATCGTCACCGATCCGCACACTGGCCCCTTGCACGTCCCCGTTCGGGAAATGATGGCCGCTGGTGTGCCTCTAGCGCTCGGGCAGGACGACATCTCCGACGCCTACTACCCGTACGGCCGCAACAACATGCTCGAGGTGGCCTTCCTGGCGTCGCACCTCCTCTGGATGACCTCCGAGGAGGACCGGGCAAGGTTGTTCAGGATGGTCACCGTCGACGCCGCTCGTTTGATAGGCCTGCAGGAGCACAGGCTCGAGGTAGGCGCGCCGGCCAACCTGGTCGTCCTTGGAGCTCCGGACCTGCTTGAGGCTCTTCGCGAGCACCGCGCACCGGCCGTCGTGATCAGCCATGGGAAGCTGACGTCCCGGCGCTGATCGGCATAACCCCGTGTTAGGGCTTGATCTCTATCCGGCTGTGTATTCGTGGCGGCTCGCTCAGGGTGTTGTGAACCGGGCAAGACTGGAGTGCCGCTTCGAGAAGCGACCGCTGCTCCTCTGTGTATTCCCCCTTGAGCGACACCGTCATGTCAATCTTCTTGATCCGGAGATGCCGCTCGCGCGGATCGAGGGGTCCGTTCGTCAGCGTGTTGGTCTTGGCCGCCAGCCGGACCTCGACCTTGCCAAGCTCGAAGTCGTTTTGCCTCGCTACACCCTGCAGCGTCCCGACAGCTCAACCCCCGAGCGCGCTCAGTATGAGTGCAAAGGGGTTCGGCCCCAGGTTCGTGCCGTGGAACTCCTGGGGCTCGTCGATCACGAAGGCGTGCTCTCCCCCCACCACCGCCAGGGAGGCGAAATCTTCGAGCCCGCGCACCACAACGTCGCGGTTGGGAGTGACGAAGCCGACTCGATCGTCCGAACGCTGATCCACCACCGTCCTCCTTTTCCGCAGTTGCCGGCCGACCCTGCGCGGACCTGACCAATATTGTGTATGGCGAACTCTTGCTCTCGATCGAAGACTCGCCTGGAGGCGCGTCGCGTTCCTCGTCCCCAAGGGACCATGTCCGCACTCGTGTACGCGCCATGCTGAAGCCGGCTACGCAGACCGGTCTTGTGGGGACCCGTCGACCGGGATGTGGCCGTGGTAGCCGAGCCGCCGCGACAGCTCAAGTGCGGTGGCGATCACCGCTGGGGTGATCTCCAGGAGACGGGCGGCGGTCAGCCGGTGCTCCGGCCCGGCCACGCTGATGCCGGCCACTACCAAGCCCTGGTGGTCGAACACGGGCGCGCCACAGCACTGGATTCCCTCTTCGTTCTCGACCAGATCGTAGGCTACGCCCCGCTGCCTGACGCGTCGCAGCTCTGCCCGGAGCTCGTCGGGATCGCAGATCGTGTTGTCGGTGCGGCGAGGCAGCCCGAACGCGATCACGTCCTCGATAGCTTCAGGCTCACTGTGGGCCACGATGACCTTGCCGAGGCCCGTCGTGTGCAGCGGGTTTGTCCGGCCAACTCGAGAATACATTCGCACGGCGCTCGAGCTCTCGATCTTCTCGATGTAGACGATCTGGTGCCCGTCCTTCACCCCCAGATGACAGGTTTCACCCGTGGCCTTGGCGAGCTTGTCGAGTGGCCCGAGCGCTTCCCGTCGCAGGTCGAGGCCCTCCTGGAATGCCGTGCCCAGCCGCAGGCACTGGAAACCCAGGCCGAACACCTCGTCATGGTTGACGCGCACCAGCCCCTCAGCCAGGAGCGCGCCAAGGAAGCGGTGGGCCGAGGGTTTCGGTAACCCCGTCATCCGACTGATCTCAGCCAGGGAGATGCCGGAGGGCCGCTCGGAGATCAACCGCAGCACGGCTAACGCCTTGACCACGTTCTTTGGTGAGCCGGCGGCCGCCGCCTGGCGCGAAGGCTGTTTCATGCGGGATTTTTAGTGTAGGCAGCTCCCTGCATTGGGCCTAATGATGAAGCCGCCCACCGGGCGTGGGACTTTTCTTGACAGACTTGGAACGGCGTTCTAATTTTAGGGCGTGCTCGAGGAGGGGCGAACACAGTCGGCCTCGCAGCGGGGCCAAGCGAGCAGTTAAGTCCGCTGCCAATGCGATTCCGCCGCCCACTGGTGGTTCAGGCC
>DATFWQ010000105.1:0-3216 GCA_035259145.1 Candidatus Dormiibacterota bacterium | reverse complement strand
TCTGCCGAGGGCCTGGATTCCCACGCTGGGCTGGATCGTCACGCTGGCCGAGGTGGCGTGTGGTCTGGCCCTGATCGTGGGCTTCCAAACCCGGAGGGTTGCCGTGGTCAGCGGGCTGCTGTTGTTGGCGTTCGCACTCGGGATGATCAGGGGTGCAGGCATCAAGGCGCCGTTAAATTTTTCGGTGTTTTCTGCCTCAGCGGGTGCCCTCCTGCTGGCAACAAGTGCCCATAACCCGGTGAGTATTGATAGGTTGCGCGAGTGGCAGACACGCAAACGGCCACGACAACTCTATTCACAGCACTTATTAGCCAGAGGCACCCGAACCCCAGAGAGGAGGACTCCCATGCGCACCATGCTCTGGCTCCTCAGCTTCGCACTGGCGCTGCTGCCGGCCGTGCCGGCCATTGCCCAGCAGGGCGTCACCGACACGGAGATCGTGATGGGGTGCTCCGCCTCCTTCACCGGCCCCGGCGCGCTGGCCTTTCTCAGCGAGCAGTTCACCAAGTTCGGCATCGATCTCTACTTCCGCGTCGTGAACGAGGCCGGAGGAATTCACGGCCGCAATGTCCGTACGATCTACTACGACGACGGCTTCAAGCCCCAGGAGGCCGTCGCCAACACCAAGAAGCTGGTGGAGCAGGACAAGGTCTTCGCGGTTCTCGCCCCCGTGGGCACGGCCTCGGTGGCGACGACGCTCGAGTACCTGGAGCAGAACCGAGTGCCGCTGCTCTTTCCGTATCAGGGGTCCACGGTCACGCGCGGTCTCAAGTACGTGGTCTACGGCACGGTGCTCTATGACCGGCAGGCCCGCATCATGGTCGACTACCTGGTGACCCAGCGGAAGTTCAAGACCTTCGGCGTCATCTACCAGGATGACGAGTACGGCAAGGCATTTCTCGTCGCCTTCGAGAAGCACCTGGGGCGCCATGGTCTCAAGCTGGCGGCGGCTGAGTCGGTGAAGCGCGGCGCCCCCGACGTGAGCGCCCAGATCGCCAAGCTCCGGGCGGCAAAGCCACAGGTCACCTTCCTCGTCCTCACACCGGTCCCCGGTGCCGAGGCCCTGAAGGAGCGCCAGAAGATCGGCTGGACTGACACCGTCATGGTGTCCTCGGGCCCGCTGACCGACGAGCGCTGGCTGGCGCTGGCTGGGGAGGCGGCTGAAGGCACTGAAGGGCTGTCGCAGTGGCCGAACCCCATCAGGTCCGACCTGCCGGGTGTCAAGCAGTATCGAGACCACATGGCCAAGTTCTTCCCGAAGAACGAGCCCAACCAGTACTCGCTCGACGGGTACGTCTCCGCCATGCTCTTCACTGAGGCAGCCAAGCGAGCCGGCAGGAATCTGACGCGCGACTCCCTAATGGCGGCTCTCGACTCCATCAAGAGCTTCGAAACCGGCGTCGTACCACCTATAACCATTGGGTCCGACCACGAGCCGCTCAAGCAGGGCTTCTGGGTTCGTATGGAGAAGGGACGCTTCACGTCGCTCACCGACTGGCTCACGTCGGAGTAGCGAAGCGCGGACGCGAGGAGCCACGATGATCGAGAAGGCGGTCGAGACCTGGCTTCAGTTCATTACGGGTGAGCGGCTGGAGGCACTGGACGCTCTGCTGGCGGACGGCGTCGTCTTCTCCTCGCCGAATCATCTACACCCCACAGCGCGGCAAGGACGTTACAACTATGTACCTCCGTGCGGCCGCCCAGACGTTGCCCGGCGACCCTATCCACGGCGCGTTTCACTACACGAAGCAGGTCCTCGCCGGCGACGTCGCCGTGCTCGAGTTCGAGACGACCGTCGAGGGCAAGTTCGTCAACGGCGTCGACATCATCCGCTGCGATGACACCGGGTCCGGAGGGAGGACACTAGGCATGCCGATCTTGGACGCATATATCCCAGAGGGTGCGCTGTCGCCTAGCGCCGAACGCAGCTTGCTGGCAAAAATCACCGACCTGTTGCTCGCGCACGAGGGAGTCGACCCGAGGAACGAGAGGGCCCGACCGCTCGCCTGGGTCTTCGTCCACCGCCCCCAGGTGTATGTGGCCAGCGTCTCACCGAAGTCGCCACGCTACCGCTTCATCTGTCAGGTTCCTGAAGGCCAGTACGATGACGAGCGCCGGGCCGCGGTGACCGCAGCGATGACCCAGGCCGTGGCCGAGGCGGAGGGGGGCGCGCCGGGCCGCATCCCGAGCCGCGCGTGTGCGTCTCCACCTGCGAGGTCCCGGACGGCTGGTGGGGCGGAGCGGGAAGGATCCTCAGGCTCGCAGACATCTACGAAATCGCCTGGCCATTCAAGCCGGACGCTGATGGGCAGCCTCGGGAGACGGCCGACCGAGTGCTCGCAGCGCGCCGCCGACGAAGAGGCCCAAAAGCTTCTCGTGTCTGCTGGCGACTGAACCCCCGCGGAGTAGTCCCGCGCTCGGCGAGTTGCAGTATGGAGAACCGAAGCGGGAGCGGTGGGCCGATCAGGCCACCCAGCTTTGAATCCGGAGGACAAGCAGCAATGGCCGACGAACCTCGCCCGTGACCGGTCAAGCGACTCAGTCTGGGAAGACCCGCGGACCGTGGACAGTGGCCGCGTCGCCGACTGAGGGGCGTCAACAGGCGTCCGCGTTGACTACGCATGCGACAAGTCGTGCATTGTGCTGAAAAATATCCCTTGCATTGTCATTGCCTGGAAAACCTTTGTCCCACTGCGGCTTTTCACACCGTCTCGCCGTGGCGCCAACACGCGCTCGCCGCTGTTCCTCCGTCGCTGCGGCCATTGGACGCGGCTCACTGCCAGCGTTGGACGTGCAAACCCAGGAAGAGGGTCCCACCACAAGTGAGAGAGCACCTGATGGGAGCACAGGATGGGCACATCCTGCCCCACATACCGCACGAGGAGAGCGACATGGCGGCCTATATCATTGGTCTACGGCGGTCGGAACCTCGGGGGACGGCTTGGTTAGAGGCCTATCTCTCGAAGACGGCTGCCCTGATCGCAAAACACGGCGGCACGGCGTTGATCGGGGGCAACACCCCGCAGGCCCTGATAGCCCTGGAAGGGGCGGCTTCGCCGCCCCTCTCCGTCGTCGTCGTGGAGTTCCCGTCGCGCGCGCACGCCCACGCCTTTCACAACGACCCGGACTACGCGCCGCTGCAACAGTTGCGGCAGGCCAACATTGACCTGGAGGTCTTCGTCGTCGAGCCGGTGTGAGGACGAGCAGGCATGGCCG
>DATFWQ010000104.1:0-12135 GCA_035259145.1 Candidatus Dormiibacterota bacterium | reverse complement strand
CAGCGTGTCGGCGACCACCTGGGCAAGAAGCTGCTGGGGGCGGCTCCCGGGCAGGTCGCGGTCAGCGACTCGACGTCGGTCAACCTGTACAAGCTGGCGACCGCGGCCCTGGACACCCGGCCCGGTCGCCGGGTCATCCTGTCCAGCAGCGACAACTTCCCGACCGACCGCTACATCCTGGAGGGCCTGGCGGCCGCACGGGGACTGGAGCTCCGGCTCCTCAACCCGGGGGCGGGTGGCGGCATTGGCATCGATGCGCTGAAGGCGGCGCTGGGACTGGACGTGGCCGTGGTCTCGCTCTCCCACGTCTCGTACCTTTCCGGCGCGATCGAGGATGTGCCGGCAGTCACGCGTGCCGCCCGCTATGCAGGAGCGCTCGTACTCTGGGATCTCAGCCACTCCGCAGGCGCGGTCCCCATCGAGCTCGACGGCTGGGGGGTCGACCTGGCGGTCGGCTGCACCTACAAGTATCTCAACGCGGGTCCTGGCGCGCCCGCTTTCCTCTATGTCCGGCACAGCCTTCAGACGCGGATGCGCCAACCGATCTGGGGCTGGTGGGGTCAGCGCGAGCAGTTTGCGATGGGACCGGCGTACGACCCGGCGCCGTCCATTGCCCGCTTCCTGGCCGGCACGCCGCCGGTGCTGTCCCTGCTCCCGATCCAGATCGGTGTCGACGTGCTGGCCGAAGCGGGGGTGGAGCGTCTCAGGGACAAGGCCGTCGCGCTCACCGAGCTGATCGTGCGGCTGTGGGAGGCCTGGCTCGAGCCGCTGGGGTTCACGCTCTCGTCACCGCGGGACCCCGCGCGCCGCGGTGCCCACGTATCCCTGGCTCACGCCGAGGCGTACCGCGTCAGCCAGGCGCTGATCGAAGAGTGCAGGGTGATTCCGGACTTCCGGCCCCCGAATGTCGTGCGGCTGGGGCCGGCGCCGGCTTACACGCGCTTCGTCGACGTGTGGGACGCCATGGATCGCATACGCAAGCTGATGGACGCGCGCGCGTACGAGCGTTTCGATCCGAGGCCGGGGCGCGTCACCTAGAGGGCTGCGCCGGGAGGGAGAGGTCAGCGGTCTGCCCGTCCAGCTCACCAGCTTCGTCGGCCGCGAGTCCGAGCTTGCCGAGGCCGGCGCCCTCGCTGCGAGCAGCCGCCTTCTGACGCTGACCGGAGCTGGCGGCTCCGGCAAGACGCGGCTGGCAGTCGAGCTCGCGGAACGGCTCAGTCGCGACCACGCGGAGACCCGCTTCTGCGACCTCTCCGCGGCGGCCGACCCCGAGATGGTCTCGGGGATCGTCGCCAGCTCCGTGGGCGTGGATGCGGCCGCACTCGCGCAGTGGCTCCGCTCCCACCCGTGTCTGCTGGTGCTCGACAACTGCGAGCACGTCCTCGAGGCCGTGGCGGTGGTTGCGGCGGAGCTGCTCCGCGACTCCGCCGGCCTCCGCATCGTGGCGACGAGCCGGGAGCCTCTGCAGGTCCCCGGCGAGGTCACTATGCGCGTGCCCGCGCTGCCGGCGACCGAGGCGGAGCGCCTGTTCCTTGAGCGGGCCCGGCTGGCGCAGCCTCGGTTCGAGCTGACCACCGAGACGTCCAGCCAGGTGGCCGAGGTCTGCCGCCGTCTCGACGGTATTCCTCTGGCACTGGAGCTGGCCGCCGCGCAGCTCCGCGGCATGAGCCTGGACACCCTGCTGATCGGCCTGCGCGACCGTTTCCGTCTGCTGGTCGGCCGTGGCGCCGGCGTCCCCGAGCGGCAGCGGACGCTCGAAGCGGCGGTCGCGTGGAGCTTCGCACTTCTGAGCTCAGAGGACCAGACGGTCTTCTCACGGTTGTCGGTGCTGGCCGGAACCTTCTCGCTGGAGAAGGCGCTGGCGGTGGGCGCCGGCGACCCGTTGTCCGAAGGTGAGGTGCTGCCGCTGATCACGCGGCTGGTCGAGCGATCGATGGTGGACCTGGTCGGCGGCAGCGGTTACGCGATGGCGGAGTCGATACGCGAGTACGGGCGCATGGCGCTCCGGCGGCGCGGCGAGGAGGTCGAGGTGCTGTCGCGAGCGGCAGGCGACGCCGGCACGCGGCAGGAGCACTGGACCGCGCTGGCGCTTCTTCGAGACGCGCTGGAGCGGATACCGGGCGATGACCCACGCCGGCGCGAGCTCCTGGACCGTCTCGCGTGGGAGGCCGAGTGCGCCGGCAGCTACGCCCTTGGGGCTCACGCACTCGATGAGCTCGACGGCCTGCTGGCCGGAGACTCAGACCTGGCGGCTCGCGCGGCCGTCCAGATCCGCTTGAGCAACTTCCTGCCCATGGCGACCGGAGACCTCGATGCGGCAGAGGCCGCCGCCCACCGGGCGCGCGAGCTCTACGTGGAGGCGGGCCAGCCTGATCGAGCGCTCGCCGTCGCCGCCCAGCTGGCCTGGGCACAGGGCTACCGCGGCGACCTGGCCGGTCAGGCGGCGGCGGCACGCACCGTCGCGGAGCAGGCTGAAGCCGCGGGCGATCGAATGGTGCTGCGAAACGCCCTGGGAGCTCTGGGCGCGGCTCAGGTAGTCCTGGGTGATCTCGAGCGGGCCCATTCGACGCTCGAGCGCGGGCGCGCGATCGCAGCCGAAGACCACGACGTGACCCAGCAAGGCTGGTTCGCGGCGACGCTGGCTTTCGCCGACGCTCTGAGCGGCCGCCTGGCGATGGGGCGGGCAAGGCTCGATCGCGCGCTTCTTGAGGTCGAGGAGCCGGGAGCGATCATGCTCGAGGTCTCGACCTTCCTCCATTACATGGCGGGCAACTACCGCGCGGCGCTACAGGAGGTCACCGATCGAGAGCCGCTGGTCACGCTCTTCCACCTCCGGGGGGCATGGATGCTGAGCATGGCCGCGTCTGCCGCGGCAGAGCTGGGCCGGCCGGCGCTGGCTCGGAATCTGGCCAAAAGCGCGTCCGACCTGATCGGAGAGCGCGACTACCTCTATCAGTCGCACGCTCTGCGCTGGATGCTCGGGCAGACGGCCTGGAGCCTCGGCGACGCCGACGAGGCACGCAGGCTGCTGCAGCGCGGGGCCACGGGCCTCAGCCATACCGGCGCCCTGCCTCTGGCGGCGCTCGCCCTCCGCGATTTGGCCGACGCCTGCCCGGCGGGCGATGCGGCGCGGTGGGCGGAGGCCGAGCTGTTGCGGTGCGCCGAACGGCTCGGGCCACGGCTGTACGGGGACATCGCATCAGACCCGAGCGAGGAGCTCGCCGCGGAGCTTGGCCGCCTCGGCCTTCACGGGTTGCGCGCACGCACCCTGCACCGGGCCGGGAAGCTGCACGAGGCGGTCGCTGCATTCGACGGCCTCGGCTGCGAACCGCGCCGGCTGCAGGCGCTGGCCGAGCTGGCACTGTCAGGCCAGGCGACCAGGTCGCCGGGCGCTCGCGCCCTGGCTTCGCTCGTCCTGCTCGAGGGCGTGCCGGCGCCGGACCTCGAGCAACTGGCGGCGCACCTGACCGCGGGCAGCTACGCCGCGGGCGAGCTCGTCCACCGTCAATTCGACGAGGCTCGCACCGTCGAGCTTGTCGAGTCCGGTCGCGTGCGGCTGAGCATCGGCACCCATGCAGGGGAAAAAGTGCTGGGCACGGCCGGTCCGGGTGAGCTCTTCGGCGAGCGTGCGCTGATCGACGGGGAGCTGAGGGCCACAGACGCGGTCGTGGTCGAGGACTGCAGGCTGCTCCGGATGCCGGCAGCGGACCTGCTGCGCTTCATGGAGTCCCGGGCTGCGATCGCGGAGCGGACGCTGACCGCCGTCCGCATGCGCCTGCGTCAGGAGTCCGAGTTGACGCGCGAACCTGAGCCGGCGGACGTGGCGGCACGGCTGCTGGGCTCGCTGCAGCGGCTGAGCGCCGCCGAGGGCCGGTCACGGCCGGCCTTCGAGATCCTGCCGCTCTATCTCGCCGAAGGAGCAGCGTGGCTGCTCCGCCCCGAGACGGGCGAGTCGATGCAGGTCGAGGCCGCGGCGGGCGCGTTGCCGGCCGATGCGGTGGGAGCAAGCCTGGCGGCGGTGGGGCTGGACGCGGAGATAGTTCATTCAACGTCGTGGCGCTACGAAAGCGGGCGGTTGGTCCTCACCTACCTCGCGGTGCTGCCACAGGCCGTCAAGGCGACCGGCTTCGAGGCGGTGCCGGTGGTCCGCGCCGAGCTGGCGCGCGGCACCGCCAGGGGCGCGCCAACCGAGATCGGCGTGGGGCAGGTCGTCGAGCACGGACTGCGGCATCTCTGCTGGCTTAGCAAGGACGACCCCGTCATCAGAGAGGCGCTTCCGGGTGAGTGGCTCCGGCTCGTAGACGCCTATCGGCCGGAACCGTTCCGCGCGCTCTGAAGCCCTACGCGCCGTCACAAACTGAAGTACCGGCGGTGCCTTTCGAAGCGATGAACACCGCCGTTCTCACAACGCACGCCCTCTCCAAGATGTACGGCTCCCGGCAGGCGGTCAAGGACCTCAACCTCGACGTCCGCGGGGCCGAGGTGTTCGGCTTCCTCGGGCCCAACGGCGCGGGCAAGACCACAACCATCCGCATGGCTCTGGGTCTGATCCGCCCGACTGAGGGCCGCGTCGAGATCCTGGGCAGCGACGTTCTGACAGACGGCGCTCGTGTCCTTCCGCGCGTAGGCGCGATCGTCGAAACGCCGGCGCTGTACGGCTACCTCTCCGGCCGCAACAACCTCAAGGCGTTTGCCCACATGCTCGGCGGCCTGCCCGACAGCCGCCTGGACGAGGTGCTTGATCTTGTAGGACTGGCGGCCCGTCAGAAGGACAAGGTCAGGTCCTACTCGACGGGCATGAAGGGGCGTCTTGCTCTCGCTGTCGCCCTGCTCAACGATCCGGAGCTGCTCATCCTCGACGAGCCCGCCAACGGCCTCGACCCAGCGGGCATCGTCGAGATGCGCGATCTGCTGCGCGGGCTGGCCGCGTCCGGCAAGACCGTCTTCATCTCCAGCCATGTCCTGGCCGAGGTGCAGCAGATCTGCGATCGGGTGGCCATCATCAACCTGGGCGAGCTGGTCCGCGTCGCCCCGGTGGCCGAGCTGGTTGCGGGCGAGGGAGAGTTCGTCCTGACGCTGGACGATCCGGCACTCGCGCTGGAGCTGGTGCGTCGCCATGGCTGGGGGCGCACAGCGCGCATCGAGGACGGAGCCCTCGTCGCGCGCTCACCGAGCGGCCGCGGCCGCGACCTCGTCCACTTCCTGGCACAGGCCGGCGTCTGGGCCGACAGCGTCGAGGGTCGCCAGCACAGCCTCGAGGAGATCTTCTTGAGCCTCACCACGCCCATAGGAACCGCGAGTTGAGCACCGTTGCCGAACCATCCGCGGTCCTCTCAGCCCTGGCGCGGCCACGGCCTCGGCCAAGCTTTGCCGGCGCCGTGCGCTCAGAGCTGCTGAAGATCCGCGGCCAGGCGCTGACCTGGATCCTGATTGCCGCCCTCGTGGCGGTCAGTGCCGTCACCCTGGGCTCGGTCGTCTCCGGCGACCAGGTCCGAAACCTGCTGGCACACGACCCCAGGAGCTTCTACTTCAACTACCTGCAAGCGATCCTCACGCTCTTCAACACCATGTCAGGGGTCCTCCTGCTCATAGTGAGCTCGCGCCTCGTGTCGCTGGAGTACAGCGGCGGCACGATAGGGACGGTGCTCGCCAGAGGCACCGGCCGGCTTCACCTGCTTGGAGCCCAGCTGGTGGCACTGGCGATCAGTGGGCTGGTCGTGCTGGCCGCGTTCATCGCCGTCTGCGCCGCCACGCTCTACGCCGTCGTGGTCGCCTGGCAGGGCAGCTTCACACCGATCACATCCCTTCCTCAGGTCGCCTGGACAGACACCTGGATCAACCTGCTGGTGGCGCTCGTCAGCATGGCGTTCTGCATCCTCCTGGGCACCACAGCGGCGGTGGTCGGGCGCTCGGTGGCTTTCGGCGTCGGGGCTGCCCTTGCCTTCTTCCCGGCCGACAACTTCGGCACGGTCGTGATGGCCCTCGCGAACAGGCTGACCAACCAGGATGTATGGCTCCAGGTGAACCAGTACTTCCTGGGCCCCACGCTGAACCAGCTGGCGGCCAGCATACAAACGGATCACGCAGTCCGCGCGGCTTTCGCCACCCCGCTGGTGAAAGTCGACGCTGCCCACTGCTGGATCGTGATCGGCGTGTACTCGTTTGTCTTTCTGGCTGCTTCGGTCGTGCTGACCTGGCGCCGAGACGTTCTGCACTGAGGCCGAGATGACAGATACCGTCCTCTCCACACACCGGCTCTCCAAGAGCTATGGCAGCCGAGAGGCTGTGAAGGGCATCGACGTCGAGGTGCGGCGCGGCGAGGTGTTCGGCTTCCTCGGGCCCAACGGCGCCGGCAAGACCACCACCATCCGCATGGCACTGGGCCTGATCAGGCCGACGGGCGGTCGCGTCGACGTCCTCGGCAGGGACGTGCAGACACACGGCGGTGAGGTCCTGCCCAGGGTCGGCGCCCTCGTCGAAGCGCCGGCGCTGTACGGCTATCTCTCCGGCCGCGACAACCTGAAGGCGTTCGCCAGCGTGCTGGGCGGGGTCCCCCGCTCCCGCCTCGACGACGTGATGGAGCTGGTCGGCCTGAGCGGACGGCAGCGCGACAAGGTCAAGGCATATTCGCTTGGCATGAAGCAGCGGCTGGGCGTGGCCGCGGCCCTGCTCCACGACCCCGAGCTGCTCCTTCTGGACGAACCCGCCAACGGACTCGATCCTGCCGGCATCGTTGAGATGCGTGACCTGCTGCGAGAGCTGGCGGCGATGGGCAAGACGGTCTTCATCTCGAGCCACGTCCTGGCGGAGGTGCAGCAGATCTGCGACCGGGTGGCCATCATCAACCTGGGCGAGCTGGTACGGGTGGCTCCGGTAGCCGACCTGCTGGCGGGACACGGGGAGTTCGTGGTCAAGGTCGAGGACCCGGCCGCCGCCCTGGCACTGATCCAGGGCCACGAGTGGGGCCGCTCGGCGAGGCTCGAGAACGGCGTCGTGGTGACCCCGTCGCCCTCCGGACGTGGGCGCGACCTCGTGCAGTTCCTGGCCGCCGCGGGGATGTGGCCCGATCTGCTGCGCAGGCGGCAGCAGAACCTCGAGGAGATCTTCCTCAGTCTGACCGGGAACAACGACGGAGCAGTCAGTTGAACGCCATCTTCAAAGCGACCGAGCGGCCCCCCTCCCCCGGCTCCGCCGGGTACTCCCCCGACGTTGCGGGGGAGAGACTCGATCTTCGGCCTCGCCCGAGCTTTCTGGGAAGCGTGGGCGGTGAGATCCTGAAGCTGCGCCGCCAGGGAATGATCTGGGCGATGCTGGGCCTCGCCGTCTTCTTCTTCGCGATGATCGCCGGGGCACTTACCACAGC
This sequence comes from Candidatus Dormiibacterota bacterium, assembly GCA_035259145.1. Classification (GTDB taxonomy): domain Bacteria; phylum Chloroflexota; class Dormibacteria; order Dormibacterales; family Dormibacteraceae; genus CF-161. Next base: position 4,772 of record DATFWQ010000104.1, on the reverse strand, counting down.
TGACAACGTCCGGCACACCCTGGAGAAGACGCCGTCCAGCTTCATGTTCAACATGTATGAGGTCTATCTCACCATCTTCGACGTCGGCTCCGGCATCCTCCTGCTGGTCGTCAGCGCACGTCTGGTGGGAATGGAGTACAGCGGCGGAACGATTCGCGTCCTGCTGGCTCGCGGGGCGGGACGGGTGCGCCTTCTCCTGGCCAAGCTGACTGCGCTCGCACTTCTGGGTCTGGTCCTGCTGGCGGGCTTCGTCACACTGGCGGCGGGCGCCCTCTACGCCACGGTGGTTCACTGGGAGGGCAGCTTCGACAAGATCAGCTCGCTGCCCGGCACGGTCTGGCACGACCTCGGCGTCAACGTCCTGGTCGCGGTGGCGAGCATGGGCGCTGCCATCCTGATCGGGACGGCAGCCGCCGTCCTGGGGCGCTCGCTGGCGTTCGGAATCGGCGCAGCGCTGATGCTGTACCCGGCCGACAACCTGGTGACGGCGGTGCTGCCGATCTTCAAGGCGCTGACCGGCAGAGACTTCTGGTTCCAGGCGTCAGCCTATCTGCTGGGACCTAATCTCAACGTACTGCCTGTTGTGATGCAGACCGACCACGCGGCGCACGCCGCGTTCGCCACGCCCCTGGTCAAGGTGGACGCGACTCACGCCTGGCTGGTAGTCGGAGCGTGGGCGCTGGCGCTCGCGATCGTGGCGATCGGGCTCAGCCGGCGCCGGGATGTGCTCCAGTAGCCGCATGGCGGCCGCGTCCGGTGCCCGACACCCTCAGGCCCCCCTCAATCGGCGAGCATGATCGCGCGGGAGATGCGCTCCGCCGTGTATTTGAGCGGCTGCACGACCGCAGTCAGCTCAGCCTGCCGGCGCATCGGCAGCGAAACCGCGACCGCGCCGACCACGTCGCCCGCGAGCACCGGCGTGGCGGCGCAGACGGCGCCGATCGCGTACTCCTGCTTGTCGATGGCGTAGCCCGCTGTACGGACGGCTTCCAGGGTTCGCAGCACCGAGTCGCGCGTGGTCAGAGTGTGCGGAGTCAGGTCGGGCAGCGCGTGTTGGGACAGGTAGTCCTCCAGCTGGCCTGGTTCGAGCGAGGCCAGGACGCACTTGCCCAGCGCGGTCGCGTGGGCGGCATCGCGGAAACCAACCCAGAGGTCGATGCGCGGGTGGCGCGGTGAGTCCGCAATGTCCTTGATGACGATCTCGCCGTCCTCGAAGGCGCACCAGTACGCCGGGGCACCTACGTGGTCCCTCAACGCCAGCAGCGACGCGCGGGCCCGGCTCAGGCTGGCCTGCGACCGGCCGTCCTCGAGCAGCCTGATCACTCCGTCACCCAGCACGTAGCTGCCGTCAGGCATTCTCCTCAGGTACCCCTCGAACGTGAGCGTTCGCAGCAGGTGGTACGTCGTGCCGAGCGGGAGCCTCACGTCCTTGGCCAGCACTTTTGCAGGCACAGCACTGGGGTGTGCGGCCACCGCCTCCAGCAGCCGGATTGCTCGCTGGACCGAGTTGATGAGCGTGGAAGGCTGCTCAGCTCTCACGGCTTCAACGCCTTCCTTATGCCGGGTCGATGACACCTAGCACGCTCCCACCACCGAGGTGTCCGATCAGGCCCGCCAAACAGCCGCCCGGACGGCTGTCAGCATAACAGAGTTCAGATGGTGGAAATCAGGTGCCCGGCTGAACACCTCCGCCGGTAGTCGCTGTGACCATGGCGGGGACGAGGACACCTCGGCCCTTTATCCGTCCATGGTCGAGGTCGTCGACAGCGCCGCCGATGTCGGACAGGCTGTAGCGCTGAGTGTGGAGCTTCACCTTGCCCTGCGCCTGCAGGACCATCAGCTCGCTGAGCTCGGTGTAGTTGCCCACGAGGCTGCCCACGATGGAGATCTCGGAGAAGATGATGTCGATGGTCGGGACCTCGGACACGCCGCCGTAGCCGACCACGATGTGAGTGCCGCCCTGCCGCAGCATCTGCACGGCCTGCTTCTCGGCACCCCGCTCCCCGACGAAGTCGATCACGATGTGAGCACCACCGCCGGTCAGGTCCCTGACAGCCTCCGCCGCACGATCACCTCCGACGACCTCCTCGGCACCCAGCTCACGCGCCAGCGCCTGGGCGGTGGGGGACGGGTCGACGGCCACTACTCGTGCGGCGCAGAGGTTGTGAAGGCACTGCAGGGCGATGTGACCCAGGCCACCGATCCCCTGCACAACCGCCCAGTTTCCCGGTCGCAGCGTGCGGGCCGCCTTCTTGGCGGCGCGGTAAGCAGTGATGCCCGCGTCCGCATACGGCGCCACGTCGACCGGCTCGATGCCGGGCGCGAGCTTGATCAGGGCGCGGTCGGATGTGCGCAGATAGTCGGCGAAGCCGCCGTCTGAGTTGATGCCCGGAAAGCGGCCGTTCTCGCAGTACATGTCCTCGCCCATGCGGCAGGCCGCGCAGTACCCGCAGGCGACGAGGGGATGGACGATCACTGCGTCGCCCACCTTGACGCTCTCGACCGCGTCCGCCACCTCCTCGACCCAGCCCGCATTCTCGTGACCCAGGATGTAGGGGAGCTGAACGTCTACCTTGCTCTGCCAGATGCCCTCGATGATGTGCAGGTCGGTCCGGCAGAGGCCGGCGCCCCCGATACGCACGATCACGTCGTGGTGCCCGCCGAGCTGAGGCTCGGGCACGGTGTCCACCTGGAGCGGCTGCTCGTACGCGTGGAGCCGGGCTGCCTTCATGTCACTACCTCCACTGCGGTGTCTCTCACTGCGGTGTCTCGCTCGTGCCCCGGCCGGAGGCCCCCATACCGGGTTGCGTGCAGGCCCTGGCACAGGACGGTGTTGGCTTCGATGTTCATGCGCGTGGAGCGGCTCCGGCTCAGGTAGTCCTCGAGCCGGCTGGCGGTCAGCCGCCTGCCGTTGGGCAGTACCGCGAGGGGCTCTTCAGGGTGAACGGAGAGGCCCAGGCGGCGCCGCTTCTGCAGATACTCCTGGCCCTCCGAGGTGCCGAGATCGACATCCGCGAGCCGCAGCCCGGTTATCTCGGCCTTCGAGCGGCCGGCGCCCAGCAGGCGCCGCAGCACTCGCTCCTGCGTAACCGTGAACGCCTTGACGTGGAACAGCCGGCGCAGCGGCTCCAGCCCCCGGCCGTCGGAAAGGTCCGGGAAGGCCTCATCGAAGGACTGCCCGGCGCCGACCCCGCGCGTGACCTGCTCATCCGAGAAGTGGTCGAGGAGGCGTACGGATACCGAGCGCACTCCGGGCACCCCCTCGACGGCGTCCCTGGCATCCTGAGCCATGAGGTAGGCGAAGTTGGGCGCACACCAGAACGTAGGCAGCCGAAGCTCGACGGCGACGTGGCCCTCAGCGTCGACCTCGGCCGTGGCGAACCCCAGCTCGACCAGTGACCGGTCGAGTTCCGGGTCGACGACCGAGCCGAGCGCCTGCAGCACTGCCTGCTCGAGTGACCCCGGCCTCCTCACCTCACTTGCTCGCGGTCGTGCCGACCGAGAGCCGCTGCCCGCAGGTTGGGCAGCGGCCGTGGTGCTTCTGCAGCAGGCTGGCGTCGAACTTCGCGGAGCACGAGGGACACCGCAAAGGGCGGCGGAGCCAGTTCCTGACCCTGGAGTCGGCCCCATAGAAGACCAGGCCGATCACCGCAAAGATCAAGAAGTAGATCGCGAGGGACGCGAGGAACTGGAGGACGCCGTCCAGCATCCCTTACCTTTCCGGCGGCGACGCTCGGGTCGCCACTGCGCGGCTGACACGTAGCGGGTGATGCATGGGCTACTCGCCGACGGCGGTCGCGGTCGGGACCTCCAGACCATACAGGTTGGCGGCGTTGAGGCCCAGGATCTTCTTCTTGCCCTCGATGGTGAGGTCCACGCCCCGCTGCTCTTTGATGTCCTCTGGGAATTCGAAGGCCATGAACTTGTCGATGATCCACTTGGGGCTCCAGAGGGCGTAGTCGGAGGCGAAGAGCAGCTTGTCCTCGCCCAGCCACCAGAGCAGCTCAGCCAGCACCTCTGCGAAGTACCGGGGCTTCGCCTGGATGAATGGCATGACCACGGCGAGGCCGCCGTAGACATTGGCCTCCTGCGTGCCGATCCAGCAGAAGTCGTCGACGCGAGGCAGACCGCAGTGCTCGACAATGAAGCGAAGAGAGTCGCGATACTCCGTGGCGACGTCATCGACGTCCGATACGTCGAAGGCGTCCTTGTTGAGCGGCCAGATCGTCGGGCCCTTGTGGACGTGGATGTTGACCACGCCCAGCTCGGCGCACTTGTCGAGGTAGCGGCGCGCCTCGGGATCGGTCAGCTTCCAGCCCTTTGAGGCTCCGTTCCACTCTGCCGTGTAGAGCTTCACGCCTTTGAACTTGTAGCGCTGGGCCTCCTCTGCGAAGTGCCTGAGACCCTCTTCGCCGTCCCGTGGGTCGAAGCGGCCGTTCAGGATGAAGCGGTCGGGGTACTTCTCCGCGAGCACCGCATCCTGCTGCACCGTGTTGAAGCCGTTGCGATACCAGTCCTTCAGGTAGGTGGGCAAGAAGATCGCCTTGTCGACATAGCCGACCTCGAACAGGTCGCGCATGATGTCCGCTTCTGAGTACTTCTGGTATTTCTCGAGCGGCCATACATAGTCGGCGGGGCTGAGGTTGCGGTGGTAGTCGTAGAAGCACCTGATCCAGCCATCGGCGTACTTCTCGTTCAGGTAGTTGGCCGGGCTGGCGTCCCAAAAGTGCACGTGCCCGTCGACTACGAAGATCGACTCGCCGTTGTGCCTG
>DATFWQ010000103.1:0-14750 GCA_035259145.1 Candidatus Dormiibacterota bacterium | reverse complement strand
GCTGGAGGCGCTGCGTGAGGACGCCAGGACCCAGAACCTGCCAGTAGTCATCCTCTCCAACTACAGCGAGACGGAGTTGGTCGACCGGGGCCTCAGGCTGGGCGCGCTGGACTACCTGATCAAGTCGCAGACCACGCCGGCTCGCGTGTCGGGCGGGGTCGTGGAGTGGCTCAAGAACTGACGGGTTCTTCGACGCCATAGCTACCCCGCGCTCGGCATGGAGGGCGCGGGCGGCGCCGGTCGTTGCGGTGTTCGTGTTCACCGCACTGGCGGTGCTGCTGTTCGGCAGCGCGTGGACCCACCCCGCGGATGCGTGGATCGGCGATGAGCGCGATCCTCACCTGTTCATCTGGTACCTGAGCTGGACACCCCGCCAGCTGGCGGCACTCCACAACCCGTTCTTCACAACGGACATCAACTACCCGGGCGGCGTCAATCTGATGTGGAACACGGCGATATTCGTACCGGCCACGCTGCTGTGGCCCATAACCGCCACCTTCGGTGCGATCGTGTCTTACAACGTGATGGCCACGGCTGCTGTGGCCCTTTCGGCCCTGTGCGGCTACCTGGCGGCACGTCGCCTGATTGAAAACGATCTGGTGGCCGCCGCCGCGGGACTGCTCTACGGGTTCAGCCCGTACATGGTTGCGCAGTCGATGCGTCACCCGCACGTGACGCTTGCCCTGTGGCCTCCTCTGGTGCTGATCGTCCTGCACGAGATCCTGGTTCGACAGCGGCGCAGCCCCATCCTGATGGGCTGTGTGTTGGGGCTCGCGTCAGCCCTGCAGTTGCTCACCAGCGAGGAGATACTGGCCTCGACCGCCCTGGTCGCTGCCATCGGCATCGCCCTGCTCTGTCTGCTCTATCGCGACCAAGTCGGGGTCCGCGCTCCCCGGGCGCTGAGGGCGCTCGTCATCGCGATCGTGTGTTTTGCGATTCTCGCGGGCTATCCGCTCATATTCCAGTTCTTCGGACCGCAGCGGGTCTCAGGCCTGATGCAGCCTCAGAACACGTACGTGAGTGACGCTCTCGCGTTCGTGGTCCCGCCTGCTGCCGTGCGGCTCAGCACCAGCGGCTCGATTGCCGTTGCGGGGGCCTTCACGGGCAACGCCTCGGAGAATGACGCCTACGTCGGAGTCCCGTTGATCGTTCTGTTCACCGCGGCTGCTGTGCACCGGTGGCACGTGCCGGCGGTGCGCTGGGCCGCCCTGCTCACAGCGGTGCTCGCGCTGCTCTCCCTGGGCCCGTGGCTACACGTTGGGGGCCATTCCACCCCCATCCCCCTGCCGTGGGCCGCGATCGGCAACCTGCCGCTGCTGCAGAACATGCTGCCCGGGCGCCTCATGCTTTTCGCCTTTCTGGGAATCGGGATCGTCGTGGGGGACATGGCGAGTGCTGCCATCCGAGCTGGGCCCAAAAAGGGGGCTGTGGCTGTCGCTGCTCTCGCGGTGGCGCTCGTGCCACTGGCTCCGAGGCTGCCCTACATCTCCACGGAGGCCAGGGCGCCGGCCTTCTTCACGGCCGGTGGAGCCGCGTCTCAGCTGCACGCCGCGGGCGCGACACTGGTGACCCCCTTCTCCAACAACCACTCGTCGGAGGCGATGTTCTGGCAAGCGAGCGCGGCCTACACCTTCCGAATGCCGGAGGGGGAAGCCTTCGTCCCGGGACACCCGAGACCGACGCTGGGCCCCCCTCGGTCTCACCTGCAGACGACACTGGACGCGCTCGATCATGGCGGGGTGGCGCCCACCTCAGCCGAAGAGCGCGCGCAGGCGCTTCGCGACCTTTCGGCGTTCGGGGTGAGATCCGTGGTGGCCGGGCCATCGCCCGGACATGAGCAGATCGTTCAGTACCTGACGGCTCTGCTGGGGCGGCCTCCGGCCCAATCCGGGGGTGTAGACGTCTGGTGGGACGTCTCAGGCAGCACCTGACGGCCGTCTATGACCATTGTCAGAGCAGCAACGCCCAGAAGAAGGAGCGCAGTGGCCGCGTAGGTGCTCGACTGCAGAAGCTGCCAGGTGTCCAGGTGCAAGTCGGCCACCGGGTCCACACGCATCCCCCAGATGTACGGCCGGACGTAGAACTCCACCGCAATGATCGCGGTGACCGCCCAGAGCCGGCGGGAGCGAGTCCGCCATGCGCGCCGCGCCAGCCACAGCAAAGAGGGCAACATCCACACCCAGTGGTGCTGCCAGGTGATGGGTGAGATGAGGAGAGCGCCGGTCGCACACAGGCACACGGCCAAAAGCTCTTCGCCCCGACGATGTGCCCAGACCGCCAGCGCCAGCGCGGAGACGCTGACGGCGGCGCTGATGATGATCCAGGCGGGCTCGATGCCGTGGCTCGTGTGCAACCACCGGACGATTACGCTCCGCAACGATTGGCTGCGAATATTCTGTGGGTCACCGACGCGGCTGCTGTCCAGAAACACGCCACCCCAGTAGCGAATCGAGTCACGGGGCAAGGCAGCGAACCCGAGAGCCACCGTGGCGGCCATGCCCGCGACGGCCGTCGCACCCGCCCTGAGGCGCCGAGTGAGGAGCAGATAGAGGATGAAGAAAGCGGGTACCAGCTTGATGCCCGCTGCGATGCCGATCCCGAGTCCCTTCCAGCGGTTGCCGTCAGCCATTGAGAAGTCCAGCAGCACCAGGAACATCAGGATCAGGTTCACCTGCCCAAGCAGCAGCGTCAGACTCACGGGGTCGAGCCAGACCGCAAGCGCGCACGCCCCTGCGCACAGCAGGAGCACACGCTTGTCCTTGTAGATCGCCGGTCGCCCCAGGCAAAGCCAGACCGAAGCCTCCAGGCACACGATCGAAGCGCTGGTCCAGAGCAAGCCGATCCCGTTGACGGGCAGGAGCGAGAGAGGGATGAACAGCACCGCGGCGAAAGGTGGATATGTGAACGCCGGCGGTGGTAATCGCCGGTACACGTCCTGCCCGTGCAGTGCCGCGGCTCCTCCCATGCTGTAGACCCTGCCGTCGTACATCCAGCCGGGGTTGTGCTGATACACGATCAGGGCGACCGTCGCTGCGAGCACTGCTGCCACGATCGCCGCGCTCAGGGCGGGGACGCGTCGGGCCGCCGGGAGCCTGTGCCCCGGATGTGCGCTCACCATCGGATGATGCGTGATCCGTCATACCCGCCGCCGCTGGCCGTGCGGCTGCCGACCACCCCCCAAGGTCTCTTATGGCTATCTTCTGAGGCTGGCAAAGGAGCATCGTGTCCCAGCGCGACCTGATACTCGTCGTCGACGACGATCCCAAGATCGTGGCCCTGGTGCGGGCCTACCTGACCAGAGCCGGGTTTGACGCGATCACCGCCGGCGACGGCCGCGAGGCCTTGCGTCTGGTTCGGGAACGCCGGCCGCGGCTGATCGTGCTGGACCTGATGTTGCCCGAGGTGGACGGCGTCGCCGTGACTCGCGAGATCCGCAGGGAATGGGACGTGCCGATCCTCATGCTGACCGCCCGCGGCGCGCTGGGAGATCGCCTGAAGGGTCTAGCCGAAGGTGCCGACGACTATCTGGTCAAGCCCTTCGCACCTTCAGAGGTGGTCGCGCGGGTGCAGGCGATTCTCAGGCGCGTCCCCCGAGCTGAGGGAGTGCTTCGCCAGGCCGACCTCGAGATCGACCTGGAGCGTCACGAGGTGAAGCGGGCGGGCCAGGTCCTGGACCTCTCTCTCATCGAGTTCCGACTCCTCGCCGCCCTGGTGGAGGCCCGCGGACGGGTGCTGTCGCGCGACCGCCTGCTCGATGTTCTCGGCGGACCGGACTCCGAAGGCGTCCAGGAGCGCAGTGTGGACGTCTACGTGGGGCGTCTGCGTTCAAAGCTGGGTGACGATCCCGACCGGCCGCGCTACGTGGCCACCGTCCGGGGGGCCGGCTACCGCGCCGCGCGCGAGACCTGAACCGTGCCCTGGCGCTCACCCCCTCCCCCGGCTTCGCCGGGTACTCCCCCGACCAAGCGGGCGAGAGAGCCGCCACGGCTACGATGCCGGGGCCCTGTCCTGCGCTCGTCTGACCTGGCGCAGCGGCCCACGAGGTTGGCGCTCACCAACAGTGGAGACGGAGTCGTGGGCGCATGCCGCCGGACCTGCGTCACGCTCGGCCTCACCCCCCTCCCCCGGCTTCGCCGGGTACTCCCCCGACAAGCGGGGGAGAGAGCCAGCTGAGGCGGGTCCACCTACTCGCTCTCGTCCAGAAAGGCCAGCATCGCCCGGCTGAGCTCCGCCGGGCGCTCAACCGGGACCTGGTGACCGGAGGCGGGAAGCACCTCCAGGCGCGCGTCCGGGATCCCGGCGGCGATGATCTCCCCCGCTCTTGGCGGGCAGAGAAAGTCCCGCTCAGCCGAGATGACCAGCGCAGGCGCCTGGATCTTGCCCAGGTCCGGGTCCAGGGGCTCGTCGTGCAGCCGGACCATCGCCCGGCAGGCGTTGGCGAAGCCACGCGGGTCCGCGGTCGACTGACGCCTGATCGTCCAGTGGCGCGCAAACTCGCCCGCCGCGTCGGCGAACTGCTGCTTCGTGTCCCGCTCCAGCACGGGGTGCAGGGCGCCGACACCCTCGTCAGCCAGCCTCGCCCGTTCCTCGTACCAGGGCGCCGCCACGCGGCCCACGCGGCTCGAGGTCGCAACCGGCAGCAGCCGCCGCACACGCTCGGGGTGGTCGGCGGCGGCGCGCAGCACGACCGTGCCGCCCAGCGAGAAGCCGCACAGATCGGTCCGCTCCAGCTCCAGCGCGTCCAGCAGCGCCACGAGGTCGCCGGCCAGCTGCGTCAGCGTGCCGTCCGGCGCGCCCAGAGTGCTCTGGCCGTGTCCACGCAAGTCGTAGGCGATTACTCTCCGCTCCAGAGCCAGCCAGGCCAGCGTCTTGCGCCAGGCGCGATGGTCGTCGGCCAGGCCATGAACCAGCACCAGTGGGTCGCCCCTCCCCCACTCGACCCAGATCACGTCGATGTCCCTGCAGGTGGCGCGCACATCGAAATTGTGACCCGAACGCCCGCTCACCCGAGCCGGGCAGCACGCTCTCGAAGCCGCCGGCGGTCGACCTTCCCGGGACCTGACAGCGGGATCTCGTTCACCAGCGCGGCTGATTCCGGCCACTTGAATCTGGCCACGCCCATGGCCGCCAGGTGTTCACGCAGCCCGGAGACGTCGAGAGGAGTGCGCGCGACCACGAACGCGTGGACAACCTCCCCCAGCTCACGGTGTGGCCGTCCGACCACACAAACGTCTGCCACGCCCGGGTGGAGCCGCAGAGCGTCTTCGACTTCGTGCGGGCTGATGTTGGTGCCGCCCCGAATGATGAGGTCCTTGAGCCGGCCGGATACGTGCAGATAGCCGTCCTCGTCGATGAAGCCAAGATCGCCGGTGTGGGCCCAGCCGTCTTCGGCGTAGGGACCACGCTCTTCGCCCCAGTAGCGGTCCTGGACGGTAGGCCCACGCATGCAGATCTCGCCGTCTGGAGTGATCATCGCCTCGGCGCAGTCGTGGACCCTCCCCACGGTCGTCCAGCGCTTCTCGATTGGATCACTCGGTGAACCGACCGCGAGCTGGCCGGCGTCCATCGTGCCGTAGAAGAGGCAGATCCTCGACCCGGTGCGCTCCTCCCAGGCCCGCGCGACCTCGGGTGGCATTGGAGCGCCGGCGACGGCGGTGCACCGAGCGGCGGCCAGGTCAGCAGTCGCGAGGGAAGGCGAATCCAGCATTCTGATCACGTTGGTGGGCACCCCGACCAGGAGCGTTGAGCGCGTCTCGGTCGCCACGCGCAGCGCGTGATCGGCGCTGAAGCGAGGCTCGCGCAGCATGACCATGGCGGCACCCAGCCGCCCACAGTAAAGGCACATCCCCCCGATTCCCTGCATCAGCGGGGACAGCGTCAGCACGCGGTCGTGCCGGCTCAGCTGCAGCCCGCCCGTGAAGCCTTCGAATGTGGCCTGCTTGACGCCGGCACTGAGCGCGGCAAGCTTGGGCAGGCCAGTCGTTCCAGAGGTGAGCGCGATCTCGACGATTCGACCCGGGTCGGGTGGGGCCGGGTCGACGCGGCCCTGGTAGCGAGTCGAGCAGAGGCCGCCGGCCTCGGTCTTCCCGACCACGAGTCCGGCGCCTGAGCGGGCCAGTGCCCATTCTCGCTCCACGCTGCCGAGGCTGAGTGGCAGCGGCATTACAACCGCGCCGAGCAGTGGGATCGCCAGCTCCAGCACTACGTACTCCCATATGTTCGGCAGCGAAACCGCGACGACCGAGCCTAGGCGCACCCCCTCGAGCTTCAGCGCGGCCGCGGCAGCGTGGACCATGTCGCGGAGTTCGATGAATGAGACCACGCGACCGGCATCCAGGACGGCCGGCCGCTCGGGCCACCTGGACGCGCAGTCCTCGAGGTAGCTGACGGGGACGCAGGGAACCGGCACTCAATCCATTGTGGAGACGCCTCAAGCGAAGGGTTGGCCAGGGCAATCCCGCGATCCGTGGCAGACTACGGCGCGGAGGGCCATATCAGCGATCCGTTGTACTCGCCGGACCGGCGCTGGTACTGGGATGGGCTGGCGTGGCAGCCCGTCCCGTCGAAGGCCGGATCGGCGCACCGATTCGTGTCGGAGATGCCGCTGGCCACGGCGGCAACGATCGTGATCGGCGTCGCCCTGGTTGGGTACTTCCTCGTGGTGGTCGGCCAGCTTGTCAGGTTGGCTGCAACCCTCGGCCTCGCGGGGAGCGCGGTCACAGCCGGGTCGGCTGTACTTTCGTTGCCCGGCGACCTGCTCCTGTTCGGAGGCCTGCTCGGGGGCGCCATCACCATCCCGATGTGGATGCATCGCAGCAACCGCAACCTTCGCGCGCTGGGTGCCGAGGGCCTGCGCTGGTCCCCCGGATTGGCCGCCGGTGGCTGGTTCATACCCCTGGCCAACCTCTTCATCCCCTTCTCCGCACTTGACGAACTCGAGAGGTTTGCCCGCGGAAAGCCGGATTCGCCGTTCATATGGGTCTCGTGGGCGTCCATGCTCCAGGCCTGGCTCTTCGCAGCTCTGTTCACCGTGGTTCTCATCGCAACGACCGGCCTAGACGCCATAGCACTTGCCCTCGTCGTTGCTGCCGAGTCGGCCTGGATGCTTTCCTGGGCGCTGGTCATACCGGTCCTGCGAGAGGTCGCGCGTGCACAGGACGCCAGGGCCGGCCTGACCCATTAGCGGTTGCGCGCCCGCCCGGCGGGTGAAAGGATTGGCGCATGTCGCTGGCCGCGTCCGCGCCAGCCTGGGCTCGGCCGTACGAGCCAGCCGCTGCCCGCGCCGACGCCTCCATCGCGCTGGTGGCTCAGTCCACCGCCGGCTTCGCAATGCTCGCGGTCCAGGCGGCGTTGGGGCCGCCGATCACTGTGCCCGTGCGAAGCCCGGTCGCCCTGGTCGCCGTCGTGGCACTGGGAGGAGGCACGCTGCTGGCTTATCTGGGACTGCTGGGTGCCGCCCTCGCCGTGCCGATGTGGATGCACCGCTGCTACCGAAACCTGCCGGCCCTGGGCAGCCGGGGACACTTCTCGCCCGCATGGGCAGCAGCCTGCTGGTTCGTTCCGATCGCCAACCTCGTCCTTCCCTACGTGGCTGTGCGCGACGTCTGGGCCGCCTCCAGACCCGGAGAACGATGGAACGCGGCCCTGGTGGCCGCCTGGTGGGTCGCGTGGCTCGCTGCGTGGGTGCTGTTGGTAACAAACGGCCGCCTCCCATGGCACGGGTACGTGGATCTCATCTCCACCGGCCTGATGGCGGGCGCCGGCGCGCTTTTCATCTCGATCGTGCACCTGATAACGCGCGGGCAGACCCGGCGGGCGGCCGCCCTGTCGTGAGCCGTCAGCGAGAGCCATCGTGTGACGCGAGTGGGCCAAGTGCCGGGCGGTGGCCCTGATCGGCGCTCGTGAACGGGCACCCCCGCCGGCGGTTGGTCCGCAGAACGCCGTCTCGTCAGGTCCGGGTGCGGTAGCGGAGGTAAACCACGCCGCTGCCGAAACGGCGTTGGTCCAGCAGTTCGAGCTGCACGCGGACATTGTCGGGGAGGGACCGTTTGCCGCCTCCCACCACTGTGGGCACGATGAACAGCTGGTACTCGTCGACCAACCCGGACCTGATCGCCTGGGCGGCGAGGTCAGGGCCGGCCACGGCGATGTCACGTTCCCCCGACGCTTTCATCTGCCTGACCGCCTCTGTGTCGAAATCTCGCTCGATCCGCGTCCGGGCGCTTGATACCTTATCCAGCGTCCTGGAGTACACGATCTTGTCGGCCGCCTGCCATGTCTGTGCGAAGTCCAGCATGACGGGCGGCTGGTCCGCGAGGGTGTCCAAGGTCTCCCAGACGACCATCACGTCGTACATCCGGCGCCCGTAGAGGTAGGTACCGACCGGCCGCACCAGGTCGTTGACGAAGGTGTGCACCTCTTCGTCCGGCTCAGCCCAGTCGAAGTTGCCCTCCTCGTCCGCTATGTAGCCATCCAGCGACATGATCGCCAGGTAGATCAGCCTGGCCATTGACCACCCACCATCTACGGCCGGCTATGAACGCGGGAGACGCGAGCCCTACAGTCGAGCCGAGGCGGACAGGAGGAAAGGGCCGCGAGGCCAGACCTCGCGGCCCTCTTCGGAGACGCGCGCCTCACCGCTATTTGCCAGGCGCCGCGACTGCCGGCTCCTTTCGCCGCGGCTTGACGCTGAACGTGAAGCCGCCATCGGGGTCCACATCGATCTCCACCGAGTCGCCCCGGCTGAACTTCCCCCGGAGCAGCTCTTCGGAGAGCTGATCTTCGATCCGGTTTGTGATCACCCGCCGTAGGGGCCGGGCGCCGAACTGGCGATCGAAGCCCTCATCTGCAAGCTTGTCCTTCGCCTGGTCCGTCACCGTGATCGCCACGTCCTGCTCACGGAGGTGCTTTTGCAGCCGGCTCAACTCCAGCTCCACGATCAGCCGCACCTGGGCCGGCGTCAGCGGCTTGAACGTGACCACCGCGTCCACGCGGTTCAAGAACTCCGGCCTGAACAGGCGCTTCAGCTCTTCCTCGATCTTATCCTTCATGACCTTGTGACGCCTGTCGGCGTCGGTCTCCTCAGCTGCCAACGAGGCCTGGAAGCCCAGGGCAGTCTGGGCCTGGTTGATATCCCTGATCCCCAGGTTCGAGGTCATGATCAGGAGCGTGTTGGCGAAGTTGACGACCTTGCCCTTGGCGTCGCTGAGCCTCCCGTCCTCGAGGATCTGGAGGAGCATGTTGAAGACCTCGGGGTGCGCCTTTTCGATCTCGTCGAGCAGGATCACCGAGTACGGCCGTCTGCGCACGGCTTCGGTCAGCTGGCCGCCCTCGTCGTAGCCGACGTAGCCGGGTGGCGAGCCCACCAGCCGGGCGGTCGTGTGCCGCTCCATGAACTCCGACATGTCGAGCCGGATCAGCGCATCCTCGGAGTCGAACATGAATTCGGCCAGGGCCCTCGCCAGCAGCGTCTTGCCCACGCCGGTCGGGCCAAGGAAGATGAACGATCCGATGGGCCGCCGCGGGTCTTTGAGCCCGGCCCTGGCCCTTCGCACCGCCTGCGAGATCGTCTTGATCGCCTCGTCCTGGCCGATCACACGCCCGTGAAGCTCGTCCTCCATGCGGAGCAGGCGCGCCGTCTCCTCTTCGACAAGCCGCGATACGGGCACACCCGTCCACGACGCCACGATGGTTGCGATGTCCTCTTCTGTAACGTCTGGAACGGTCTCGCCGAGCTTGTCTCGCCAGTTCGCCTCACGCTGGACGTACTTCTCCCTGAGCTTCTTCTCCTTCTCGCGGATGTTGGCGGCCGTCTCGTAATCCTGGCGTGTGATCGACTCTTCCTTGTCGGCCGCGAAGCGCTTCAGCTCCTTCTGCATGTCCTTGAGGTCGTCCGGCGTCGTGGTCAGCTTCATACGAACCCGGGCGGATGCCTCGTCTATCAGGTCGATCGCCTTGTCAGGGAGAGCGCGATCGGACACATAGCGGTCGCTGAGCATGGCAGCGCTTCGCACCGCACTGTCGGTGATCGTCACCCGGTGGTGCTTTTCATAGAGCGACTTGATGCCGAACAGGATGTCGATGGTCTCGGCTGTCGACGGCTGGTCCACGAACACCGGCTGGAAGCGACGCTCCAGGGCCGCGTCCTTCTCAATGTACTTCCGGTACTCGTTCAGGGTCGTCGCCCCGATGCACTGGATCTCACCTCGGGCCAGAGCGGGCTTCAAGATGTTGGCGGCGTCGATCGCTCCCTCGGCGGCGCCGGCACCAACCAGCGTGTGCAGCTCGTCGATGAACAGGACGACCTCTTTGCTCGAGCGGATCTCGTCCAGGATCTTCTTCAGGCGCTCCTCGAACTCACCGCGGTACTTGGTGCCCGCCACCAGGGCACCCATGTCCAGTGTCAGCACGCGCTTGTGCATCAGGGACTCAGGCACGTTTCCAAGCACTATCTGTTGAGCCAGCCCCTCGGCGATGGCGGTCTTGCCCACGCCAGGCTCCCCGATCAGGGCGGGGTTGTTCTTCGTCCTTCGGCTCAGGATCTGCACGACCCGCTCGATCTCCATCTCCCGACCGATCACCGGGTCGAGGAGGTTCTTGCGAGCCATGTCAGTCAGGTCGCGACCGAACTGGTCGAGTAGCGGCGTCTTGGACGGCTTCTTTTGCGCCGGCTCGGAGTCCTCCACCGTGGAGTCGTGGAGCAGGCGCTCGATCTCGGACCGGACCTTCTCCAGCGTGGCCCCAAGGTCCTCGAGCACGTGGGCGGCTATGCCCTCACCCTCGATGAGCAGGCCAAGCAGCAGGTGCTCGGTCCCTACATAGTTGTGCCCCATGCGTCGCGCCTCTTCGAAGGAGATCTCGATCACCTTCTTGACGCGAGACGTGGGGATGATCTGCTGGATGATGATCCGCTCGTTCCGGCCGAGTACAGACTCGATCGTCTGGCGGACCTTCCCGATCTCCACGCCCAGGTTGTTCAGGACCTTGGCGGCTAGACCTTCACCTTCCCTCAGCAACCCCAGCAGGAGATGTTCCGTGCCGATGTAGCTGTGATGAGACCTCTCGGCCTCCTCCTGAGCAAGCGTCAGCACTTTCTTCGCTCGCTCCGTGAACCTTTCGAACGGATACAAATTCGGCTTCCTCCTGCCGGACTGGTTGGACGGACACCTCCTCAATCCAGGGTCGGGGACCTCCGGTCAGGCCCCCCGTCACCTACTATAACGCCCGATCCTGGCCTCAAATTTCCCCAGAGAGCGTGTCTTTTGGCCTGGCATCGAGCAGGCCGCCCGGTGGGTGCCTCCCGCAATCGCTCTCCTGGTGCCCACGCTCTTCATACCCATTTCAGTGGACGCTTACGTCCTCCCTCGCGCAAGCCTGGGGCTCGCCGGCGGTGGGCTGCTCACGGCCGCCGGCCTCGTGGCCGGCCGCCGCTCCCTCGGAGCGCTCCGGTTGCCGGTCCTGGCAGTGGCCGTGGCGGCGGTCGTGGCGGCCGCCTTCTCCGTAGCCCCAAGCGTGTCGCTGGTCGGAACCTACGGCCGCTACGAGTCTCTGCCCATGCGCCTGGCCTACCTGGGACTCTTCTGCGGCGCGGTGTGGGTCGGCGAGCGTGAGCGGACTATGGCGGCATTTGTGGTCGGATGCGCCCTGGCCGCCGTGGAGGCGCTGTTCCAGGCCATGACGCACGCGCTGCCCCGAGCAGACGGCAATCTCGGGCAGCCCAATCTGCTTGGCGCGCTGCTAGCCATGGCCGTGCCGCTGGCGCTGGACATGGCCTGGAGGCGCAGCCGGCCGGCCAGATTTACAGGGCATCGACCTCGCTGGACCCCCGAGGCCAGAGCCTGGCTGGCTCTGGCGGTGGTCTGTGGCGGTGGTCTGGCGGTCAGCACCTCTAGAAGTGGCTGGCTGGGCGCTCTGGCCGGCATCTGCGTCCTGGCTGTCTTCGCCGCCCGGCCGAAGCAGCTGCCAGGGGCGCTGGCTGCAACCGCGCTCGCGCTCGCCATCGCCGCCGGCCTCGTCCTGATCAGCCCGCTGCGCAACCTGAACAGCGATCCCCCCGGCTTTCGCCTCGGCATCTGGCGTGACTCGATCTCGGTCATCGCGGAGCGGCCGGTTACAGGCTGGGGCCCGGACACCATGGGGCTTGTATTCGGCCGGCATCAGACCGCCGACTGGGTGGCAGGAAGCAACATCGACCGCGCCCATTCCATGCCCCTTGACCTCACCGCCACCCAGGGGATGCTGGGCCTGGCGGCCTGCGCGTGGCTGTTCGGCGTCTGGTGGCTGGGCATGTGGCGCGGGCGAGTGCTGCCAGGCACGGCCGGTCTGGCCGGTGCCGCGGCCGCATACCTGACATCGGTGCTGCTGAACTTTGACTGGGCGCCTGCAGCCGCGGCCTTCTGGCTGCTCGCCGGCGCGGGATGGGCCGGCCCACCAGGAACTTCACAGGTGATGGCGGACGCCTCGCCGGTACGAACGGTTGCAGCCACCGGCATCGCCACAGTGGCGCTCTTCGCGGCTCTCGTGCCGATGGCAGCCGACCTGTGGTATTACGCGGGCCGTCCAGACCAGGCCGCTGTCCTCGATCCATGGCAGCCCCGCTACCTGGTGGCCCAGGGGAGCCTGGCGAGCCTGCGCCGAGCGGCGGCGCTAGGGGATCCGGACCCCTCCACGTACGTGGCGCTCGGCGATGCCGAGGCCGAGGCCGGGCACCGGGACGCTGCGACCGCCGCTTATCGCCAGGCCCTCGAACGTTACCCGTACGACGTGGAAGCCAGGCAGCGCCTAGGCCGGCGGCTACCGTGAACCGGAAAGCTGTTTCAGGCTGAGCGATACCCGCCGGCGGGCGGTGTCGATCCCGATCACCTTGACCTGGACCTCCTCCCCCACTTTGAGCACATCCTCAGTCCGGTCGACGTGGTCCCAGCTCAGCTCTGAGATGTGGAGCAGCCCTTCGATGCCGCTCATCACCTGCAGGAAGGCGCCGTACTTCTTGGTCTTGGTCACCGTGCCGTTCACTATCGAGCCCACTGGCACGGCGTTCATGAAGCGCTCCCACGGATCCTGCTGGAGCTGGCGCAGGCTGAGGGAGATGCGGTTCTGGTCCGCGTCCAGCTTGATGACCTTAACCTCAACCAGCTGCCCCACCTCGAGCACGTCGGTGACCCGGCTGACGCGATCCCAAGACAGCTCCGAGATGTGGATCAGCCCGTCGGCCCCGCCGATGTCGACAAAGGCCCCGTAGCTGGTCAGGCCTGACACGGTGCCGGAGACCACGTCTCCGACCTGGATCCTGCTGAACAGGTCTTCGCGGCGGCGAGCCCGGTCCTCGTCCTCCGCCGCCTTCTGGCTGACGATCAGCCGGTTGCGCTTGCGGTTGACTTCCAGCACCTTGACTGGAATCCGATGGCCGACGAGCGTCTCCAGTGTTCCTGAGACGGTCCGCCCAACCTGGCTCGAGGGCAGGAATCCGCGCAGGCCCAGGACGTTGACGATCAGGCCGCCCTTGTTCTGCTCTCGGACCTCCGCCTCGATCACCTCGCCCGAATCCTGCTTGTCGGCCGCCGTGATCCAGGTGGTCTCCGCCAGCGCCCGCCGTCGGCTGAGGACGACGTTGCCCTCTTCGTTCTCGGGCTGCAGGACGTAGACCTTGATGACGTCGCCAGGCGACAGCTCCATGTCGGGGTCGCCCCGGAAGCCGAGCTCCTTTCCGGAAATGATCCCTTCCGCCTTGGCGCCGATGTCGACCAGGACCTCGTCGGCATCGACTCGCACAACGACGCCGTCGACGATGTCGCCGTGCTTGGGAGTACCGAACGCCTCCTCGTCGGCGAGAAGGAAATCCTCCATGGTCATCGCCGAGAACTCCTTCTCCTCGGTCATGACCGCGCTCGCTTCATCGGACAAACTAATAGGGCCCCCTTGGAGTTATTGGGTGGGTCTTGGTCGTCAACAGAGCCGCCGCCAAAACAGTGCCACATGATACCAAGGGCGGAACTGAACGTCCGCAACTTCATCGTGCCTCACGTGAAAAGCCACTCGCGAGGACTGTCAGCGGTTCCGTGTGAGGTCTGGACGGCGTCTGCGGTCCAGCGCTGGGCTTCGGATGGCCCCGATCCCGAAACTTCCTGTCAGGACCTGAGCAGGCGCTTAGTGACTCTTAACTGACCACCTGAGCGGCCGCACCAGTCTGGGGGCTGGCGTCCAGGATGGCGTCGAGCTGTGCAGCGTCGATCGTTTCTTCGACCTTCAGCCGCTCCACAACGGCGTCCATCTTGGTGCGGAGGTCCGAGAGGATTCTCTTGGCGTTCTCGTAAGCCTCGCTCACCAGCCGCTTGATCTCGTCGTCGATCTGAGCTGCCACCTCTTCCGAATAGTTGCGCTGCTCTCCGAGGTCGCGTCCAAGAAAGACGAGCTCCTCCTTGTGGCCCATCATCACAGTGCCGACTTTGTCGCTCATGCCCCACTGGGTCACCATTCGCCTCGCCAGTTGGGTCGCGCGCTGGATGTCGTTCTCGGCGCCGCTGGTCACGTCACCGAAGACGATCTCCTCGGAGGCGCGACCGCCCATGATGCCCGCAATCTTCTGCTTCAGCTCTTCCCTGCTGACGAGATACTTGTCCTCCTCCGGGAGGCTCAGCGTCCAGCCCAGCGCCATGCCCCGGCTGATGATGGAGACCTTGTGCACGGGGTCGCAGAGCGGCAGCGCCTTCATCACCAGCGCGTGCCCGACCTCGTGATAGGCGATGACCTCC
>DATFWQ010000102.1:0-25916 GCA_035259145.1 Candidatus Dormiibacterota bacterium | reverse complement strand
GCCGCCTTGACCGCCGCCACCAGCCGGGTCAGCGACTCCTTGGCATCGCCGAAGAGCATGACGGTCTTCGGATCGTAAAGAAGCTCGTTGTCGATGCCGGCGAACCCGGGCCGCATCGAGCGCTTGAGGAAGACAACGCTGTGGGCCTCATCCACGTTCAATATCGGCATGCCGTAGATCGGGCTGCCTGGCGAGTTGCGTGCGGCCGGGTTGACCACGTCGTTGGCACCAACCACCAACGCCACATCCGCCCGTTTGAACTCGCCGTTGATCGCGTCCATCTCTCTCAGCTGCTCATAGGGCACGTTGGCCTCAGCAAGCAGCACGTTCATGTGCCCCGGCATCCGGCCGGCCACTGGATGTATTGCATAGGTGACCTCGACCCCGCGCTTCTCGAGCAGATCGGCAAGCTCCCGCACCGCGTGCTGGGCTTGCGCCACGGCCAGCCCATAGCCCGGCACGATTATCACGCTCCGCGAATAGGCCAGCATCGTGCCGATGTCGTCGGCACTGCCGGCTCGCACGCTCTTCGCGTCGGCAGCGGCACCGCTACCGAGACCGGCCTGCACCTGGCCGAACGCCCCGAACAGGATGTTGGTGATCGAACGCCCCATGGCGTCGCTCATGAGCTTGGTCAGCAGTGAGCCGGAGGCGCCCACCAGCGTGCCCGCGACGATCAGGGCGAAATTGTCCAGGACGAATCCGCTGGCCGCCACGGCGAGGCCTGTGCAGGCGTTGAGGAGCGAGATGACAACGGGCATGTCTGCCCCGCCGATGGGCAGCACAAACGCGACGCCCAGGACCAGCGCCATACCGAGCAACACCGCGAACACGACAGCGGAGCCGGTGACGGCCAGCACGGCGACGGCGAGCGTCAGAATTGCGAGAGCCAGTAGGCCGTTGACGACCTGCTGACCCGGATACGTGATCGGCGTGCCGGTCATCAGCTCCTGCAGCTTGGCGAAGGCGAGCGCGCTGCCGGCAAATGAGATGCCTCCGATCACGATCGCGAACACACTGGGGAAGCCAGTCTGGAAGTCCGGCCGGGCGCCCGCGAGTTTGAGCAGCTCGGATACGGCCACGAGCGCCGCCGCGCCGCCGCCCACACCGTTGAACAGGGCGACCATCTGGGGCATCGCGGTCATGTGCACGCGACGGGCCCCAACCGTTCCCACTATCGAGCCGATGGCCACACCCACGGTGCAGATGGCAATTCCGGCGGGCGTGAAGGCGTCGCGCAGGAGAACCACTGTCCAGCCAACCGCCAGGACCATGCCCACCGCCGCGACCTGGTTGCCGCGCCGAGCGCCCCGCGGCGAGCTGAGGAACTTCAGACCGATGATGAAGAGGACCGCTGCCAGCAGATAGACGAAGGCGGTGGCGATCGTCACTGGCGCCGTCCCTTGAACATCTCGAGCATGCGGTCGGTCACGACAAAGCCACCGACCACGTTCGTGGTGGCCAGCACCACTGCCACGAAGCCCAGCACGATCTCGAGCGGCGTTTGAGCATGAGCGGCGATCAGAAGGGCGCCGACCAGGATGATGCCGTGGATCGCGTTGGAGCCCGACATCAGCGGAGTGTGGAGGATGGTGGGGACCTTCGAGATCACCTCGAATCCGACGAACACCGCAAGTGCGAAGTACGTGATCAGGACGACCAGATGCTCGGTCATGGGGTGGCCGCCTCCCGGGGGGCCTCCATCAGCCGCCGGGCTCGGTCGTTGATGATCTCGCCTCCGTGGGTGACGCACGCTCCGCTGGTGATCTCGTCCTCGAAGTCCACCCTTACCGTCCCATCGTTTGTGAGGTGCTCGAGGAGGTTGGTGACGTTGCGTGAGTACAGCTGGCTGGCATGGAGCGCGACCGTGCTGGGCACGTTGGTCGTGCCGTCGACCCAGACACCATCCACCTCGATCACACGACCCGGTTGCGTCAGCTCGCAGTTGCCACCCGTCTCGGCGGCCAGATCAACCACGATCGAGCCCCGACGCATCCCCTTCACCATCGGCGCGGTGACCAGCACCGGCGCCCTCCGGCCGGGAACGGCTGCCGTCGTGATCACGACGTCCGCAGCACCTACCCTCCCCATCAGCAGCTCACGCTGCCTTGCAAGAAACTCGCCGGACTGTTCACGGGCGTAGCCGCCCTGGCCTTCCTGGGCCTCCAGCTCAAGCTCGAGGAACGTAGCGCCCAGGCTGCGGACTTCCTCCTTGACCGCCGGACGGACGTCGTAGGCCTCGATGACGGCACCCAGCCGGCGGGCGGTCGCGATCGCCTGCAGGCCGGCCACGCCGGCGCCCAACACCAACACGCGCGCGGGCGGGATCGTCCCCGCCGCCGTCATCAGCATGGGGAAGAACTTCCCCAGCCGGTTGGCTGCCATCAACACGGCCTTGTAGCCCGCCAGCGAGGCTTGCGAAGAAAGCGCGTCCATGCCCTGGGCGCGGCTGATCCGCGGCAGCAGTTCCAGGGAGAACGAGGTCACACCGCGGGCCGCGAGCGCCTCAACCGTCGCTGCGTGCGTCGCCGGTTGGAGAAAGCTGATCGTGACTGAGCCCGGCTTCAACAGACCGACGTCCTCGACCCTGGGCGGCTGCACCGCCAGCAGGACGTCCGTGGCGCTCAGCAAGTACTTGCGATCCGGTTCGACGACGGCTCCCGCGTCCCGGTACGCGTCGTCGCAAAAGCCGGCTGCGGCACCCGCGCCCGACAGCACCCGGACCTCGAAGCCGGCGCCGGCCAGCCGGGCTGCGCCGTCCGGAACCAGGGCGACGCGGTGTTCGCCCAGCAGCGTTTCAGAAGCGACCCCGATCTTCACGACCAGGTTGCAATAGTAGGCAGCTCTCCACCTGAGGGTGGAGGCGCGGTGAAACAGCGGTGACGCAGATTGCATAGGGCCGAGGGCGCCATTCGCCGGGGTCCCCATCCTGCTCAGCTGCGGCCTCCCGGCGCTCACGGTGGTACGGTGCAAATCCGGGGCGGGGGCGTTCGGCTGCTCAATCTTTCGTACATCATGGCATCACCATTGATGATGCTATGATGTCAAAATGAGGACCACGGTTACACTCGATCCGGATGTGGTGGCCCTCCTGGACAAGGTCATGAGCGAGAGGAGGCTTTCGTTCAAGGAGGCGCTCAACGACGCCATCCGGCGGGGCCTGGCGCCTACGCATGCCACCTCAGGATTCCGCACTCCGACTTTTCGCCTCGGGCTCGACCCCGGCGTCCCCCTGGAAAAGGCACTTCGGCTTGCAGCCGAGCTCGAAGACGACGAGCTGGCACGCAGGCTGGCCGCTCGCAAGTAGCCCAGCCTCCATGCAAGTCGTCGACGCCAACGTGCTCATCTACGCCGTCAACGAGGATGCACCGCATCATGCGGTAGCCCGCGACTGGCTGGACGCCGCGCTCGGAGGTCAAGAGCCTGTCGGCTTTGCATGGGTCGTGCTGCTCGCGTTTCTTCGCCTGACGACCCGGCGCTCTGTCTTTCCGAACCCCCTGACGCTGCCGCAGGCGATGGGCGTTCTCGAAACCTGGCTGGCGCAGCCGGCTGCGATCCTCCTTCAGCCCACCCCTCGCCACCTGAGCGTTCTGCATGGCTTGCTGGCGCCGCTGGGAACGGCAGGCAACCACGTCAACGATGCCCACCTCGCCGCCCTGGCGATGGAGCACGGAGCTCAGGTGGTGTCGTTCGACGTTGATTTCGGCCGCTTCGCCGGACTCCGCTGGCATCTTCCCGCGAACCCGTAATCCGGCCCTCGGTGGGCGGAAGTGGCGAATTGAAATAGCACAATGAGCGTTCTGGTTGCACAATTCAGGTTGGTGCGGCGGCGTACCATTCTGTCCCTGCCATGACACCCGGGGCTCCCGTCAACGACCTGACGTTTCAAGCTGCGACCGTCAACGGCTCGGGCAGCCAGTCGGCCAACCTGGTCCTGACACGAGCGATCTTCTCGCTCGGAATCCCGGTGGCGCCCAAGAACGTCTTCCCATCCAACATCGAGGGTCTGCCCACCTGGTACCAGCTCAGGATCTGCCCGCGTGGCTACCAGGCCCGAACCGGCGACCCCGACGTGCTCGTGGCGCTCAACGCCCAGACCTGGACGGCCGACCTGCAGAGTGTCAAGCCCGGCGGCGCCGTGGTGCACGAGGAGGCCTACTCGACCTCCGGCGTTCGCGATGACGTCAGCTACTTTCCCGTCCCATTTGCAAAGCTGGCCAAGACCCAGATCAAAAACGACGCGCTGCGCAAGCAGCTGACCAACCTGATCTACGTCGGCGTGGTCGCGGGTCTGCTCCAGATCCCGTTCGACGCGATCGAACACGGCATCAAGCGCACCTTCCTCACAAAGCCAAAGGCGTGGCAGTCCAACGTTGACGCGGCCATGATCGGCCACGAGTACTGGCGCGAACACTTCAGCGAGCGGAGGATCAACCACGTCCTTCAGCCGATGACGGGTGTGACCGACGGGCTGGTGCTCATCGAGGGCAATCAGGCTGCTGCCCTGGGGTGCATCATGGGCGGCTGTACGGTCGCCGCCTGGTACCCGATCACCCCCTCCTCCAGCCTTTGCGAGAACCTCATCGCCTACGCCGACCGCTTTCGTACGGATCACAAGACCGGTGAGCGCAAGATCGCGATCGTTCAGGCCGAAGACGAGCTGGCCGCCGTGGGCATGGCGATCGGGGCCGGCTGGACCGGCGCCCGCGCCATGACCTCTACCAGCGGGCCTGGCATCTCGCTGATGGCCGAATTCAGCGGTCTTGCCTACTACGCGGAAGTCCCGGTCGTGATCTTCGACATCCAGCGCATCGGGCCCTCGACCGGGCTGCCGACGCGCACCTCACAGGCCGACCTCGGTTTCGTTTACACCCTCTCACATGGCGACACCAAGCACCTCGTGCTCCTGCCGGGCACGGTCGAGGAGTGCTACGAGTTCGCCCAGCAGGCGTTCGACCTGGCCGACCGCTTCCAGACACCGGTGTTCGTCCTCTCGGACCTGGACCTGGGCATGAACCTGTGGATGACCAAGCCGTTCGAGTATCCTCAGCGGCCGTTCGACCGCGGCAAGGTGCTGACAGCCGCCGACCTGGAGAAGCTCGGCGGCACGTGGGGCCGCTATCGCGACGTGGACGGCGACGCGGTCACCTACAGGACGCTGCCCGGGACCGAGCACCCAGCCGCGGGTTACTTCACGCGCGGTTCGGGCCACGACCCCGACGCCCGATACACGGAGAGCGCCGAGGTCTACGCACGAAACATGGACCGCCTGGCTCGCAAGTTCGAGACCGCTCGCGGCGTAATGCCGGGGCCTGTCGTGTCCGCCTCCGGGAAGGGGTCGTCAGTCGGGCTGATCGCTTACGGGACCACGCACCACGCAGTCGTCGAGGCACGCGAGGGGCTGGCCGAGCGGGGGCTGCCGGTCGACTACCTCCGGGTGCGCGCGCTGCCACTGTCGGCGTCCATCTCAGGCTTTGTCGAAGACCACGAGCGCGTTTACGTGATCGAACAGAACCGCGACGGCCAGATGTACGACCTGCTCCGCCTTGAGCTCCCGGCGGCGCTCGGCGGCAAGCTGCGCTCGATCCGCCACTACGACGGCCAGCCGATCCCGGCCGCCGCCATCACCCGACCACTCCTGGAGCTGGAGGCCGTCCCAGTCTGATGAGCGCAACCCTGAACCACATCGG
Organism: Candidatus Dormiibacterota bacterium; assembly: GCA_035259145.1. Lineage (GTDB taxonomy): Bacteria > Chloroflexota > Dormibacteria > Dormibacterales > Dormibacteraceae > CF-161. The sequence continues at coordinate 20,226 of DATFWQ010000102.1, read as the reverse complement.
ACTTCCCCGAGACGCCTACAAGGGCGCCGCCACCACCCTCTGCGCCGGCTGCGGCCACAACTCGATCACGAACCATCTGGTCAAGGCGATGTACGAGCTCGGCATCGAGCCGCACCTGCTGGCCAAGATGAGCGGCATCGGCTGCTCGTCGAAGACGCCTGCGTACTTCGTGGATCAAGCGCACGGCTTCAACGGCGTCCACGGGCGGATGCCGGCGCTGACGACTGGAGCGCAGGTGGCAAATCGCAAGCTGATCCTGCTCGGAATCAGCGGCGACGGCGACTCGGTGTCGATAGGCCTGGGCCAGTTCTTGCACCTGATCCGCCGCAACGTGGACTGTACGTACATCATCGAGGACAACGGCACCTACGGGCTGACGAAGGGCCAGTTCTCGGCCACGGCCGACGTGGGCTCCGTCCAGAAGCGCGGCAGCGTGAACACCTACCAGCCGATCGACCCCTGCGCCCTCGCGCTGACCGTCGGCTGCAGCTTCGTTGCGCGCTCTTTTTCGGGAGATGGCAAGCAGCTCGTCCCGCTCATCAAGGCCGCGCTGGCCCACCGCGGGACCGCGATGCTGGACGTGATCTCGCCCTGCGTCACCTTCAATGACCACGACGGCTCTACCAAGAGCTACAGCTGGGTCAAAGACCACGACGAGCAGATCCAGGATGTCTCGTTCATCCCGTACTTCGAGGAGATCCACGTCGATTACGAGCCAGGTACGACGTATGAGGTCGAGATGCACGACGGGTCGCACCTGCTGCTGCGGAAGCTCGGCCAGGAGCACGATCCCAGCGACCGGCTGAGCGCGCTGAGATTGATCGAGGAGGCCAGGGAGCGCAACCAGCTCCTGACGGGTCTGCTGTACGTAGACGAGTCGATGGAGGACTTCGCCACCCGCGAGCGCCTGCCAGAGCGCCCGCTGCGAGACCTTGGCGAAGACGAGCTGCGGGTCAGCCGCGAGGACTTCGAGCAGCTCATGGCGGAACTGGCATAGCAACGCAGGTACCCCCGCCGGCCGCCGAATTCGCGGAGGCGGCCACCGAGATAGCCCGGCGCGACCCGGCCATGGCGCCGGTGATCGAGGCAATCGGGCCGCCGCAGTTGAGGCCGCCGCTGGAGAACGCCTTCGCCGCGCTGGTCCGGTCGATAACGTTCCAGCAGCTTGCGGGTCGGGCGGCGGCGGCGATCCACGGTCGCTTCGCGGCGAATTTCGCGGATGGGGTCACAGCGGAGGGGGTGCTGGCCCTCCCAGAGACCGCTTTCCGAACCGCCGGGCTGTCGGGGGCGAAGACGGCCTCGATCCGTGACCTGGCCGCCAAGGCGGCAGACGGCACCGTCCCGCTTGATCGGATCGAGGAGTGCTCCGACGACGAGATCGTGGAACGGCTCAGCATGGTCCGCGGCATCGGCCGCTGGACAGCGGAGATGTTTCTGATCTTCCAGCTCAGACGGCCGGACGTCTGGCCGGTCCAGGACCTGGGCGTCCGCAAGGGCTATGGCCTGGCACACCGGATGGCGGCGCTGCCTACGCCCAAGGAGCTGATGGCGCTGGGTGACGTCTACCGGCCCTTTCGCACTGTTGCCGCGTGGTACTGCTGGCGGGCGGTGGAGACAGTGCTGCCGGAGGGCTGAGGGGTTAAAGCCAGAGCTCGGCCGCATCCAGGGCGTCATCGCTCGGATGCATCTGAAGGAGCGCGTCGAGCAGCTGGATCAGATGGCCGAACCCTGCCACAGACAGCGAATAGCGCCGGGGCACAAGCACCAGACCGGAATGGCGGTCGCCACGCAGCAGCAGGACTTCATGCAGCGCTCGGAAATCCCGACAATTCGCCGTAACCACGGCCCGCCGTTCCCGGACCGCCCACGCCAGCACCTCCTCGTCAGGCCTTTGTGCGAGTCCGGCTTCATCCACTGCGAGGACATCGTGGCCTCGCTCACGAAGCGCCTCGGCGATCCTTCGACTGACATGCTCGTCGAGCAGCAGTCTCACATTGTCGAGAGCGCTTCGCGGCGCCGCCAGGCAGCCTCGGCCTCCTCCCCCATCCGCCGGTTCTGCTCCATCCACCCGTCAATCTCCGCCTTGTGGTCGGCGTAATAGCCAACCGCTACGTTGACAAGACCGACGGGCAGGTTCAGCGCGGCTGCCGAGTCGTGAATGTTCCTTCCCGAGTCAGACCAGACCATGATGACTTCCCAGACGTCCGGGCCGCTCACCAGCCCAGCTCGACGGCCAGCGGGTCCGTCGCGGAAGACGATGCCGGGGTGGATCGCCATGCGAAGGCCCTCCCTCAAGAACTGTTCGGCTAGTAGCGTCCTTGCAACTCGCCGTCTTGCCGCTTCTCGCTCTAGCGCTCTCTTCGTCTCAGAGTCGACCCGAAGGGACAGGTGCTCTCGTGTCACAACCGCACACAATGTACCACGACGGGTCTCGGGGTCCTGCGGCGCCAGTCTGCTGACGCAGGCCGCAGACCGGCTGGAGCCGCGCTCCTCAGGAGCTGGATTCGGTCTTGCGAAGGTCCAGCGCGCAGGAGTTCATGCAGTAGCGCTGGCCGGTCGGTGCGGGTCCGTCATCGAATACGTGACCCAGGTGCGATCCGCACTGCTTGCAGCGGACTTCGGTGCGCACCATGAAGAAGCTGCGGTCTTCGTGGAGCTCGACGTTGTCCCGGGTGGCGGGCTCCCAGAAACTGGGCCATCCGGTTCCGGAGTCGAACTTGGTGTCCGAGCTGAACAGCTCGGCGCCGCAGGCCGCGCAGTGGTAGGTCCCGTCATCGTGCGCGTCCCAGTACTTGCCTGTGAACGCGCGCTCAGTGCCCTGCTCGCGCATGACGTGGTATTGCTCACGGCTCAGCTGCTCCCGCCACTCTCGCTCGGTCTTCTCAATCCTCGTACTCATGTTCCAACCCTGTTACCTCGATCGCGCGCGGCCTGTTCCAGGAAGCCGGCGATCAGGCGCCCGGCGATGCTGAAGGTGGCCGGCCGGTCCTGCGGGTCGGGCATCCGGTCGACGTGGAACCAGCGGGCCGCGGTGATCTCCGACTCCTGTACGGCGATCTCACCCCCGCGGTAACGCGCGAAGAACCCGACCATGAGCTGGCTTGGAAACGGCCAGGACTGGCTTCCGAAGTAGCGGATGTCCTCCACCTCAACGCCGACCTCCTCGCGCACCTCGCGGGCGACCGCCTCTTCCAGCGTCTCGCCCGGCTCGACGAACCCGGCCAGTAGGGCGAAGAAGCCGGGCCGGAACCGCTTGTCGTGCGCGAGCAGGACCTCATCGCCGTGGCGGTGGACCAGAGTGATCACCGCCGGATTGATGCGCGGAAAGTGAAGCGCACCACAGGAAGGGCAGGCGCGCGCCATCTCGGTCTCGTGTGCGCCGGTCTCTGTGCCGCACCGGCCACAGTAGGCGTGACCGAACCACCAGTCGAGGGTTTGAGAGGCGCGCGCGGCCATCGACAGGACTGCAGCATCCTCCACGCGCGCGAACAGCTCGCGCAGCCCGACCGAAGTCAGATCGCCGTCGGGTGCGGCCCCCTCCTCCATGGCGATGGCGTAGCAGGGCTTTGCCCCGAGCACGCCCAACCGAATCGGGCCGGCCGTGGTTCGGAACGCCCCGCCGAGCGCCGCGACACGTGGGATCTGGAGGCCAGGTCCAACGAGCATCCGCCCGCCGCTGAAGGCGAAGGCCAGAGAGTCAGGTTCCGGCTCGGGGGTGGGGGTCACGCCGTCAATCTTCCAACAACCGCGTCCGTGCGACGGAGCAGCATCTCTGGAGTGGACCAATTGCCGGACGTGGGCCCCCTTCCAAGCCCTCTGATAGGGCCATTCCCCGGCACTTGGTTCACTTGCGCCACAACTGCGGGCCACTTCGGAAGTCTCACCTGGCCGGAGGCCATGAGCCGGTCGGGGCAGCGCTACTGGCCGTTGCCGGCCACGTGGATCCAGGTCAGGCCGCTGTTGAGGAGCATGACCTTTCCGGCCTCGTCCGTGAACCAGACCGGCGCGTGGTTGTCGTAGTACGCCAGGCCGGCTGAGCCCATGTGCCAGGTTGCGTGCACCACCTGCCCGTCGGAATAGACCTCCGCTGGACCGCTGCCCAGCATGTCGTACCAGACCGAGTGAGCTCCGCCATTGTCGTCCTCGACCCAACCCGCGTCGTGAAAGGGGACGTGCATGATGGCCACCGTTTTCACTCCTACCTGCCGACCTGTGCTCTGGTCGGTGAACGGCTGGCCATGGTCGGAGCGGAAGTACAGGCGCGAGGCCGGGTCATAGCTATAGGTGACCTCGTGCAAGGGCACCGACGGAGGGTCAGCGGTCTGGCCGGCTGACCCGTCGTCGTGCGGCGGGTCGACGGCGTAGTCACCCTCGGATTGGGCCGACTCGGAGCGGAGGCGCCCGGCACGATCGCCCGACGTGTAGAGGTTGTGCGGCACGGGGCGGGATCCGACCCGAAAGAAGTGGCCGCCATGGTCGTACGGCTCCATCAAGTTGGGGACCAGGCGTGACTCTGGGAACACGCCGAACATCCAGGGCGAGGTCCCGTTGGAGACGCCGCTGCACATGGTCATGCCGGCATACGCGTAGCCCAGGTAGGGGTTGATCATGCGGCAGCTGCGCACTGGGCCGACCTGATCGGGAATCCGGTTGAAGTAGATGGCGGTCATCCGGGTGATCGAGTACTCGCTTATGTACTCATAGACGACATCTGCGTCCTGGAGGCCCGCCTGCGGCCTGGCGGGCCCGCTGTTTTCGAGCACGATCTCTATCGGCGTCTTCGGCTTGAACCCAGGCCCGACGCCGGTCGACGTGTTCGAGGGCACTGTCACGAGCATTCTGACCTGTAGAGGTCCCGGGTCCTGGAACGGCGCCCTTACAGCCGCCGCCACGTCGAGGGTCACCGAATGATCCGGCGTGAGGCCCGCGAGCGAGATCTCGAGGGACGTACGCTGGTCGGCCCACGCCAGAGCAGCCGGGGGCACGGGCTGGCCGTCGAGGAATACGGTCAGCCAGCTGGGTCGCATCGGCCGCCTGAGATTGAGCACCAGGTGAGAGCGAGGTGTGACCAGGGCCGTACCCGTCACCGGCCGACCGTCGACCACGAACTGCGCATCGACCGGGGTCGGAGTAGGGCTGGGCCTGTGTGTGGGCGGCCTATGTCCGGCGGCCCTGGAGCACGCGACGACCAGGAGCAAGCCAATCCCGAGGGTGACAACCCGCCGGAGCTCCATCGCGGTGGACAGTAAAGCACGCGTGCCCCCTCGCGCGAATCAAGCGCCGCTCGGGACGGCTGGCCCATATAAGAGCGCCTGCCGCGCGACGATCGAGCCGCACATGCCCACACCGTGCCGCAGTCACGACTCGCGGAGCAGGGTCTCGTACAGGCGTAGTGTCCCGGCGTCGAACGCCACCAGGCGAACGAGCCCGACCCGGGTCGGCGTCGAGCGAAGAGTCTCCACAGCCGTGCGGGCGGCTGCGTCTTTCGGGTACCCGTACACACCGGTGGAGATGGCCGGGAACGCCACCGACCGGGCGCCGAGGTCGTCCGCGATCTCCAGTGAGCGCCGGTAGCACGATGTCAGCAGCTCAGACTCGCCTCGCTGCCCGCCCTGCCAGACCGGGCCCACCGCGTGAATCACCCACTTCGCAGACAGACGGAAGCCAGGCGTCGCCTTCGCCTCGCCGGTCAGACAGCCGCCCAGCACCCGGCAGGCCTCCAGCAGCTCGGGGCCGGCAGCCCGGTGGATGGCGCCGTCCACCCCGCCGCCCCCCAGCAGCGACGAGTTGGCCGCGTTGACGATCGCGTCGACCTGCTCCCTGGTGATGTCCGCTTGAACGGCCTCGATCCTCATGGGACGGAGTATCGGCCCCGGCAGTGCCATCCGTACTTCAAACGAATCCCATGACACGGGAAGAACCGTGGCTGTACCGTGACTTTTACATAACGAAGTGAGAACCACGCTCCCAGGGATAAGCGGCACCCATCGAGAGGTCCACAGCGCCCGAGTGCCGGCCGCACGTGCGAGCTTGCTCAGCCGCCTGGGCCAGCTGGCGCGCCGCACGCTGCCGATAGCCGTCGCAATCGGCGCTCTGGTGGCGCTTGTGCTGGTTGTCAACCCGCGTGCCCTCGGCCACGCGCTCAGCCGCTTCAATCCGATCGCAATCCCGGTCGTGATCGCGCTGGGGGGAAGCTGGTTCGTGCTCCAGGGCATCCGCTGGCACGTTCTCCTTCGGGCCGCCGGCAGCTCACTTCGGGCTACCGACAGCGTCCTCCTGAGCATCGCCGGGCAGGTCATCACAGCGCTTCTGCCACTGGGAGACCTCACGAGGGCCATCTTCGCCACCGAGGCTGCGGGCCTCGAAGTCGGCGCCGCCGCAGCCACGGTGACTGTGCAGGAGCTGACGTTCACGCTTTTCCTCGTCCTGCTTGCAACTCCAGGCATGGTGGCGCTCCACGTAGGCACCGGCATCGTGAGCGCTGTGATAGTCGGTGTGATCACCATCTTCGCCATACTCACGGTGCCGGCACTGTTCCGGCTGGTACGAGGCGCTGCAGCGCTGCTGCCTCTGCCGCGCGGCATGCTGGTGCAGGTGGACGAGCTGCAGCAGGAGACGGTCGGGCTGCTTCGCCGACCCGACACACTCGGCTTTTCGCTGCTGGACCTCGGCCGCGCGATAGTAGGGGCGACGGTGCTCTGGGTGATCCTGCAGGTGCTGGAGCCCGGGATGGTCGGTTGGTTCAAGGCCGCGTTCGTGGTCGCGGTGGCTTATGTGGGCGGTGCGCTCAGCTTTTTACCTGGAGGCACCGGTGCGAGCGACGCCAGCGTAGTCGGCCTGCTAGTGCTGCTGGGGCTGGACCCGGGAACCGCCGCAGCAGGTGCCCTGCTGCAGCGCGCGGTCTTCACCGGGCTGGCGGGCATCCTGGGACTGACCGCGTATATGGCGGTGCGACGGCGATTCAATCTGGGAGGGCTGCTCGCCCACCGCCCAGGCTGACATCACGACGCCGGCTCCCGAGCCGGCTTGCTGAAGCCGTAATCGAACAGGGTCGTCGCGTCTGCGAAGAAGTTGTCGGAGTGCATGACCACGGCTATCAGCTGCCGGCCGCCGCGGGCTGCTGTGGCCACCATGCAGGGACCGGCGTCATCGGTGAACGCGGTTTTCATCCCCGTAGCTCCTTGATAGGTGTACTGGTTGCCCGGGATGACCATCCTGTTGTAGTTGACGAGCGTGAACTCTTTGTGGGTTGGGCCCTGCGGGATCGTGATCGAGGCGGCGCCAGAGATGGTCAGCAGCTCAGGGTAGCTGGTCGCGATCCCGTACGCGGCGAGGGCCAGATCGTATGGAGTCGTCCTCATGGCTGGGTCGTCCAGGCCCACGGGGGTCGTGAAGTGGCTGTCCTTCATGTGAAGATCAGCCGCCTTCTGGTTCATCAGGTCGATGAAGCGGTGCCGGCTTACGATGCCTGCACCCAGCGTCTCAGCCGCGTCGTTGCCCGAACGCAGGAACAGCCCGTACAGAAGCTCACGAACCGTGAGGACCTCCCCGGCCGACAGACCCATCACGGTCGATGCCGGCTCGATGAGCTTCGCCGCGTCCATGTCGGTCTGGCCGGTGACCGCCACGTCCCGGTCCATCGGCGCCAGATCGGCCACGACCATGGCTGTGACCAGCTTTGCCAGGCTGGCTGGAGCACGCGGCACACGCGGCTCGCGCTCCCACAGGATCTGCCGGCTTCGCACGTCGACCAGGATGTCCGCCTGGCCCCGGATGTCGAGCCCAGGATCAGGGTGCGCACTGAGCCAGGTGGTGGCAAACTCTCCGACAGCTGCGGGCGTCGCTCCGTGCACCTGGCTGGAGGCCTTCCCCGAAGTGACGGCCGCCCTGGTCGTCGCAAGGGCCGCCCTGGTGACGACGCGTGTGCCCTCGAAAGTGGAGATAAGGGCTGCTGCTGACGCGACTGCGAGCGCCAGCAGAGCGGTGACGGCCAAGAGCTGCACGGGGCTGCGGCTCGTCCCCCGCCGCCGGGAGCCGAATGGGTTGCGCGTTTTCACCTCTTTCGCGACGACAGCTTAAGGCCGAGTGCGGCGGGCATTGCAGCTCCGAGGTGCGGCCGGAAACCCGGCCGAGGCATCTGGGGTCCAGGTGGTTCGAATGCGCCCGGGCCGCCGACTCGGGGTCCCCGCGAAACCCGTGGGTTTCGTGGGGTGGGGAACACCGGGGCACGCGCATTAGCAATGGGTACGCGAGGAGCGCAGAAGGCCCGGGGAAAGGGGCCCCCACGAAGTGGGGATGCAACGGGCCGCATCCGGGGCCCCCACGAAGCCTGCTTCGTGGGGTGGATAGGCGCCAGAGGTCCGGTCGGACTTTTCGGCCGCACCTCCGGGTTCAGCTGCGGGCCAGCCAGGCCAGGCACGCTGCTATAGCCACCGCTGCACCTACGCCCAGCGCAGTGAGGACGACGCCCCCCGCCAGCGGTGCTGCGGCCAGGAATAACAGCACCGCGCCGAGGGCGCCACCTAGCAGGGCAAGCAAGACAACCGCGACGGCACGGCCCGGCCAGAGCCGGCCGCCGTCCTTGGCCTCCAGGCCCAGCCAACCCAGCTCCGCGCACAGGAAGAGGGCGGCGCCATACCCAGGGGCGGCGACGTCGACTGTGGCGCCGCGCAGCTCCAGCGTGGCCAGGTATTCGATGGCCAGCAGCCCGAGCGCCCAGGCCAGCGCACCAGGTACGGGCAGCGTCTGCCCCGCGATGAAGACAACGAATGCGAGCCCGCCCAGGCCGGTGAGCACGGGGGCGGCCTGCAGCGCCATCGCCGGATAGATCGCGAGAGCGGCCGCCAGCATGGCTCCGGGCACAACCCACGGCGAGATCCAGCGTGTCATCACCGCACCACGCGCAACCCACGCCGCAGCGCGCCGGCGGATGCCAGGGCGACGTCGAACGGCTCGCCAGGCTGCCATGCTGTCACGGCAACACCCATCTCCAGGAAGCGGGCCCGCAGGGCCTCACGTTCCATGCCCCAGAGCCGGTAGGCCAGCTTCTCAGCCTCACGCCGGCCGGGCTGAACAAAGGCCATCGCCGTCACTTCGACGATGGCCAGGTCGTAGCCGCGGCTCCTGAGGTCGAATAGCGCGCTCACTGTCCGCTCGTCAACGAGCGGCGAGAGCGCGATCACAAGCGCCCTGGGAGGCAGGGTGCGCCGGGGGATGACCTCCAGGCCCTTCCAGGCGTAGCTGAGCACGACTTCAGTGTCGATCAGCGCGTCGACCAGCCGATACAGCTGTCGCTCCCCCATCGCCGGCCGCAGCCAGCGCAGCGTGCCCCCAAACCCCACCAGACCGACCCGATCACGGCGCCGGAGGTATAGACCAACCAGAGCGGCAGCGGCGCGCACCGCGAGCTCGAGGCTGCTTTCACGCTCCGGCGCAAGGAAAGTTGCCGGTGTGCGAAGCCCCTCGGGGGGGTGCCGCAGGTCGGTGAACGTGTCCAGAAACACCACAACGTCGGCGTTCCGTTCGGGGCGCATCTCGTTCACGTGCAGCTGACCGCGTTTTGCGCTGGCCCGCCAGTTGATCCTTCGCACCCGATCCCCGGGCACGAAAGCCCTGATGTCGGCGAACTCGATGCCCTCGCCCTTGAGCCGCGACACCTCGTTGCCGATGAACGCCTGCGTCTCAGCCGGCCTGACGAGGCGGCGCAGCTCCTCTGGCGGCGGGTAGACACGAAGCGGCAACAGGTGCCGTTCCTCCTCACGGTAGGTGAATAGGCCCAGCCGGTCTCGTGCCCGCATTCGCACGTCGCCGACCAGCCGCCCGCCCCAGCGACAGCAGAGCAGCCGGCGGTGGTAGCCGTACGCTTCGCCGGCCGCCAGAGATGACGCCGGCTCGGGGGCGGGAGGCAGCTGCACCAGGCCGGGCGGCAGTCGCACCTCAACCTCGAGCCGCGCAACCGGCCGAAGTGCACGGACCACAACCTCGAGGTCCACCTGCTCGCCCGCGAGTGCGCGGTCTCGGTCCAGACGTACCTCGACCTCCAGGCGAGGCGGTCGTGCCAACGCGAGCCCTACCGCCGCTGCAAGCAACAGCGGCGCAGCCAGGACGACCGGCTCCGGCCTGCTGAGGAGCAGGCTCGCCAGCAGACCGGCGCAACCCAGCCCAAGGTAGGCTGCCAGGCGTCCCGAGGTTGTCGTCGCCCAGCGCGCGTGCGTTTGTGGATTCAGTCCGCGCGGGGCGTCGACACCGAGTCCAGACACTCCTGGACAACCTCCTCGCCGCGCACACGCTGAACCCACAGCTCCGGGCGAAGCGTGATTCTGTGGGCCAGCGCGGGCACGGCGACCGCCTTCACGTCCTCGGGCACGACGAAGTCGCGGCGCTGCAGCGCGGCCCGGCTGCGGGTCAGCTTGAGGACGGCCAGGGAGCCGCGGGGGCTGGCGCCTACCTGGACGCGCGTGCTCTCGCGCGTCGCGGTGACCACGTCCACGATGTACCGCCCGACCGATTGATCGACGTGGACGCGCTCGATCGCCTGGCGCATGGCCAGCAGGTCCTCAGCGCTGGCTCGCGGCTCGAGCGTCACCTCGTCACTGCGATGGGCCAGGCGACGCTCCAGCACCTCCCACTCCTGCTCCCGCGTCGGGTAGCCGACACCCAGGCGAAGCAGAAATCGGTCGAGCTGCGCCTCCGGCAGCGGGTAGGTGCCTTCATATTCGATCGGATTCTGCGTGGCCAGCACCGTGAACGGCGGTCGCAACACATGCGCCACGCCGTCGACTGTGACCTGGCGCTCCTGCATCGCCTCCAGCAGTGCTGCCTGGGTCTTGGCCGGCGCCCTGTTGATCTCGTCGGCCAGCAGCAAGTTGGTGAACAGCGGCCCAGGTCTGAATTCGAACTCGGAGGTCTTGGGGCTGAAGATGGCCGAGCCGGTGACGTCCGAGGGCATGAGGTCGGGCGTGAACTGGATGCGCTTGAAGTCGAGGCGCAAGACCTGGGCGAAGGAGCGAGCGATCAGCGTCTTGGCCAGGCCTGGAAAGTCCTCGATCAGTACGTGGCCGTCACCGAGGATGCCAAGCAGCACCAGCTCGAGCGCTTGACGCTTGCCGACGACGGCGCGCTCGACCTCGTCCAGGATGCGCCCTGCGAGAGCGCCGACCTCGGCCAGGGTGTAGCGCTCAGACAGCACCGATCTGCTCGACGGCGCGGCGGATGCTGGCCAGATCGAGCCCGCGCGCACCGCGGTCCTCAGGGTCCGGCCGGTCGGGCCTGACCAGCTCCCAGGCATCCGGCCCCAAAAGCGCCCGCGCGCGTTGGGGCTGGCCGTCCAGGGTCACCCCGCGCAGCGCCAGCCGGTGCGCCGCGATGCGGCGCAGGTGCGGGCGGAGGCGGTAGTGAACATCGAAGGCGGTGCCCAGAGAGAAATCGACAGCGTGCTCGAGCTCTTCGAGTGCCCGGGTGCGCTCCCTGCGTGGCCGGCGCCACCAGCCCCAGCGCACACGCAGGGCCGGCCCGTCTTCCACCATTCGACCGGCCAGCGCCAGCTCGGTCAGGCCGGCAATGCCGACAGCGCCCAGGGATATCAGCCAGAGCCGCAGCGCGAGTCCCTGGTACGGAATGCGAAGTGCGAGCACGACCAGTAAAGGCACGGTGGCTGCCAGGGCCTGCTGGAGCGCGCGACGGATTGCACGCCGTGAGCGGTCAGGCCGCAAGGCGAAGCCCGTCCCGCACGTTCAGCAGCCCGTTGAGCGCCTCCTCACGCATCGCGGGCGTCACCTCGTTGAGGCTGAAGCGGGCCCACTCGTAAAGGTCCGCCAGGCGCTCGAGCGAGACGCGCTGGATCCCGAGCTCAGCGCAAGCGCGCGCCGCGAATTCGAACGGGGCCTCGGAGGCACGGCGCGGCAGGCCATGGCCTGCGAGCACTCGCTCGAGGCGAGCCCAGGCCGCGATTACCGCGCGCCGGGGGTCGGCCTCGGCCAGCACGTCCTCGATGGCGTCATCGAGCAGTGCTTTCAGGCTGGCCAGCGGCGAACGCTTTGACGGGGGTCGGGCACCCCTGAGGGTGCGCCATACGACCACCGCGGCGCCGACAAGCAGCCCCGCCACGATCGCTATGGCGACCCAGTCCGTGCCCACCGCCCCTCGCGCTGCCTGGGGGACGGCTCGCGGTGGCCCCACTGCAGTCGCGCCACCTGCTGGCGGTTGCAGGCCGGGGAGGTTTGGGAGCTGATTCAGGTAATGGACGCGCAGCCAGATGGCGATGAGAACTGCGCTGCCCACGGCTATGGCGGTGGCCGTATGACGCCGCCGCCGAGGAAGCGGTGGCAGCTCATCGCCTGGCCGGGGCCACAGCACCCACACGATGATGAGCAGGCCAAGCACAGCGGCGATCAGCAGAAGGTATGTGAGAACGTCCAGGGCGACCCTGATCGGGTCGTCGACCAGCAGCCAGACGCCGCCCTGGCCCTCCGGCCGGCTGGCGAGCGCCACGACCGGCAGCAGCAGGCAGATGGCGACAACGGCCAGGGCGGTCCCGAGCCCCCGCGCGCGGCTCGACTCCACGCAGGGAGTGTAGAGCCTGCGCGAACACACGCTGCCCTCAAACCCGTACCTGCCTCACAGCATCAGGTGAGCCGCGGCTGAAGGATGGAGGAGCGTTCATGCCTCGACGCATGAAGGTTGTCAAAAAGATCGGAGGTATGCGCGACCGTAGGAGCCTGATCTCCGGGTCGGTGAGTCTGCACACGTTTGACAGACATAGGATCATTTGGCACAATCGCAGCCTCGATGAGGCTGCCCATCAGAAAGGAGCGGGCCTAGCACAGATGGATCCGACCGAGCGGGTACCCCTGGGCGGGACCGGGCTCTCGGTGACCCGGCTGGGCCTCGGCACAGCCCCTCTCGGCGGCCTCTTCCGTGAGGTCCCGGAGGACCAGGCGGTTGGAGTGGTAGAACGCGCCTGGGCGGCCGGCCTGCGCTTCTTCGACACCGCCCCGCTCTACGGCAGCGGGCTGTCGGAACAGCGCCTGGGAAGCGGCCTCGGCCACCGGCCGCGCGACCATTTCGTCCTGGCCACCAAAGTCGGACGCCTTCTGCGCCCTGATGCGCCACCCGAGCCCGGGCAGCAGTACAGGGGAACACCGCCCCTCAACCCCGTCTTCGATTTCAGCGCGGCCGGAGCCGAGCGATCCCTTGCTGAGAGCCTGGAGCGGCTTGGCATGCACCGTGTGGACGTCGTACACATCCACGACCCCGACGACCACCACGACGAGGCCCTGGTGGGAGCCTACAAGGCCCTGGCGGGCCTCCGGCGCGACGGCAAGATCAGCGCCATCGGAGCCGGCATGAACCAGACCGAGATGCTGGCGCGCTTCGCCCGAGAAGCGGACTTCGACTGCTTCCTGCTGGCGGGCCGCTACACCCTGCTGGACCAGTCTGGGCTCAAGGAGCTGCTCCCGCTCTGTGCCGAGCGAGGAATCGCGGTCATCTGCGGCGGCGTCTTCAACAGCGGCATCCTGGCCGACCCGGGCCTCGGCGGGCACTACAACTACCTGCCCGCTCCACCTGAAGTCGTTGCCAGGGCCCGGAGGCTGCAAGCGGTTTGCGAGCGCCACGGCGTGCCGCTGCCTGCGGCGGCGATCCAGTTCCCGCTCGGGCACCCTGCTGTCGCCTCGGTCGTGGTCGGCGCCCGCTCGGCAGCAGAGCTCGACGAGGACGTGGACATGTTTCGCTGGCCGATCCCTGCCGTTCTCTGGGCCGACCTCCGTCGCGAAGGCCTGGTTGCCGCAGAGGCGCCGACGCCGTGATCGTTGATGCGCACCACCACTTCTGGGACCCGGCGCGCGCGCACTATCCCTGGATGGCCGGCGACTCCATGGCACCGATCCGGCGTGCGTTCGGGCCCGCTGACCTCCGCCCGGTGTTGATAGAGGCAGGGATACAGAGAAGCGTTCTCGTCCAGACCCGCTCGAGTCTGGCCGAGACGATCGAATTTCTGGCCGTCGCGGCCGCGACAGACTTCGTGGCGGGGGTGGTCGGCTGGGTCGACCTGACCGACTCGAACGTCGCTCGCGCACTCGGCGACCTGAAGAAAATGCCCGGCGGCGAATTCCTGGTGGGCATCCGTCACCAGGTGCACGACGAGGCAGATGCGGCGTGGCTCCGCCGCGAGGACGTCCGGCGGGGCCTGGGGGCGGTGGAGGCCGCCGGGCTCGTGTATGACCTGCTCGTCAGGACCCCTCAGCTGCCGGCAGCGCTCGACGCGGCGCGTTCGCTGCCCCGGCTTCAGTTCGTCATCGATCACATCGCGAAACCTCGCATCGCGAACGGCCGCGAGGATCCGGCCTGGGCCGAGGCCATGGCGCCCTTCAGCGAGCTGCCCAACGTGAGCTGCAAGCTGTCGGGCCTGGTTACGGAGGCGAACTGGACGGCCTGGACGGCCCGGGGCCTGGAGCCCTATGTCAAGAAGGTCGCCGGATGGTTCGGCGAAGACCGGCTGATGTTCGGCTCCGATTGGCCCGTCTGCCTCCTGGCTGCGTCCTACAGTCAGGTTGTCGGAGCGCTCCGGCAGGCCTTGGGGGAGATCCCGGAGGGCGCCCGCCGCCAGATAATGGGCGCCACCGCCGTGCGCGTCTACAGATTGGCGGCGGAGACCCTTTAGGGAGGGACGATGCAGAGATTCGGCAGGACACTGCAGCTGGTGGATGACACGGCCTTGATCGAGCGGTACAAAGAACACCACCGCGCGGTCTGGCCAGAGGTGACGGCCCGCCTGCGTGACGTGGGCATCACCCAGATGCGGATATACCTGCTCGGCCGGCGGCTCTTCATGTACGTGGAGGCGGACGACGGCTTCGACCCGGCGACCGACTTCGCGCGGATCAACGACGACCCTCGATCTCGGGAATGGGACCAGCTGATGCGTACCATGCAGGAGCGCGTCACCGAAGCGGCCGCCGGGGAGTGGTGGGCGGCAATGGAACAGGTCTTCGACCTCAGCGCACAACCGGAGGTCCAACCGCCCGAATGACGTGCGCCGGAGCACAACGGAAGCGTGCGAGAGGTTGCTGTCACCCCCTCCCCCGGCTGCGCCGGGTACTCCCCCGACTTCGCGGGGGAGAGTCTGCTGGCCCCCTCCCCCGACTTCGCGGGGGAGAGTTCGACTCGTCAGCTTGACCGGGGACTCGAACGCGCTGGGCCGCCTCAGCCTTAATCAGGCGACCATCCCGGCGTGGACGCTGCCCGAGGCCGCGGCGGCCTGCGCACGAGCCGGCCTGGGCTGGATCGCACCCTGGCGGGATCGGGTTGCGGAAGTGGGTCTCGGGGCGTCGATCCGCGCCATCCGGGACGCCGGCCTGGGGGTGTCCAGCCTGTGCCGCGGAGGCGGGTTCGGCGCCGCCGACGAGGCCGGACGCACGGATCGGATGGACGACAACCGGCGCGCCGTCGAGGAGGCAGCGGAGCTGGGGGCCGCGTGCCTGGTCCTCGTCTGCGGTCCCGCGCCGGACCACTCTCTTAGCGCTGCCCGAGGCTACGTGGCCGAGGCCGTGGCTCGGCTGGCCGAGCATGCCGCCTCACACGGGGTGGCGCTGGCCGTGGAGCCGCTGCACCCCATGTACTGCGCCGACCGATCGGTGATCGTGACCCTGGATCAGGCGCTGGCCCTCGCCACCTCCGCCGGGCCAGGTGAGCGTGTGGGCGTTGTGGTCGATGCCTACCACGTCTGGTGGGACCCCCAGCTCTATGAGCGCGTTGCCGCTTGCAAGGGCCGTATTCTTGGCTTCCACGTCTCCGACTGGCTGGTGCCGACGCCAGACATGCTCAACGGGCGCGGACTGGCGGGAGACGGCGTCATCGAGCTGCGCCGCCTGCGACAGGCGGTGGACAGGGCCGGTTACGCCGGTCCGATCGAGGTCGAGATCTTCAATAAGGAGCTCTGGGCGCTGCCGGCCGCAGAGGCGTTGAGCCTGGTCGCCGCCCGCTATCTGGCACACGTTGCTGATCAGGAGGTGTGATAGGTGAGCTGGAAGCTGGCGTTCAGCACCCTGGCCTGCCCGGATTGGTCGCTCCAGCGCGCCATAGAGGAGGCGCAGCGGTGGGGCTACGAGGGGCTTGAGCTGCGGCTGATCGATGGTCAGCTGATCGAGCCTGACCTCCCGGCCGCGGACCGGGAGTCGATCGGCCGCCTCCTCCGCGAGTCGGGGCTCGGCCTGGTTGCGGCCGACAGCTCAATCCGCCTCGTGACCGACCAGCTCGACGTTGAGGTCGAGACGGAGCTGGTCTCGTTCATGGAGCTCGCGGCCGGATGGTCGGCACCGCTGGTCCGGGTGTTCGGCGGCAACGTGCCAGACGGAATCTCGAACGAGGATGCGGTGGCAAAGGCGGTGCGCATCCTGGAGGTGACAGCTCAAGTCGCCGAGAGGCTCGGCGTCAAGATCGGGCTGGAGACCCACGACGCCTTCTCGGCTGCGTCTGCGGTAGCCAGGGTGATGGACCGGGTCTCCAGCCCACAGGTTGGCGTCGTCTGGGATGTGCTGCACACCCACCGCTCAGGTGAGACGCCTCAGCAGGTCTGGGACCTGGTCGGTCCGCGAATTCTGAGCGTGCACATCAAAGACGCACGACCGGAGCCTGACGGCGAGGGCTGGCAGCTCGTCCTGCTGGGTGACGGCGAGGTCCCTGTCCGCGCCTGTCTCGACGTGCTGCAGCGAGGGGGCTATGGCGGCTGGCTCGTCGCTGAATGGGAAAAGCGCTGGCATCCCGAGATAGAAGACCCTGACGTCGCGCTGCCACACGAGATCGCCGTGCTGCGCGACTGGCTGGCTGACACCTGCTGACCGCGGGCGCTTGTTCCCCGGCCGGCGACCAATATGATCACCGGCATGAAAGCAGCCGTCCTGTACGAGCCCGGTCAGCCCCTGCGCGTCGAGGACGTGGAGCTGGCGCCGCCCCGCACCGGCGAGGTGCGGGTTCGAGTCGGCGCCGCCGGCGTCTGTCACAGCGACTACCACGTCATGCACGGCGACATGGTGGCAGTGCTACCGGCCGTGCTCGGCCACGAGGGCGCCGGCGTCGTGGAGGAGGTCGGTCCTGGCGTGACCGGCGTCGCGCAGGGCGACCATGTGGTGCTGCTCTGGAGGACGAGCTGCGGCCGCTGCGAATACTGCAGCGTGGGCCGGCCGGCTCTCTGCGTGGTGGGGACGGCGCTCCGGAACAGCGGCCTGCTGATGGACGGCACCACACGCCTGAGCCGCGACGACCTGCAGCTCCGGCATTTCGCCGGCGTGTCTTGCTTTGCGGAGCAGACCGTCTGCGCGCAGGAGGCGGTGCTGAAGATCCCCGAGGACATTCCGATGCCGATTGCAGCCCTGGCCGGCTGCGCGGTCATGACAGGCGTGGGCGCCGTCGTCAACACCGCGAAGGTAGAGCCGGGCTCGACGGTGCTCGTCATCGGCGCCGGTGGTGTCGGGCTCTGCGCGATCATGGGCGCAGTGCTGGCTGGAGCCGCCAGGATCATCGCCGCCGACCTCAACCCGGCCAAGCTGGAGCTGGCTACGTCGTTGGGAGCGACGGACGTCGTCGACTCGTCCCGCGATGACCTGGTGGACGCTGTGCGCGAGCTCACAGGCGCCGGCGTCGACTACGCCTTCGAGGTGATCGGACTCGCCGAAACCGTTGAGCAGGCGATCAGGGCCGTGCGAGTCGGTGGGACGGCGGTGGCGGTCGGCATCGTCCCCACCGGGATGACGGCTCAGGTCAACGTCCAGCAGCTGGTGATGCAGGAGAAGACGCTGAAGGGGTCGATCTACGGCTCGACCCGTCCGCGCGTGGACTTCCCGCGGCTGTTCGAGCTCTACCGGCGCGGGCGCCTGCCGCTGGACCGGCTTCTGACGCGTCAGTGGGCGCTCGGCGAGATCAACGAGGCGTACGACGCGCTCTTAGCAGGCACGGTGGCACGGTCAGTCGTCGTGCCTTAGTGGTCCGCGGCAGAGGAGCGTAAGGGGTCATCGCGACGCGGCCGAACCGGTCATGGCCAGGTGGGAGCGAGACCAAAGGTCTGAATGGCTTACTCGGCAAGCACGTCGGGCGCGCTGCTCCATGAGGTCGGCCAACTCGGTAAGGGCCGACACGGCCCGACGGGGGGGCGCGACGGATCGCGGCGTCGGGATCGACGGACGCCGGCTCACGGGCGTAGTCGTGGACAAGCGCCAGCAGGCGGCGCATGGCAGTAGACGTGGCCATCGGTGAACCTCCCGGGTGAGCTCGGGGCGGCCGGCCCCGAGCAAGGCGGGTTCAGGCGATGGCTGGACAGGACGGCGCCTGACTGCCGAACTCCTGAGGGCGCCGGTCAGCCGCGCTCAGGACGACGTAACGTAGGTGTAGGCGCCGTGGACGCGGCCGCGGAAGTCGGCCGTCACGATCCCTCCCTCGAGACTCGGCGCTGGTCAGCATGGATTCGAGCAGCCAACCGTTGCGCACCACGGTGGGCCTGCCGACGGCCTCCGGACGGACGGCTCTCCAGCGCCGCCCGCCTGGCCCCGTCAGTGGTCCGGGTCGCTACGCGACCACGTTGGGCTTGTCGATTGCCCAAAGCCATGTCCCGTTCGGCTGGCGGCGAGCCACCTCCGCCGTCGCCGCCCGGCCGGTAGCCGCCGTGAAGCGGGTCGATGTCAGGGCCAGATCGCCTCTCTGAAGGGAAGGCTGCGTCTCACCGCTGAAGGTGGGCCTCGATGCGAGCAGCTGTTGATAGAAGCGCCGGATGGCCTCCGTCCCGATCAGCATCTCGCCGTCCTGGCCGACCAGGAGCGCCTCGGGTTCGTAGAGAGCCACCACACCCTCGACGTCCCCCGCGTTCGCGCGCTCGAGAAACAGCCGGCTCAGGTCCTCGGGCCGTTTCGCCTGCTCGCGGATCCTGGCCTCGTTCATGTCATCAGCCTACGTGGTTCTGGCCGCAAGTTCGTAGGGGTTCATGCGGCGAGTGGCTGGGCGCACTGCTCGAGCTCTTGTAGGCGCCGGTCGAACTCCTGTCGCGTGAACCTCCAGCGAACCGGCCGGGGCTGCTGGCGATACTGGGTCTCAAAGGCGAGGATGCGTGCAGCAAGCTCCTCCAGGCTGTCCGCGACGGCCGGCGTCAGCACCTTGCGCGCTGCACGATCCCGAAGACGACCTCCACCTGATTCAGCCAAGAGGCGTGGGTGGGAGTATGGACCAGGATCAGGTTGGGGTAGCGCTCCCGAAGACGGCGAGCGGCCTTCTTGCCCCGGTGGGAGGAGCCGTTGTCCACGATCCAGAAAACGCGTGGCGCCGAGCGGTAAGGCTCCATGGCCATCACCTGGTCGACCAGCCTGGTGAAGGCCGCGATCCCGGTCTTGGGCTCGCAGCGGCCCCAGGGGATGCCGCGCCGAACGTCCCAGGCGCAGGCGTACTGGAGTGCGCCTCGCCGCTTGTAGTCGCTCTCCACCCGGCCCGGCTGACCAGGGCCAGGCGCTACCAGTTGGCGCCCGCCTGGCTTGAATCGAGGTCTTCTCGTCCGCCGAGATGATCTGGTCGCGAGGGCCCAGGGCCCGACCCTCCCAGAACCCCGCGTAGAGGTCGAGGATGATCCTGGCCTTCTCGATGAACCTGGGGTCGCGCGGGTGCATCCAGCTCACGTACCGCCAGGGTTTGAGGTGGTGGCGGGCCAGGATCCGCTGCACCGTGCGCAGGCTGATGACCACCCCTCTCCGCGCACGACCTGCGGGACGCTGCTGGCGAAATGGCGGCTGAGGGGCAGGTCGAACCGGCTCGGCAGCTCGCAGGCGATGGCAATCACCAGCGCCAGCACCCAGTCTGCGAACTGCTGCGGCCGCCCGGGCCGCGGTGCATCTCACAGCGAGAACCCTGCCTCGACCCAGCCTCGGCGCCACTTGCAGACCCACGAGGCGCTCTGGCCCAGGCGCTGTGCCGCTTCCGGGCTGCGCAGGTCGGGCTGCTCATGGAGCAGGAGCACGAGCCGAGCCCGCTGCACTTCGCCGTGCGGAAGGGCCTGCGAGCAGGCCCAGGCGCAAGCCTCGGCGACCTCGGCCTCGGAGAAGCGAGGCTGGTACTTGGGGGCGGGCCACCGTGCCAGCAACGACGGGCACGGGGCGCAAGCTGTAACGTCCGCAAAGGCGCGCCTCCGTCGGTCGGATCGAGTGCAAGACGACCCTTCCAACGGACGCGCCATTTCTTTGGCTACCTTTCGTTGCC
>DATFWQ010000101.1:0-4464 GCA_035259145.1 Candidatus Dormiibacterota bacterium | reverse complement strand
GTGGCAGGCGGACTTCAAGGGTCACGCGAACATCCAGGTCGTCGCGACCGGACAGGGCAACTACGACCGCGACACCTCGCTCAAAGCAATGACCGACATCCTCCAGGCGCATCCGCAGATCGACGTGCTGCTCTCCAATGCGGATCAGCATGTGGAGGGCGCACAGATCGCCCTCCAGAACAAGGGGTACGACCTCAAGACGCTGGTTGGACAGAACAAGCTGTTCATCAGCGGCGGAGGCGCCGACAAGGAGGCCGTCCAGGCGATCCGGGGTGGTCTCTGGAACAACACACTGGCCTACTACCCACACACGATGGGGGCGCAGGCCATGGAGCAGTTGGGCAACGCCCTGAACGGAAAGAGCTTCAAGCAGGTCGTGAACATGGACACCGCGGCCAGCCTGCCACCCATCCTCACCAAGTCCGTCCTGGACTCACACCCAGACTTCCAGGGCGAGTGGAGCGGTTAGCGCCGACCGGTAGCCGAGCGACAGCGAGATCATTAGGCTGAAGGGCTTGACAGAGCCTGCGATTCGCCTGGAGCACGTCAGCAAGCGCTTCGGCACCACCCAGGCGGTGGACGACGTATCCATCAGCATCGACGCCGGCACGATCCACGCCCTCGTTGGAGAGAACGGTGCCGGGAAGTCGACTCTGGGCAACCTGATCGGTGGCGTTCACCGACCCGATGAGGGTGTGATGCGGATCGCCGGCCGGACGGTGTCGGGCTGGGACACGCGAACTGCCCTCGGTGCAGGCGTGGCCATGATCCAGCAGGAGCTCTCGTTGGTCCCTGATCTCACCGTCGGCCAGAACGTATTTCTGGGGCTCGAGTCGAGCCGCATCGGCTGGCTGCGAAACGACCTCGCCGGCAGGTATCGAGAGCTGGACGGCCGTGTCGGCTTCGGACTCCCGCCAGACCGACCCGTGCACACGCTGCGCATCGCGGACCAGCAGAAGGTCGAGATCCTCAGGGCTCTCGCGCGCGACGCGCGCGTCATCATCATGGACGAGCCGACGTCGTCGCAGACAGCTGACGAAACTGAAAAGCTGCACGCGATCATGCGCAGGCTCCAGAGAGAGGGTCGGACGATCCTCTACATAACGCACTTCCTGGATGCGGCGCTTGATCAGAGCGATGCGGTCTCGGTCATGCGCGACGGCCGCCTCGTCCGGACCGCACCGAGCACGCGGCAAACCAAGTCCAGCCTCATCGAGGCAATGCTCGGCCGCTCCCTCAATTTGACTTTTCCCGCACTGCCGCCGCGACCGCCGCACAGCGTTGCGCCGGTCCTCGAGCTCCGTGACCTGGTCAGCGGCAAAGCCGTGCAGGGGGTGAATCTCGCCGTCCGACCCGGTGAGATCGTCGGACTCGCGGGCCTGGTGGGCAGCGGGAGGTCCGAGATCGCCCGCGCCATCTATGGAGCGGAGCCGCTCGACGGCGGCGAGATCCTGGTGCTCGGGAGCAGCTACTCGAGACCGTCGCCAAGACGGTCGATCGACCGTCGGGTGTATCTCATCCCCGAAGATCGACGCCGGCAGGGCCTTGTGATGACCCAGTGGGTGAGCCGCAACATCTCGCTGCCGCACCTGGGTCGACTCGCGCGTCTGGGCCTGGTCCGGCCAAGCGCTGAACGTGATCTGGCCGAAAGAATGGTGGACAGCCTCGACGTCCATCCCCGCCGGGTGACCATGGACGTGGCGACCCTGTCCGGCGGGAATCAGCAGAAGGTGCTGTTCGGGAAATGGATGGCCGGCGAGCCGCGCATCGTGATCCTCGACGAGCCGACCCGCGGTGTTGACATCGGAGCCAAGCGGCAGATCTACGATCTCGTTGTCAGGCTGGCGGGCTCAGGCGCGGGCATCCTCCTCATCTCCTCGGAGCTCGAGGAGGTCCTGGGCCTGTGTCATCGCGTCTACCTGATCCGGCAGGGTCGGATCATCGAAGAAGTGGAGCCCCACGCGACGACCGTCGAAGACGTCCTCTACCGCTTGTTCGGGCTAGCGCGGGTTCCGGACGGGGGAGGTGAACGGGTGCTGTGACCGAGCAGAATCCCTCGGCCGCTCCGGCAGTCGAAAAGCCCGTATCGAGCGGCGGCGTCGGTGACAGGCTGCAAGGGCTCGTGGGTGGCTCCTGGCGGAGCGCCGTTCAGCGGTACGCCGTCCTGGTGATGCTGGCTTTGCTGTTCGTCGTGCTCTCCAGCGCGTCATCCGCCTTCCTGTCGAAGGAGAACTTGCTGAACATCCTGAGCGAGCAGACGCCGCTCCTGATCGTCGCCGGCGCCGGCACCCTGGTCATCATCGCCGGCGGCTTCGACCTCTCGACCGGTTCGATGGCCGCGGTTGCCAGCGTGTGCGCAGCCTGGCTCGCTGTCCGCTCGAACTCCTATGTCGGGCTGATTGCGGCACCCGTCATCGGCTGCCTGCTGGGGACGGTGAACGGTCTCGTGATCACCGGCCTCCGAATCCACTCCTTTCTCGCCACCCTTGCCTCGAGCCTCGTCTACGGCAGCCTGGCCCTGCTGATCACGGGTGGATTTCTGATCTCAGTGGACGATCCGAGGTTTCCGGTGCTGGGCAGAGGCCAGGTTGGGGGCCTGCCCAACGCCTCGCTGCTGATGGCCGGCTTCGTCCTG
Source organism: Candidatus Dormiibacterota bacterium (assembly GCA_035259145.1). GTDB lineage: Bacteria > Chloroflexota > Dormibacteria > Dormibacterales > Dormibacteraceae > CF-161. The sequence continues at coordinate 1,829 of DATFWQ010000101.1, read as the reverse complement.
CTCGCGGGCCTGCTCCTGAACCGGACGGTGTTCGGGCGCCACGTCTTCGCGGTCGGCGGCAACGCCGAGGCGGCGGAGCTCTCGGGCGTGCGGGTCGGCCTTGTACGGATCGGCACCTTCGCGTTCAGCGGCTTCGCGGCGGGTCTCGCAGGCGCCGTTCTCGTATCGAGGATCGCCAGCGGCCAACCCCAGACCGGCAGGGATCTGACGCTGCAGGCCGTTGCGGCGGTGATCCTGGGCGGCACCAGTATCTACGGCGGCGTCGGCGCTGTCTGGCGCTCGGTCGTCGGCGTCCTCCTCCTTGCTCTCATTGAGAACGGCTTCAACCTGCTGAATGCCAACCCGTTCCTGCGCGACCTGGTGACCGGAATGATCATCGTGCTGGCGGTTGCGTTGAGCGCAGTCGGCGGCAGGCGCCGCTGAGTGGGTACAGACCATTGAACGGCTATCGCGTGGCCATGGACATCGGAGGTACCTTCACCGACTTCGTCGTGACCGGAGGCCCCGATGAGCGGACCTTCACCGGCAAGACGCTCACAACCCCGGCGAACCCTGCCGAAGGCGTGATGTCCGGCCTGCACGTACTCCTGCCGGATCCGACCGAGATCGAGTTCATCGTTCATGGCACGACCGTCGGTCTCAACGCCTTTCTGGAACGCAAGGGCACTCGCGTGCTGCTGATCGCCACGGCCGGCGTCAGGGACTTCTACTCGATCGCTCGCGGCGACCGCAAGGAGCTCTACACCTTGCAGTACGCAAAGCCCGAGCGGTTGATACCACGGCGCGACGTGGTGGAGGTGCGGGGGCGGCTGCGTTGGGACGGGTCAGTCGAGGAGCCCTTGCGCGAGGCGGACTTCGAGCCCATCGTCGAAATGATCCGGCGACAGGGAATCAGTGCCGTCGCCGTCTGCTTCCTGCACTCCTACCTGAACCCAGCCCACGAACTGAGAGCGCGCGAGGTCCTCCTCAAGAGCCTTCCCGAGCTGTCCGTGACGCTCTCCCACGAGGTCGCCCGTGAGTGGCGAGAGTACGAACGGGCATCGTCCGCGGTCCTCAACGCCTACATCGCGCCCATCGTCGAGCGCTACCTCGCCCGGCTGGAGGCCGAGCTTCAGGATGTCGGCGTGGCGCCTCAGCTGCACGTCATGCAGTCGAACGGCGGGCTGATGACGGCGCAGGCCGCCAGGCGTCAACCGGTCCAGACGCTTCTCTCCGGTCCGGTTGGCGGGGCTATCGGAGGCGCGGGACTCTCAGAATCCGCAGGCCGGCCCAACCTGCTCTGCATCGACATGGGCGGCACATCATTCGACATGAGCCTGATCGTCGACGGCACACCCAGCGTCTCGACAGAGACGGAGCTGCAGGGCCTCCCCATCCTGATGCCGCTGGTCGACATCCACACGATCGGAGCCGGCGGCGGGTCCATCGCCTGGCTGGAGGCAGGAGCGCTGCGGGTCGGTCCGCAGAGCGCGGGCGCCGACCCCGGGCCGGCGTGCTACGGCCGGGGAGGGGTCGACGCGACGGTGACCGACGCCAATCTGTTTCTCGGCCGCCTCGACCCCGACTACTTCCTGGGCGGCCGTATGCGGCTCGACCCGGACGCCGCTGCACGGGCCATCCGGACCATGGCCGGGAAGCTAGGGCTCGACGACACGGCCCTGGCCGAAGGCATCCTCACGATCGTCAACGCGAAGATGGCCGACGCGATTCGAACCATCACGGTGCGACAGGGCATCGATCCCCGCGTGTTCTCGCTCGTGGCATTCGGTGGAGCCGGCGCGATGCACGCGGTCTGGCTGGCGGAGGAGCTCGACCTCCGCGAGGTCATC
>DATFWQ010000100.1:0-4626 GCA_035259145.1 Candidatus Dormiibacterota bacterium | reverse complement strand
CGGATCATGGCCTGGAGGTTGCCCAGGGTGAACTGCCCACTCGAGGTCTGGAAGGTAATCAAGAGAGCCTGGATCGCCGGCCAGACAAAGAAGACCAGCATGAAGATGGCCGCCGGCGCAACCAGCGCGTAGGGCTGCCACGGAAACCGGCGGCGTGGGCGGGTAGGGCGGCGTCCGATCTCCGCTCGCGGAACCGCCGGAGCCTGTGCTACTTCACCTGACATGCGCCGCTGCTCGTCGAATCGGGCGGCCAGCAGGGTGCGTTGGCGGTGTTCAAAAGGTCATTGATCACCTGGGCCTCGGAATTGAGCACAGTCTGGATATCTTCGTTGCGCAGGATGATCCGGGTGAAGGTGTCTACATAGGCCTTGTTGAACTCGGCGTCCTTGGCCCCGAGGCCAACAGGAAGCAGGGCCGGTATTGCGTTCTTGCTCCCGCTCTGCCTGGCGGCCGCAGCCGCCTCGAGCGCGACACCCGGCTTGAGCCCTGCGGTGCTCCTGGCCGAGGCGTCGGACAGCACCGAGAAGAATCCGATCACGTTGACTGCCTTGACCTGGTTCTTCGGCTGGGTCAGGTAGTCGATCAGCGCTTCAGCCCCCTTTGCGTTGGGCGCCCCCTTGGGAATGGCAAGCCCTACGACGACCGCCATGTAGCCCAGGCCCTTCGGCCCGGAAGGCGCGGGGAAGACGACGAACTGGTCAGGGCTGTTGTTGAGCGCGTCTATGAGCCTCGCCTGGTGGTCCCACGCCACCCACACCTCGCCCGACTGCAGCGGCTCCTGCATGAAGGCGTAGTTGGTGGACTGTGCGCTGGACACCGCCCAGAGCCTGCGGTACGTCTGCCACAGGTTCACGGCCTCGGGCGACTTGAAGCCGGTGACCTCGGCGCCCGTGAACGATGGGTACCAGTAACCCTGGACTCCGCGGTGAATGAGGCCTTTGCTGCTGGCGGGCAGGCCGACCTTGTTCTCGCCGGTCGTCTGCTTCAGGTTCTGGCCCCACTGGATCAGCTGGTCGTAGCTGAGGTTGTTGATGTCCGCGCCCTTTGGTAGGTAAGGAAGTGCTTTCTTGTTGGCCACCATCATGTAGGTCGCCTGCATCCAGGGGATGTAGTACTGCTTGCCCGTGCCGAGCTTGCCGTACTTGAGAAGGTCAGCGTTGAAGTGGCGATCCCGCTCGAGCTTCTGCAGCAGAGGCGTCAGGTCCTCCAGCTGGCCAGCCTGGCCGAGCTGCGGGAAGTCGCCGTGGAGTCCGCCGATGAGGTCAACGGTCACCTTCCCGGCCCGCTCCTCCGCCTGGACCTGCTGAACGATCTGGGCGTCGGAGCGGGAGCTGTCGAAGTTCGCCGTCCCATTGAAGGCCGCCAGCACGTCGCGCCGCATCCCCTCCGCCTCGTTCACGGGCTGGGCCTGTGACGAGAGAAAGGCCACCGTGCCTGCGTTGGCCTCGTTTCCTGGGGAGGACGCCGGCGCAGGAGTCCCTCCGCAGGCTGCCAGCATGGCAGCCACGGCGGTCGCGAGCGCGAGAGGCCGGGTCCTACCGAGCCGGTCCATCAGAAGGATGGATTTCATCGTGGCGCTCCCCCTTTCGTGCGATTTGTATAAACCGACTTGGCCGATTGCTCGTACAAATAATGGGGCTCGGTCCACAGTTTGTCCAGTACCCTTTATCCTTGCCGCCATGGCTGACCTCCCCCCCGGTTCGACCCACAGTCGCATACGGTCAGAACTGGAGCGGCGGATCACCGGCGGCGCGTGGCCCGTCGGGACGCGGCTTCCGGCCGAGCCGGTGCTGGCCAGGCAGCTGGGCGTCAGCCGTGGAACTCTCCGCCGCGCGCTGGCCACGCTGCGGGAGCACGGCCTCGTCGAGGCGGCGCCGGGGCGGGGCAGCTTCGTTGTCAGGACTGTGCCCACGTCCGATCAAAGACGTCAGGTTGGCGTTGTCGTGCCCTCGATTGCCAGGCCATCCGGCGCGAGCCTGGTCCAGGCGATTGAAGACGAGCTCCACCGGCATGGCTACTCGATGCTGTTCGGGAGCAGCGGGGCGAGCCGCACGCAGGAGTCGGGCCGCGTCCGGCGAATGCTGGAGAACGGCGTGTCGGGGGTCATCGCTTACCCCATCGACTACGAGCCAGATGTCGCCCTCTACGCCGAGCTCAAGGCATCCGACGTCCCGCTCGTATTCATCGACCGCTATCTTCCGGGGTTCGCAGCCGACGCTGTGATCCCTGACAACGTCAGCGGCGCCTACGAGGCTGTGAAGCATCTGGCCGATATTGGCCATCGACGCATCGGCTTCGTCTCCACCGATAATCTGGCCACGACATCTGTAGCCGATCGGCTGCAGGGGTACCGTCAGGCGCTCGAGGCTGCCGGGCTCACGTACGACGATGAGCTCGTCCTCTGCCGCATACCTGTCGCCGCCGCAGGCTGGGAACTGACTGAAAGCCAGCGGGCCGAAAACTCAAATCTCCTTTGTGAGTTCATTTCTGAGTCGACCCCGACCGCGGTCTTCGCCCTCCATAACCGGCTGGCGTTCCACCTTCACCAGGCTGTGGCGACTATGGGGTTCCGAATCCCCGACGACCTTTCAATCGTGGCCTTCGCTGACGACCCTCTCGCCCAGACACTCCTGCCTGGGCTGACGGTGGTCGAGCAGCCCCGCGACCGCATTGGGCGCCTCGCCGCCCAGCTGGTCGTCCGGAAGATCCAGGGCTCCCGCGAAGAGCCGGCTCGCTACTCGCTCGCGACGGCATTTCTGGTGCGGCAGTCGACCGCACCGCCGAGGGCGGGCCGTCGTGGTCGGGGTGTCCTGACGCCGCCGAGACCGCGGAATCTCGCGGCCGAGGCCCTGGCTGTTCTCCGTGCCAACGACGCAGGCAGCTGGACCAAGCCATCGGTGCACCAGTACCCACACCAGTGGAACTGGGATAGCGCCCTGGTAAGCCTCGGCTGGGCTTCGGTCGATTGGCGGAGGGCCGTGCGCGAGATCGAGTCCTTGCTCGATGCGCAATGGGTCAACGGGATGCTTCCCCACATCCGTTACGACCCACGTCACCTCGACGGCTACTTCCCGGGCCCCGACCGCTGGCCGAACGCTGTGCGTCATCACGCGCCAGGATTCCTGACGAGCGGCATCTCGAACCCACCTGTGCTGGTCACTGCGGTCCGCCGTGTGGCCGAGCGCGCTCCAGACGCCGCCGGCCGTCACGCCCTCCTCTCCCGGACGTTTCCCGCACTCGAGCGCTGGCTGCACTACTTCACGCGCAAGCGACAACTGGATGGATGCCCTCTCGTCAGCGTCGTCCACCCGTGGGAGACCGGCTGGGACAACTCCCCCCGATGGGACTATGTGCAGGCCGCCGGCCTGAAACCTCGGCAGCCGTTCACCAGGCGCGACACTGAGCATGTCGGAGCCGAGCACAGGCCCGAGGACCGCGACTACGACGCCTACCTGGCTCTCATCGAGCTACTGGATAGCGCCGACTACGACATCCGCGGCTACCGCGCGGTCTCGCCCTTCGTCGTCAACGACGTCTTCTTTGACGCCTGCTGGTACCGTGCGGCCACGGATCTGAATGCGATCGCCCAGTCGATAGGAGCGCGACCTCCGTTCGAGCGTGGTGAGCTTGCTGAGTTTGCCGCCGCCTTCGAGGAGCGGCATTGGGACGCTGAGATGAACTGCTACTTCGACTACGACGTGATCGCCGGCCGAAGGATCGTCGTCCCCACACCGGCTGGCATCGCCGCGACCCTCAGCGGGCTCGTACCCCGCGAGCTGGCAGAGCGGCTGTGGACGTCGTATACGGGCGACGGGCCCGACCTGAGGCCGGTCTGGACGGTGTCGCCGAAGCACCCGGCGTTCGACCCTGTGTGCTACTGGCGAGGCCCCGTATGGGTTCACCTTAACTGGCTCATTGCGCTCGGCCTCGCCACCGTCGGGCTTGACGATGAGGCCTCGGCGCTGGAGCGGCGCACCATCGCGCTGGTTGAAGAGTCCGGCTTCTCGGAGCACTACAACCCGCTCAACGGTCGGGGCGGCGGCGCGCCCCGCTTCTCCTGGGCGGCGGCGCTGGTCCTCGACCTCATTGACCGGAACGGGGTCGGCAGACCGGTTCAGCCATTCATCGCGTGAGGTGCCAGAGAAGTCGGCCTTGCGATCAGCTCAGCCTCCACAGATCAGCGTGGGTCGCCAGTGACCCGTCGGCCTCCCTGCGCACGCCTCTGAGATCGGCTCCGTAAGGAAGTCGTCTAGGATGAACGGGAATAAACTTGCCCACGTAGCTCAGTCGGTAGAGCACTTCCTTGGTAAGGAAGAGGTCTCGGGTTCGAATCCCGACGTGGGCTCCACCAAGGCCCTTCGAATACGAATAGGACCACTTCCTAGGGAATTTGGGCTACTCCGAGCACCTGAAATCTGCCTTGAGAAAAGGTGTAGGAAACGGTCCTTTGGTGTAGAATCCGAATAATTCGTTACTAGGGATCTGTGGGTAGGAGGACAGTGCCCAAGCTCTCGGTCGTTGCATCCGCCGCTCGGTCGCCGCTAGCCAAGCTCGTTGACGACTACCTCGCTGCAGCTCGAGCCGCCGGCGCATCACCAAAGACCATCCGCTTCGGCTACGGCTTCC
>DATFWQ010000099.1:0-2070 GCA_035259145.1 Candidatus Dormiibacterota bacterium | reverse complement strand
GTCTCCAAGGCCGGCACCTGGTACCTTCTGGCGGGTGTCGGAGGCCAGCCTCGCGTCTACCGGGTGTCTCGCATCGAGGACGCGGACCTCACCGACGAGACGTTCGAGCGCCCGCCCGCGTTCGACCTTCGGTCAGCCTGGGCGGCCCAGGTCGGGCGCTTCCAGGGCGCCTCACCCGACCGGGTGCTGGTGAAGGTACGCGTGGAAGCGGAGGTCTCCGGTCAATTCACCCGGCTTGTCGGCGAGCAGATCGTCGACCGATCGGACGGAGGAGTGGCCGTTCTCGAATTGGCAGCGTGCGACGTGGCTGTAAGCCTGCTGGCAACCTTCGGCGGGGCAGTCGAAGTCCTCGAACCCAGGGATCTGCGGGAGCGGCTGGCTGAATTGGGTCGCCAGCTTTCAGCTCTGTACAGCGGCTGACCAACGGATCGTTGACGCGCAGGCGGCCAACCTGGTCGCAGCCTGCTACGAAGCAACCCCGTTCCGGCTCTCAGGCACGGGATGTTGTTGTCACCCAAGCAGCGATCGGGAAGGCGGCTGACGCGCGGCCTAGACTCGAGGTCGTATCAGGAGGACAGGCAAGATGGTCGCCGCCTATGTGCTCGTATCTATAGAGCCAGGCAAGAACAAGCCGGTCGTATCCTCGCTCCGAGCCATGCCCGACGTGAAGCAGGCGCACTCGTGTTGGGGGAAACCGGACATTTTCGCGTACGTCGAGGTGGAGAACGAATCGGCCCTGGCGCAAACCGTGCTGACGGAAATCCAGGGCATCGCGGGAGTCCGCGACACCGAGACGCATATCGTCGTGCCGTTATAGGGGCCGCCGAACCTCTGTTCCGTCGATCGGCCTCGTCGGATTGCTGCGGCACTGATGCAGAGCGTCGCGAACCGCTTGCAGCGTGGGGTCACGCCTTAGTGGCCCCACTCGCCGGCTGCTGCCTTCGAGCAGTGGCACCCTCTTTTGCGAAACGCCAGGTCCGGCACGCCGTCAGGACCGTAAGGATCTGCGCCAATAAGCGCTCGGCCATGTTCGCCGCATATCGAAAACTCGATGACCAGATCGCGTTCCCCCGGTGCCGGGTCTCGACATGCATGGAGTCCAGACCGGCACGATCTCGACATACGCTCCCAATGGCGGAGCTTGCGTCGCGGCCGAGGCTGTCCCGCGCGTTGCGACACGCAGATCGACCCGGCGAGGCGCCTCTGAGACCTCCGAGTAACTACCGAGCATCTCTCCTACGAACCCCTTCTCGGCAGCATTGACGGATCACCGACCGGATCTCTAGATTGGCCTGCAGCACCACGGCAACGCCCGAAAGCGGCCCAATCGTAAATGCAGGGTCGTCTCGCGGTGGCGGTGGCCCGCGGGGGGCGCGTCACGCGCTCCCTGGAAGAGGAGGCTTTCTGGGGTTCAGAGGGAGGACCGCCATGTGCTTCGGAGAGATGGTTAATCGACGCCGGTTCCTGGCGTCCAGCCTCGCCGCGGCTGCGGCGGCGACAGCCGCGGTAGGAAGTCCCTTATCGGTGGCCGCCGCTGACGATGAGCAGGACCGCGACGAGAAGGGACCAGGTTCGGCAGGGGTCAAGTTCACCTGGTTTGGGACCAACGGTTGGGAGATCACCTTCGGCAAGCGCACCATCCTGATAGATCCCTGGTTCGGCCGCTTCGACAGCGGCTTCTTCTCCGGGAGGTTCAATCCCAACACGCCGCTGCCTTCGCCGCGTGAGGAGTTGATAGCGAAACATGTGAAGAAGGCCGACCAGATCCTGATCGGGCACGGTCACTGGGACCACATGGCTGATATCCCCTTCATCGCCAGGAACACCGGCGCCATGGTGATCGGCTCCGAGACCCACGCCAACGTGCTCCGGGCGACCGGACAGGTCCAGGAGGGCAAGATCGTCCAGGTCAAGGGGGGCGAGTTCATGGAGTTCGACGGCTATACGATCGAGGTCTTTCCTGGCCTCCACTCCCTGGGCCCGACCAAGAAGTTCTCAGTGCCCGGGCACCGCTTTTCGGTGCCACCCGCTCCCGCGGTGGTCGGAGACCTGCCCGAAGGTGACAGCCTC
>DATFWQ010000098.1:0-3548 GCA_035259145.1 Candidatus Dormiibacterota bacterium | reverse complement strand
ACGAGGGCACGTTCATCGTCAACGGCACCGAGCGGGTGGTGGTATCCCAGCTCGTCCGGTCCCCGGGCGTCTACTTCACGGCGGCCGAAGACCCGGCCACGGGTCGACGGCTGTTCGGCGCCAAGCTGATCCCGAACCGTGGTGCGTGGCTGGAGATCGAGACCTCGGCCAAGGACCTGATCACGGTCAAGATCGACCGCAAGCGAAAGGTCCCGGTGACCGTGCTGCTCAAGGCCCTCGAGCTGCCGCAGCTCAGGGGCACCGACAACGACCGTGAGGCCCAGAAGCGCGCCTTCAACGAGCTGTTCGGCGACGTCGACAACGATCCCGAGCATCGCTACCTCGACTCAACGTTCGAGAAGGACACCACAGCGCGTGCTGACGATGCCCTCCTGGAGCTCTACCGGCGTGTCAGGCCCGGCGACCCCCCGAGCGTGGACAACGCCCGGAACCTGCTCCATAGTCTTTTCTTCAACCCGCGCCGCTTCGACCTTGGCCGTGTCGGCCGCTACAAGGTGGACAAGCGCCTTGGCCGCGACCCCGAGGACATTCAGGAGCGGGTGCGCGACAGGGGTCTGCGCATACTGGAGAAGGGCGACTTCATCGCCATCCTGCGCAAGCTCATCGAGCTCAACAACGCACCCCGGGACCGGCAGGTCGCCGACGACATCGACCATCTGGGCAACCGCAGGGTGAAGCCCGTGGGCGAGCTGCTCCAGAACCAGTTCCGAATGGGCCTGATCCGGATGGAGCGGATCATCAAGGAGCGGATGACCATCTCAGACCCCAACACGGTCACCTCCGCCTCGCTGATCAACGCTCGCCCGGTGGTAGCCGCGATCAAGGAGTTCTTCGGTTCCAGCCAGCTCTCCCAGTTCATGGACCAGGTCAATCCGCTGGCGGAGCTGACTCACAAGCGGCGCCTCAGCGCTCTTGGCCCGGGCGGCCTGAGCCGGGAGCGCGCGGGATTCGACGTCCGGGACGTCCACTCCAGCCATTACGGCCGGATCTGCCCGATCGAGACCCCCGAAGGTCCAAACATCGGCCTGATCGGCTCCCTGGCCACCTATGCCAAGGTCAACCAGTTCGGCTTCGTGGAGACGCCCTTCCGGCGTGTGTACAACCGGATGACACTGAACGGCGACCGGCCGAACCTGGCCGGCCGCAGCCTGCGGCGACCGGCCGCCGACTCCAGTGGCACAGAGATCCTGCCCGCCGGCACGCCTCTGGACGAGGCGAATCTGGCGCGGCTCGAGCAGGCGGGCATACACAGCGTGGATATCGTGCCCTGGGCGTCCCCGGAGGTGTCGTACCTGTCCGCCGACGAGGAGGACATGTACAGCATCGCCCAGGCCAACGCCCTTCTCAACGAGGATGGCACGTTCAAGGACGCCCGCGTTCCGGCGAGGGCTCGAGGTCACTTCGCACTCGAGGACATCCACAACATCCAGTACATGGACGTCTCGCCGAAGCAGATCGTCTCCGTGGCCACCGCGATGATCCCATTCCTCGAGCACGACGACGCCGCCAGGGCGCTGATGGGCTCGAACATGCAGCGGCAGGCTGTGCCGCTCATGGTCACCGAGTCGCCGGTGGTCGGAACCGGCGTCGAGCACTATGCCGCGAAGTACTCCGGCGAGATGATCGTGGCGGACGTCGCCGGCACGGTGATCGACACCGCCAATCCGCAGGACCTCAAGGGGATCCACGCAAATCCGATCTTCGAGATCGTCGTGCGGCCGGACGACGGCTCGCCCGATCGCCGCTACCCGCTTCAGAAGTTCTATCGCTCGAACCAGGGCACCTGCCTCAATCACCGGGTGCTGGCCAGGCCCGGCCAGCACGTCGAGGTCGGCGACCTCCTGGCCGACGGCCCTGCCATCGACAACGGCGAGATGGCGCTGGGCCGCAACGTGCTGGTCGCCTTCATGCCATGGGAGGGTTACAACTTCGAGGACGCGATCCTGCTCTCGCAGAACATCGTCAAGGAAGACAAGTACACCTCCATCCACATCGAGGAGTTCGAGATCGAGGCCCGGGACACCAAGCTGGGGCCTGAGGAGATCACCCGCGACATCCCGAACGTGGCCGACGACGCGCTGCGCAACCTGGACGAGCGCGGGATCATCTACATCGGCGCCGAGGTGGAGCAGGGCGACATCCTGGTCGGCAAGATCACGCCCAAGGGCGAGACCGAGCTGTCGGCGGAGGAGCGGCTGCTCCGCGCCATCTTCGGTGAAAAGGCGCGCGAGGTCCGCGACTCGAGTCTCCGGGTCCCGCACGGCGAGCGCGGCATCGTGGTCGACGTAAAGGTGTTCAGCCGCGAGAACAAGGACGAGCTATCCCCGGGCGTCAACGAGCTTGTGCGCGTGTACGTCGCCCAGAAAAGGAAGATCTCAGCAGGCGACAAGATGGCCGGCCGTCACGGCAACAAGGGCGTGGTGGCCAGGATCATGCCGCCCGAGGACATGCCGTTCTTGCCGGACGGGACTCCGGTCGAGATCGTGCTCAACCCGCTGGGGGTTCCCAGCCGCATGAACCTCGGCCAGGTGCTTGAGACGCACCTCGGCTGGGTGGCGAAGGCCCTGGACACCAAGATCCAGACGCCGGTCTTCGACGGCGCACCGATGGAACAGATCAAAGAAGAGCTGGTTCAGCATGGTCTACCGCCGGACGGCAAGGTCCGGCTGCGCGACGGCCGGACCGGCGAGGAGTTCGACCAGCCGGTCACCGTCGGCTGGATCTACATGCTCAAGCTCCACCATCTGGTGGAGGACAAGATCCATGCGCGCTCCACTGGTCCCTACAGCCTGGTCACCCAGCAGCCGCTGGGGGGAAAGGCGCAGTTCGGTGGCCAGCGGTTCGGCGAAATGGAGGTCTGGGCGCTGGAGGCTTATGGCGCCGCACACGTGCTGCAGGAGATCCTGACCGTCAAGTCAGACGACATCGTCGGCCGTGTGAAGGCCTACGAGGCGATCGTCAAGGGCGACAACACCCTCGAGGCCGGCATCCCGGAGAGCTTCCGGGTGCTGGTGAAGGAGCTGGAGGGCCTTGCGCTCGGGGTCGAGATCCTGAGCGAGGACGAGCGTCAGATCGTCTTGAGCGAAGAGGACGTGCCCGAGCTGCCACTCGACCTCGGCATCAGCCTGGAGCGGGATGAGGTCGGCGAGGACGCAAGCGAATGAGCACTCCGACCCTGGTACCCGCTACCCCGATACCTCCCATAATCGGTATCCCCTCTGAGGAGAAGTGTTGCTGAAGCTAGAAAACTTTGACGCGCTGCGCTTGTCGCTGGCTTCGCCGGACACGATCCTGTCGTGGTCGCACGGCGAGGTCACCAAGCCCGAGACGATCAACTACCGCACGCTCCGGCCTGAGCGTGACGGTCTGTTCTGCGAGCGCATCTTCGGTCCCACGCGGGACTGGGAGTGCCACTGCGGCAAGTACAAGCGCTACCGCTACAAGGGCATCATCTGCGACAAGTGCGGTGTCGAGGTCACGCGCAGCAAGGTGCGCCGTGAGCGGATGGGCCACATCAAGCTGGCCTC
>DATFWQ010000097.1:0-23877 GCA_035259145.1 Candidatus Dormiibacterota bacterium | reverse complement strand
ACCGGCGCGAGCGCCTCGAGTCGGCACTCCAGCAAGCAAGCCCGCCGGTGCACATCGCTGCGGGAACGACCAGCATCGAGGTCGCCAGGGCCTGGTTCGATCAGTTCGAAGGCGCCGGCCTCGACGGCGTCATCGCCAAGCCCTTCGACGTGCTCTACAAGCCGGATCAGCGGGTGATGTTCAAGATCAAGCACGAGCGAACCGCCGACTGCGTCGTGGCCGGCTACCGTTGGCACAAGACAGGCCCCGTCGTCGGGTCGCTCCTGCTCGGCCTTTTCAACAGCGACGGCGTCCTCCAGCACGTCGGGGTCGCTGCCTCTTTTTCCGTGAAGCGACGCGCGGAGCTCGTGGACGAGCTGAAGCCGTACGAGATGAGCGATTTCACGGGCCACCCATGGGAAGAGTGGGCAGAGGCCGAGGCGCACATGTCGAGCCGCCTTCCTGGTGCGGTCAGCCGGTGGAACGCTGACAAGGACCTCTCGTGGATCCCCCTGAGCCCGGAGCTGGTCTGTGAGGTCACGTACGAACACATGGAAGGCACCCGGTTCCGGCACACGGCGCACTTTCAGCGCTGGCGGCCCGACCGCGACCCCCGCAGCTGCACGTACGAGCAGCTGGAGGAACCTGTCCGCTACGACCTGGCGCAGGTGCTCTCTGCCGGCCGCCAGTCCTGAGAAGGACACGGAGTCTGGACGGCGGTTCGCGATGGTGGCGTGCCACCTATTGCGGGTTCGGTCCCGGTTTGCTACTATACGAAACGTATCGTTTCGTTTCGTATTTTAGGAGGGCATCTGATGATCCTCGTAACTGGAGCAACCGGCAAGACAGGTCGCCACCTGACGGGGGAGCTCGTGCGCCGCGGCGAGCGGGTGCGGGCCTTCGTGCGCAATCCAGCAGCTGCCGCTGCGGCCCTCGGGCCCGAGGTCGAGATCGTGGCGGGCGACCTCGACCGGGCGGACACGCTTGCGGCGGCGATGTCCGGCGTAGACCGGCTGTACCTGCTCGCCCCACCCAGCCCGGGGCTGGCCACGGTTGAAGCCGGTGCCCTGGAGGTGGCGAGACGGGCCGGCGTGCGGCGCATCGTCAAGCACTCGGCGATCGACGCCGGCCCGGCCGCCCGCTCATCGATCGCCCGCCTGCACGCCGCCGGCGAGCAGGTGCTGGCCGCTTCCGGACTGGACTACACGATCCTGCGGGGAAGCATGTTCATGCAGAACTTCCTGCTGTTCGCCGAGAGCATCGCGGTCGCCGGTGAGATCCGGGCGCCGATGCGAAACGGCCGCTGCGCCTTTGTCGACTGCGTGGATCTGGCGGCGGTCGCCGCCGCCGTGCTCACCGAGGACGGCCACCATGGGCGGACCTACGTTGTGACCGGTCCGGAGGCGCTGTCCGGTGAAGATGCCGCCGCTCGGCTCTCGGCAGCGCTCGCCAGGCCGGTCCGCTATGTCGACTGCATGCCCGAAGAGACGCGCGCACTCCTCCGCGTCCAGGGCTCGCCCGAGTGGATGGTCGCAGACATGCTGGCCTCGATCGAAACGCTCGCGGCCGGCGAGGTCGATCAGGTCACAGACGTGGTCGAGCGTGTAGCCGGCCGGCCGCCCCGTACGTTCGCCGTGTTCGCCCGGTATGCCGCCCCGCTGCTCGCCGCGGGTGCGCCGTCGTGAGCATCCCTGGTCAGCTTCCGAGGTCCTGGAATGCCACTCCGGCCGAGTGGGCCGCCCGCTACCCGTGCGACGGCTATCTGGATGTGACATACGAGACCGTCATGCGGGCGATCGACGTCGAGGCCCCGCCGGCCGTGCTGTTCCGGTGGCTGTGCCAGCTCAAAGTCGCGCCCTACAGCTACGACTGGATCGACAACTTCGGGCGGCGAAGCCCCCGGCGGCTTACGCCCGGCGCGGAGCGCCTCGCCCGCGGCCAGCGGTTCCTGATCGGCGAGATCGTGGACTTCGTGCAGGACGAGCACATCTCCGGCCGGTCGCTGCCTCGCTCCGAACGGCTCTACGGCCCCATGGCCATCACCTACGCGGTCCGCTCGCGCGCGCCGGCAGCTTCGCGCCTGGTCGTTCGCCTCGACATCGGCGTGAGCCGCTGGTGGGAGCGCTTGGGGGGAGCGTTGCTGGCGTGGGGCGACCTCGTGATGATGCGCAAGCAGCTGCGAACCCTCAAGGAGCTTGCCGAGCGGGACGCGGCCGCAGCGGCCGGGACCGGCGTGGCGTGAGCCCGGATGGGCGCGGCCGCCCGCGATCCTCGCGGGTCGACGAGGCGGTGCTGAGGACCGCTCGTGAGCTGCTGGCAGAGGTGGGCTACGGTGGGTTCAGCGTTGACCGCCTGGCGGCCCGAGCCGGCGTTGGCAAGGCCGCTGTGTACCGGCGCTGGTCGTCCAGGGCCGAGATCGTCTTCGCTGCCGTCGTGAGCGGCCTGCACGCCGGGCCGCCTGAGGACACCGGATCGCTGCGCGACGACCTGGAGCGGCAGTTGACGGCGTTCGCCGGCGCCGTGTCTGAGCCGGTCGCGCGCCGCGCCTTGCCGGGCTTCATAGCAGACCTCACCGACGACCCCGCTCTCGCGGCGCGGTTCGCGTCCGCCGTCACCGAGCCGGTGCAGGCGCGGCTCGCCGCCGTGCTGGACCGTGCGGTCGCTAGGGGCGAGCTTCGGGCGCGGCCGGACGTGCCGATGCTCCACTCGCTGCTGGTCGGCCCGCTCATGGCCCACCTGCTCCTCCCGTTCGGCACGGAGGCAGAAGGCTTCGCCTCCCGGGTCGTGGCCGTCGTGGTGGCCGGGCTCAAGTCGCAGGACGGGGCCTTGTCGCCATCGGTTCCTGAGACACCTACCAGCTGTCCCAGTGCACGACCTGGTCGAGGGGGATCCGAACCGCGGGCTTGAGGTCCTCGCCCGTGATGTAGCCCACCGTGATCAACGCCGTCTGCGTGAAGCCCTCGTATGGGATCCCGAGCAGGTCGGCGACCTCTCTCTCGTACTTCAGGTGAAGGGTCGTCCACGCCGTGCCCAGCCCCCGAGCCCGGGCGGCGAGCATGAACGACCAGGCGGCCGGTAGGACCGACCCGTAGAGACCGGCAATCTCCCGATTGCTTGTACCCGGTCGATCGACGCGGCCCTCGTGGCAGGGAATGACCATGACCGGCACGTCGCCCATGTGATCGGCCAGGTAGCGGGCCGAGGTGACCACTCTGGGTAGCTGAGCGCGGCGGGGGTCGTCCTCCGCATAGCTGGGCCGGCCGGCTGAGGCGTACTCATACCACGACTCGCGGTACCACTCCCCGATCTGCCGCCGCTTCGTCGCGTCTGTGACGACCACCCACTGCCAACCCTGGCGGTTGCCGCCGGTCGGCGCCTGGACGGCCAGTTGTAGACACTCGACGATGACCTCATGCGGGACGGGCCGGCCGAGGTCCATGCGCTTACGAACGGCGCGGGTCGTGGAGAGCGTGTGCTCTAGATTCATGATCCCGCTCAGTCTGGCAGCAGCCAGAGATCAGAAGTCCCGCCTGGGTCACGCCTGGTGGTAGCCGCCGCCTCCAGCTCCCGCAGCCGCGCCGGAAGCTCCTCCAGCGAGTCGAGGCGAAGCGCCGCTCGCTCGACGTCTGGCCACTCTGACTGGAGCACGCCCCAGGGTCCCCGCCGGATGTGCACGGGCACGAGACCCGCCAGGTGGGCGGGGATCACGTCGTTGTCGACTCGGTCGCCCACGTAGGCGATCGACGCCGCCGGCAGCCCGCTCACCTGCGTGATTCGCTCGAAGAACGCCGGGTCCGGCTTCTGCACCCCCTCAAGTTCGGATATCAGCAGCCACTCGAACGGAAGGCCGCTGCGACGCAGCACCGCCTCGGCCCTGGCCGGCTGGTTGGCGGCGATGCCGATCCGGTAACCGCGCTGGCGGAGCGCAATCAGGCAAGGAAGAGCATCCGGGTAGAGGTCGTCGATCGCAAAGCCCTGCTCCAGCTGGCTCCACTGGCGAACCTCCGCGTAGTCGAGGTCAGGGCGGACCAGCAGGAGGACCTCGCGGAGCAGGGGGCGCTCCTCGGCCGGCCGAAGACCATTACCGGCTCGAACCAGGACGGCGCCTATGGCCGCGAAGAAGGTAAGGCGCGGGACACTCAACCCGTCGGCCCACTTACCCCAGACCTCGGTCTCGTCAACCAGCGTCTCGCCGACGTCGAAGAAAATGGCTCTCAGCGGCATCGAGTCAGCGTACCCGTCGGCGTGGCCCGTCACGCCATGACGGCCAGCAGCTCCGCGGTGACCTCGTAGCGCAGGGGTTCTCCCCGCAAGAAGCGCCCGATCTCGTCCACCATGGCCTGTCCCTGGGCGTAGTGGGTCTCCTCGCTGTGGCCGGCCACGTGCGGCGAGAGGACGACGTTGGACAGACGCCGGAGCGGACTGTCTTGTGGCAGGGGCTCGTCGGCGAAGACGTCGAGCGCTGCCCTGATCCGCCCACCTGAGAGCTCTCGGAGAAGGGCCGCCTCGTCCACTAGAGCTCCGCGTCCTGCATTGATGAGGACCGCTCCGTCGCGCAAGCTCGACAGCAGTTCGGGCCCGATCACACCTCGGGTCTCAGGAAGCAGCGGTGCGTGGAGAGAGACCACGTCCGCTCGCAGGAAGAGCTCTTCCAGGCTGACCAGCTCGGCACCCAGGCTCTCCGCCGCGGCAAGGTCTAGGTAAGGGTCGGCGACCAGGATCGCGCAGCCGAAGGCGCGGAGCAACCGGATCACCTCTCGACCGACCCGCCCCGCGCCCCAGACACCTACCACCTGGCCGCCCAGCAGGTGGCGGGGGACGGATTCCCGGATCGTGTCCCATTCTCCCCCGCGCATCCGCGCGTCCATCACATGCAGGCCCTGCAGGCTCAGCAGCGCCTGGGCCACCACGTGCTCCGCGACGGCCTCCGCCATCACAGCAGCGGCGTGGCTGACCCGCACGCCGCGCTCCAGAACGTCAGCCGGGAGCAGGAAGCGGACGCTTCCGGCGGTGTGGGCGACCAGCTTGAGCTCAGGCAGGCCGGCCAGGAGCTCTTCTGTCAAGCGCGGCGTGCCCCAGCCGGTCAGGCAGGCCGCGGCGCCACCGAGGAGCCTGGGCAGCTCGTCGGCGAGAGGATCCGGCCCGGCGGGCATGCGGACCTCAGCCAGAGCCGCCAGCTTGGCAGTTGCATCCGCCGAAAGCACGCGCTCCCGCCAGCGCCTGGGAATCAGAACAGTCACGCAGGCTAAGGTCACTGCCGCGTCACTTGCGCGCCTCCACGGTGCTCTCACGGAGCACGAGCTCGGTTGCCAGATGTTCGGTGCGGATGCTCGAGGTCCGCGGCTGCAGGGCGAGCGCCAGTGCACGAGCGCCCATCTCGGCCATGGGGACGCGAACGGTGGACAGGGAGGGCACCAGGTCGCGGGAGATCGGGATGTCGTCGAAGCCCGCGACCGAAACGTCCCGAGGGACGTGGATGCCGTGTTGGCGGAGCCAGCTCATCGCGCCGATGGCCATGATGTCGTTCAGGGCGAAGACGGCGGTAAGGTCCGGGATGCGTTCGATAAGGACCTCGACGGCCCGCTCACCGCTGTCACGCGTGAAGTCGCCGTTGACGAGGGCGTGGTCGGGGAATCCGAGGCCCGCCTCCTCCAGGCCCATGCGGAAGCCGGACAGCCGGTCGTGGGTTGTCGTCAGGTTGGGAGGCCCGGTGATCACGCCGATCCGGCGGTGGCCCAGGTCGGCCAGCGCCCGGGCCAGGCTCCTGGCCCCGCCGACGTTGTCGGGCATCACGGAGTCACCGGGGGCGTAGTGCCGGCCGACCAAGGCGGCCCGGCCGCCTGCGGACTCGAAGCCCGTGATCTGGGCAGCCATCCGCGCGCCGAATTCTCGGTCCTCGAGGTCACTGCCCGCCATCACCATGGCCTTCACCCGCAGCGCCCTGAAGTGAGCCACGTAGGCCAGCTCGCGCTGTGGGTCGCGGTACGTGTTGCAGATGAGAAGCATCCGCTCCGTGTCGGCCGACGCCCGCAGCATTCCCCGCACGATCTCCCCGAAATAGGGATCGCCGACGTCGTGGACGATGACGCCGACGGACCCGTCGCTGGACCGGGCGAGGGCTCGGGCGTGGAGGTTGGGTGCGTAGCCGAGCTCGCGCGCAGCCGAGAGGACCCTGGCGCGCAAAGGCGGGCTGACCGCGCGGATGCCGTTCAGCGTCCTCGAAGCGGTCGCCACCGAGACGCCGGCCAGCCGTGCCACGTCCCCTATGGTCGGTGTGCGTTCCATCGTTGTCGGCATCATGGTAAACGCTTTCTGTCCGCCAGGAGACTTGATCAGTTGACTGGGGCATCTCCGGACGATACACTCTGGCAGCCAGAGCCCACGATTGGGAAAGCGCTTACAGACCATCCGTGCTCGCGCCAGGGAGGTGTGAAATGGTCGGCTTGAAAGGCCTGGCGGCGGTGCTGGCCGTCGCCCTGGGCGTGATCGCGTGTGGCGGCGGACAGACGGCGGCACAGCCGTCCAAGACGCCAGGGGCGCCGGTGACCCTCAAGCTTCAGGACTACTCGGTCGAGCAGACCGACTTCCACAAGCAGGTGGCGGCGGAGTACCACAGGCTGAATCCAAACGTCACCATCGAGTGGACTTCGATAGCCCAGGCGCAGTACAACCAGACGCTGCCCCTGGCCTTCTCGAGCAAGCAGGCGCCCGACGTCTTCTACTGGACCACCGGCGGTCCGAACGCCATGAACCAGCTGCTCGCCAGCGGCTGGATCCAGCCCTGGACGACCGATGCGACAGCGGCCGCCGATTGGGAAAAGCGCTGGCCGTCAGGCTCCTTCCTGAACGGAATCACCCTCAAAGGCGGCAAGCTCTACGGATTCCCCTGGCAGGACACCCACTACTGGGGGCCGGGCTACATGTACATGAACAAGGCGGTCTTTCAGCAAGCCGGACTGGACGTCAGCAAGCCACCGGCGACCTGGAGCCAGCTGAGCGATGCCTGCAAGGCGATCAGGGCCAGAACCAGGGCCTACTGCATCGCCGCACCCATGAAGGACACGGACTTCCAGCGGCTCTGGTATGCGCTTGCGGCCGGCCGGCTGAGCGACACCTTCTTCGACTACAGGAACGGCCGCTTCGACCTCGACGACCCCCGGTTCATGGACACCTTCAACTACATCGTGGGCCTCAACAAGAACGGCTACCTGGCGCCGGGCGTCAACGACAAGGACTTCTCCAGGCAGCAGTTCGCCGCCGGCCAGGCAGGGATCTACATGGACGGGCCGTGGATGGTCAGCGTCTGGGCCCAGCTAGGCTTCCACAGCGACGGCTACGCCGTGGCTGCCCACCCGGCGCCTGACGACACCCCCCGGGGCGCGCTGTCCCAGCGATACTCCCAGTACGCGTACTGGCTGAGCTCGCAGTCGACGCACCAGGCAGAGGCCTTCAAGTTCATCCAGTGGGTCACCAACCCGACCGGATTCTTCGTCCAGAACTTCCTGAAGAACAGCTTCGCCACCCTCGCCTTCGCCGACAACAAGAAGTACCTCGGCGATCCGGCCTGGAAGTCCGTGTTCAAGATCGCCGACACCAAGGGCTTTCGCGTCGTTTATCCCGAGCCGCTGCTCAAGTGCCCAGCTCTCGCCGACTCAAAGGCATTCACGATGGCCTCGACGACACGGCCCAACGGCGAGTGGGAAGTGATGGTCCAGAACCTGGTCAACAACAGGGACATGACCGCGGACGCCAGGGCGCTGGTCAACATGCGCCAGGCCATCTTCGACACACAGCTGCAGAAGGAGCAGGCCTCTGGGCTCAAGGTCTCCAAGGACTGCTACACGTTCTCCGGCTGGAACTACGACCAGGATTACAACCCCGCCAACTACCCCAAGAGCTAGACATTGGCTCAGGGACCGATGGCCGATCCCGGCCCAGCGGTGGCGGTGAGCGAACCTCGGGCGGCGCCGGGCCACCGCCACTGGTTTCAAGCCGCTCGGGACGACAGCCGCTTCTGGATCCCCGTCTTCCTGCTTCCCTTCGTGTTGCTCTACTTCGGCTTCACACTCTGGCCGCTGCTCGCCACCATCGTCTACTCGTTCTTCGACTGGGACGGGGTCCAACCGCTGAACCAGTTCATCGGTGTCGACAACTACACCAGGATCCTGAGCGATCCCCTCTTCTGGTCGGCGTTCCGAAACACGCTGCTCTTCGCTGTGCTCAATACCGTGATCAAGCTGCCGCTTACGCTGCTGGCGGCAGTTTTGCTGACCCGGCGCTGGCTCCTGTTCAAGCGGTTCTTCAGGACTGTCTTCTTCCTACCCATAATCCTGCCCGTCGCCCTCTCAGGACTGGTCTTCACGTACCTGCTCAATCCCTCGAACGGAGCGCTCAACTCCTTCTTGCTGGAGCGCGGGCTCCTGAAGCAGCCGATCGACCTGCTGGGCCACGACAACACGGCCCTGCTGGCGGTCATCCTGATCTCCGTCTGGCAGATATTCGGGCAGTACATGCTGTACTGGATGGCCGCCCTCCAGCAGGTGCCGGAGGAGCTCTATGAGGCGGCCGATCTGGACGGCGCCAACGAGCGGCAGAAGATGCTCCACGTGACTATCCCGCTGATCAGGCCCGTTGCGGTAATCATCACGCTGCTCGCGCTCGTCAACGCGCTGCACGTGTTCGGCATCATCGTGACCTTGACTGCCGGTGGGCCGGGCCGCGCCACCTACGTGGTCTCCTACTTCATTTACACCGAGGCGTTCCAGAACGCGCCCTTCAAGTACGGTTACGCGTCCGCGGCGGCCCTGATCTTCGCGGTCCTGGCGTTCGTGTTCGTCACTGGACAGGGGGTTCTAGCCCGTCGAGCCGAGCAGCTTCGCCGCCAGTACGGGGTATAGGAGTGGCAGTCCTCTCGCCTACGGCGGCGGCGATCGAAAGCAGCCAGCGGCGTCCCTTCCGCGTGCGCCGGGCGCTCCGCCTGAACCTGATCGCGGTACCGCTGCTGCTTGTGGTCAGCTTCCTCTGGGCCTATCCGTTCCTGTGGGTGGTCTCAACCGCTTTCAAGACGCAGCTCGGCGCATTCACCGCGGGCGCCAGCCTGGTGCCGCACCCACTGGTGACGACCAACTTCGGGCGAGCCTGGGTGGGCGCCGCCTTCAGCGACTTCTTTGCCAACACCGTTGTCTACGCGATCAGCTCGACGCTCGTGGAGCTGACCAAGTCGGCAATGTGCGGTTATGTGCTGGCGCGCTACCGGTTCCCGGGCCGCGATCTCCTCTACAGGCTGATCATCGCCACGATCTTTGTGCCGGTTGCGTCGATCATCATCCCGCAGTTCGTCCTGATCCAGAACCTGGGCCTGCTTCACACGCGATTGGGGGTAATCCTGGCCATGTCGGGGGGCGCGGGAGCCCTCTACGTACTGCTCTTCACCAGCTATTTCGAGCACCTCCCGCAGGATCTGTTCGACGCCGCCAGGGTGGACGGTGCCGACTTCATCCAGACGTTCAGGCTGATGCTGCCGCTGGCCCGGCCGATCATAGCCGTCGTCGTCATCTTCCAGTTCATCCACAGCTGGAACGACTTCAACATCCCGCTCGTCTTCACGCTCGGCCAGCCCAGCCTGCAGAACCTGGCGGTGGGCCTGCAGGCGTTCCACGGATCGCATTCCCTGGACTGGGCGGGCTTTGCGGCTGGGATGACGATCTCGTTCATCCCCGTTCTGGTCGTATTCGTCGCGTTCCAGGGCTACTTCGTGCGCGGGCTGAGCGGCGCGATCAAAGGATGACCTGACGCGGAGCTTGAGCGTACGTCCGGGCTACGGCCAGAATGCGACCGAGCCGGCTGCCGCGTTCAGCCGGCAAGCAGGGCGAGTAGACTCAGCCCCTCGAAATGGAACGGGTCGAGTCGGAGTCGGCGGAGCAGCGGGTCACGGCGCGAACCGGGGCGCCACACTTCCTCGCTCACAAGGAGGGGGACCACGTCGCGGTCGCCGTGCAGGACGTGGAGCCGGGCCAGGGCCGCGTCGTCTACATGGATTCAGAACGCGCGATCGGGCTTGCCGTGCTGGAGCGGGTGCCGCTGGGCCACAAGGTCGCCCTCGCCGACCTGGCAGAGGGTGCGGACGTTATCGAGTATGGGGTCCGTATCGGGCTTACGCGCAAGCCGATCAGGCAGGGCCAGCTTGTGCACGTCCACAACATCAGGAGCGCGCGCTGGGAGAAGAGCTACTGAGGGCTTTCGCGTTCGAGTAAGACGCGGCGGAGAATCTTCCCCGACGGTGAGCGCGGGATCTCAGCTACGAACTCGACGATCCGCACCCGCTTGTAGGGCGCGACCCGCTCTGCGACGTACCCGATCAGCTCTTGCTCGCTGACGTCCGCCGCGGGCTTCGGCACCACGAGAGCCTTGGGGATCTCACCCGCTTCCAGGTCGGAGACCGCTATCACCGCCGCGTCCGCCACGGCCGGATGCGCAAGCAGCAGCGCCTCGAGCTCGGCCGGTGGCACCTGGAAGCCCTTGTACTTGATCAGCTCTTTCAGACGGTCGACGATGTAGAAGTTTCCATCCGCATCGGCAGTGCCGATGTCGCCGGTGCGCAGCCAGCCGTCGCCTGTGATGATCTCGGCTGTCGCGCGAGGCTGGTTCAGATAGCCCTTCATCACCTGGGGCCCCCGGACCCAGATCTCGCCCGGTCCGCCCCGCGCGGCGTCCTCGCCGGTGACGGGGTCCACCAGCCGGCAGATCGTGCTCGGGTGGAGCACCCCCACAGAACCCCGACGCATCCGCGCCGGTTCCTCCGGCTGCATGTGGCTGCCCGGGCTCAGCTCCGTCATCCCGTATCCCTGTTTGAGCGGGCAGCCGAGCCGGGCCGTCAGCTCTGCGGCGACCGCGGGACTCAGCGGAGCCGCACCCGAAATGGCCATCCGAAGGCTGCTCACGTCGTGCGCGTCCACCTCGGGGTCTCTGGCGAAGCGGAGTACCAGTGGCGGTACCAGCGGCAGCCGGGTCACCCGCCAGCGCTCGATCGCATTCAGGGCCGTGGTCATCTCGAAGCGCGGGAGGGTGACCATGGTCGCTCCGCGCAGGAGCCCGAGGTTGAGGATGATTACCAGCCCGTAGATGTGAAAGAAGGGCAGAAACGCGATCAGTGTGTCCCGGTCGCTGGTGCCGTCGACCGGGTGCATTTGCAACAGGTTGGCCACCAGGTTGCGGTGCGTCAGCATCACGCCTTTTGGGACGCCGGTTGTGCCGCTCGAGTAGGGGAGCGCCACGACGTCCTCCTCGGGAGCGATTTTGACGCCGGGAGCCTCGACGCCATCTGTGGCCAGTGAGTCGAATGACTCCTCGCCGAAGCAGAACGTCTCACGGAAGCGCTCACCGGCCGCATGGCAGAGCCGCGATGCCACCTCCGGCACCGTGAAAGCGACACTGGCCTGCGAGTCGTCGAGCTGCCTGGCCATCTCGGCCGTGGTGAGAGCCGGGTTCATGGTCGTTGTGACGCCTCCCAGGCGGGCGACCGCGTGGAAGGCGATCGCAAACTCGGGCCTGTTGGGCGCGCAGATGACGGCGACGTCTCCTTTTCGAAAGCCACTTCTGTGCAGGCCGCCCGCAGTCCGCTCGACCGCTTCGACCAGCGCTCTGTAGGTGATTACCTTGCCGGTGCAGCCGTCAACAAGAGCAGCGTGTTCTCCGCGTTCATTGGCCCTGCCAAGCACCAGTTCTGTGAGGCTCACATTGGGCACGGTGATGTCGCGGTACGGGCTGCGGTAAATCAACGTACCGACGATTCAATACCACAGCGGCCCGCGTTGCGATTCGGGGTGCCAGACGACGACAATTGCGTCCTCACGCTGCCCGGGCTGGGCACGCATCGGTTCTGGGGGTTGGAGCCACGTCGGTCGTTGGGAAGGAGGTCGTAATGAGCGTGCCGGAGCCCGCCACTGCAACTGAATCAAATGGTCGAGCCAGACTGCCGAGTTTTCGCGTGGTGGTGCGCGGCTACGATCGGCAACAGGTCCACGTCTTCATTCAGGACCTTGCGTCGCGTCTCGGCATGGAGCGCCGCCGGGCGGACGAGACTGAGCGAGCCCTGGCTCAAATGCGGCTCGAGATGGCCGCCGCCCAGAATCAGCCACCTCCTTCGTTCGAGCATCTTGGATCCGAGGCTGCTCGAGTGCTGGAGCAAGCCGGTAAGTCGGCCAAGCTCCTGGTCCAGGAGGCCAAGAGCCGCGGGGAGGCGCTGGTTCGTGAGGCCGAGGCGGAGGCGGCGGAGCTGATGGAAAAGGCGGAGCAGCACGCAGGCGAGCTGGACGAGGCTGCGGCGAAGAGGCTGAGCGACGCCACCGGCGAGCGAGACAGAATCCTTGCGGAGGTTGCCGCCGAGGCCGATCAGCTGCGGGCTCGAGCCGAGGAGGAGGCCAGGTTGGCGCTGGCCGAAGCGCATGAGGAGAGTGAGCGCATCCGGCAGCGGGTTATCGACGAGCAGAGCCTCATGTCGGCCCAGACCGAGCGGCTCCGCGAGTCACGAGGCCAGATGCTGGATTACCTGGGCCGGATCCATTCTGATCTTGGCGTGCTGCTTGCCGAGGCAGCCGAGCTGCCGGCGGAAGTCGCTGCAACCCACGAGGAGGGCGCGCTGATCGAGGCCCAGCTCGACGGGTGGGCCATGCACGAGGAGCGGGCCAGCGACCTCGAGGCCGACACAGGGGCGGCGGAGTCAGGCGAGGCGCCGGCCGGTAAGAACCGCTAAACATGTAGGTTCAGCACTGGCGCCGGATCGCTGAACACGCGATTCTTGAGGTATCCCGTCTCAAGAAGATCGGAGGAGATCGTCATGAGTGCGTTGGTGCCCTTCATCGCAACGGAGTCTGATCAGTACCTGAGTCCACCGAGCTTCTCGGTGGTGATGCGAGGCTACGACCGTCACCAGGTCGCGTTCTTCGTGGAGGACATGGCTCAGCGCCTGGCGGACCAACGCCGGCGCGCGGACGAGACCGCGGGCGCGATGGCAGAGATGCGGCTGGAGATCGCCGCTCTGAAGAACCAGCCCCCTCCCTCATTCGAGCACCTTGGTGCCGAGGCGGCACGCGTGCTGGAGCAGGCCGGAGGGTCGGCCAGGCTCCTTGTCGAAGAAGCCGAAAGCCGCGCCGGCACCATCATCGAGAAGGCGGAGGCTGAGGCCGACGGCATGCGACAGAAGGTCCTGCAAGATCACGCGGCAATCCTGGCGGAGACCAAACAGCTCTACGAATCCCGTGATTGGGTACTGGAATACCTCGCCGGGATCCACTCCTATCTCGACGCGCTGCTTGGCCAGAGGGTCGCGCAGCAGCACGTCGCTTCTGACGGAGACGACGACGCCAGCGGTTTCACGGGTTCCGCACCAGCGGAGCACCCGGCCTCATAGGGGAGGCGCGCCGGCGCCTCCGCGCTGCCACACATGGCGACCGAGGATACGGTTGCGCTCGAGGTGACCGATAAGAAAGCCGACCTGGCCACGGAGGTGTGGCGTCTGCTGTACCGGTCCGTCGAGGCTCAGCAGGAGCGCTGGCGCCACGGGTTCGACGACCTTGGCCTGACCTTCGTCCAGCGCCACTTCCTGATGGAGCTGGCCTCTATGCCCCCCAGCTCCATGAGCACCCTCGCTCGCCGCATGGACGTAGACCCATCATGGGTGACAGGTGTCATCGACCACCTGGAGCAGCGTGGATACGTTCAGCGGCGCCCTGCGCGTCACGACAGGCGCGTGAAGCTGGTCGACCTCACGCCGGAGGGACGCCAGACGAGTGAGGCACTGGGTCGACTCCGAGACGAACCGCCTGCGACTCTGCTGGGAATGCCCGAGAGCGACCTGCGCGAGCTGCTTCGCATCATGTGTGCGGCTGTGGATCGACAGAACACATAAGGCTCCGACTGGGTAGGCAGCGCGCCGGCTTGGCCAACCTGCTGACCCCCTCCCCCGGCTTCGCCGGGTACTCCCCCGACTTCGCGGGGGAGAGTTTGCCCCCTCCCCCGGCTTCGCCGGGTACTCCCCCGACTTCGCGGGGGGAGAGTTTGCCCCCTTCCCCCGGCTTCGCCGGGTACTCCCCCGACTTCGCGGGGGAGAGTTTGCCCCCTCCCCCGGATTCCCCGGGGAGAGTCTGCTCTGTTCGATGCGACTCACAGGCGATAGCATTTCCGCTGCATGGGTTCAGTCACCATCGCAGCCACATACGGCGCCGGCGGCAGCGTCGTCGCCCCTGCGGTCGCCGAGAAGCTCGGACTGCCGCTGATCGACCGCGCCATCCCCGTTGCCCTTGCCACCCGGATGGCCGAGCCCCTGAGGGGAGCCCTGGCCGACGACGAGCGGCGGCACTCAAATCGGGTCACGCGCATCCTCGCACGCGCCATCGACCTTTCCGGTCTCCACGTGAACGTGCCGGTACCGCACGAGGGCCTCGGAGCCGACGAAACGGTTGCCATTACAGAGGAGGCGCTGCGCCAGGCCGCTGATCGCGCCGGCGCCGTCGTACTCGGCCGGGCAGGGGTCTTCGTGCTCGCCGCCCGGAAGGACACCCTGCACGTGCGTCTGGATGGCCCGCCCGACGCGCGGCGAAGTCAGGCGATGCGCCACGAAGGGATCAGCGAGGAAGTGGCGGCATCCCAGCAGCGCGACACCGACCGCGCACGCGCCGCATACGTTCGCCAGTTCTACCCGCGCGAGCGCTGGGAAGACCCGGCCAACTACCACCTGGTGATCGACAGCACGGTTGTATCGCTGGACGCCTGCATCGAGCTGGTCGTCGGTGCGGCGCGCGACCTGTTCGCACGTGTCGCCGACCAGGAGTCGAAGGCGACCCTTTAGCTTTAGCCGCGGCTCCGCACTCTACGACGCGGCGGCCTGCTCCAGAGGTTCTGTGTCCTTTGGGGCGGTCAGCTCCTCAGCCTGAAGCTGGCGGAGCGCTGGGCCGCTACGGAGCGGCACCTCTCGCATTACGAGCGTGCAGAGAAACGCGGCGGCTGCAGCCGCGATGGTCAGCCAGAACAGCTGTGCGATGGCGGCGGTCTCCGCCTGGTGCAGCGAGCTGACGATGCGGGGTACGATCGCCTGCAGCGCGGGTGAAATGCTGCCCCCGAGGCGGCCCGCAACAGAGCCGACGGCCCCGAGGCTGCCGCTGGAGGCGGCGTTGACAATCGGGTTCGCCACCTCTCTGGGCACTCCGTTCGCCGCGAGCCTCTGGGGCAGCTTGCTCGTGAAGGCCGCGTTGAAGATGGTGCCCGCAATTGCCAGGCTGACCGAGCCACCGATCTGGCGCAGAAGCGTGAGCGTGCTGGTGGCAACGCCCAGGCGGCTCATCGGCACGGCCGACTGCATGACCGTGGTGTAGCCGGCCATACTCGGGCCGATGCCCACCCCGAGCAGAAGCATCCAGGCCCAGATCACCACGCTCGACGTGTCCGGCTGCAGGTTCGTCATCAAGTAGGCGCCGATGATCAGGACGACGATCGACCCGAGCATCATCCTCTTGTACTTGCCGGTCCGGGTGATGACGAGGCCGCCGACCATGCTGGCGCCGATCAGGCCGACGAGGAGCGGCCAGATCTCGTAGCCAGACTGCGTGGCGCTGACTCCGCGCACGCTCTGATAGAAGCGCGGCAGATAGATGATCGCGGTGAACATGCCGAAGCCGAAGAAGAAAACCGCGGAGAGGATGGCTGCCGTAGTGCGGTCCTTGAAGAGGTCGAGCGGAACAACCGGCTCTTTTGCCCGGCTCTCCACGAATATGAATACAGCCCCAAGGACGACCGCGACGAGGATGAGACCGCCCACCTGCGGAGTCAGCCAGCCGTAGGGGCTGCCGTCGGGGGCATTCTGACCCTTGTCCGTCAGGCCGATCAGGAGGGGGACCAGGGCAGCTGTGAGGAGGGCGATCCCGAGATAGTCGAGGTCCCCCGCTGAGCCGGGCGCGGTGCCCAGGTTGGGCATCACGAAGGCGACCACCGCCAGAGCCACGATGCCGACAGGCAGGTTGACGTAGAAGACCCAGTGCCAGCTCACGTTGTCTGTCAGGAAGCCACCGATGAACGGGCCCAGGATGAAGCTGAGCCCGAACACGGCTCCGAACAGGCCCTGGTAGCGGCCGCGCTCCCTCGCGCTGAACAGATCGCCGATTATCGCGAGTGAGATGGGGAACAGGGCCCCGGCCCCGAGGCCCTGGACGCCGCGGAACGCGATCAACTGGCCCATGGTTTGAGAGAGGCCCGAGAGCGCTGAACCGACGAGGAACAGGCTTACGCCCAAGAGCAGCATCGGCTTACGCCCGTAGACGTCCGAGAGCTTGCCGTAGATGGGAATGGTGACGGTGGAGGTCAGGAGATAGGCGGTGACCACCCACGTGTACAGGTTGTCGCCGTGCAGATCGGTCACAATGCGGGGCAGAGCGGTACCTACCACCGTCTGGTCGAGCGAGGCGAGGAAGAGAACGAGGAGGACGGCGACGAGCACCGCGGTGCGCGTTCTTCTCTCTAGTTGCGTCGTCACCATGTCCCCACCAGTTTGATGGGTCAGCGCTTTAGGGCGCTTGTGCCGACCATCCGATTGGCTTACCGTTTTGCTCGTGATCGGGAGGAGGTGCGTGGCTCCTGGAGCCGTACTGCTGGTGCTGACGGCCTGCAGCAACTCGACCAACCCTCAACCTGACCAGGCGTCCATGATCAGGATCGCCTTCAAGGTGGGCGACACCTATCGCTATCACTACCGCTCGGCGCTGCAGGCCACCATGACAATGGGCCAGGGCACTGAGTTGCCCTTCAAGGCAGACGCCAGCGCCGATGCCACCTGGATGGTCGTCTCCGTGGACGCGAATGGGAACACCACCGTCGACCTGACCCTGGCCAATCTGAAGACGACCTTCATAGGGAGCTTCCTGCCTGGCTCCACCACCACGTCGACGACCACCACGACCACTCAGCACATCCAGTTCCAGGTTGCACCCACGGGGGAGATCGTCTCGGGCGGCGGACCCTCAGGGCCGCCGTCGCCCTTCTCCGGGGCGCAGGGCCTTGGGCCACCCGGCACAGACCAGTTCCTGGCAATCTTGCCCGGCCACTCCGTCAAGCCCGGCGAAACGTGGACGAAGTCCTTCACCCGGCCCAATCCGTTCGGTCAGGGCGGCATCACGTACACGACCGAGAACCGGTTCCTCCGCTACGACAACCTCAAGAGCGGCAGGGCGGCGGTCATTGAGACCACCGCCACAGTGCCTATGGACTTCACATTCGATCTCCAGAAGGCGATGTCAGCGACCGGCGGACTCGCCAGTCCGCCGCCGCTGCCGATCCCTGCGCCCATAGCCGGCCAGCTGCACATTCAGGGCACCTCCAGTACCGACGCCACCACCTGGTTCGATGTGAAGACCGACCAGGTGGAGAAGATGACGACCGTCGACAGCACCGACGAGACCATCACATTCCTGGGGTTCCCGGGACTGCCGACGCCGTCGGTGCCGCCGGCCCTGCAGGGCTCGTTGCCGCCCCTGTCTCAGGGCCTTTTCGGTCCTCAGCACTTCGTCGGCAGGCAGACGCTCGAGCTGGACAGGATTCCCTGAGCGCACCTTGTACGCGCCCTGACTCAGCTCAGGCGTCGGCGCAGCCTGGCCCTCGCCGCGTGGAGGCGCGACATCACGGTTCCGACCGGGACATCGAGGATCTCGGCGATGGTCCGGTAGGTCATTCCTTCGAACTCGCGGAGGACGATCACCGCGCGAAGCCGGACCGGGAGTTCCATGATCGCCTCACGCACTGCCCGGGCCTGCTGCCGGCCCTCCCAGGCAGTCTCTGCGTCCGCGACCGCCATCGGCCACGAGGGGGTGGCAGCCTTCCGAGTACGCAGTGCGGAAATGCCAAGGTTCAGGGCGATGCGGCAGGCCCATGTGGACACGGCGGACCGCCCCTCGAATCCGGCAGAGCCATGCCAGATGCGGATCAGTGCATCCTGCAGACTGTCCTCGACCTCGGCTTCAGTCAGACCGAGCCGGAACAGCACTCGCCTGAGCTGTGGCGTGAGCCGTTCGGCCAGCTGGCCGAAGGCTCCCCCGTCGCCGGCGGCAGCCCGCTTCAGGAGATACTGGTCGGTCGGCAGCCGAGCATCGGAAGCGTCATCGTGCTCGTGGCTGATAGCCATGCTCCCTATGGGACGCCGGCCGAGCCCCGCCCAGCGCCCTGCTCGGTGGGCGATTCCTGGGTGGTCGCCGGTGAAGAACCGTCACTCGGCATTTCCTGGCTGCCGGCTGCGTCCGCGCCAGTCTGCCGGCCTCGAGTCCGATGGCTTCGCTGCTGTACCCCATCCTGCCTGTCGTCGCCTTCCTGGGACTCCTGCTCGACGTCCTCGATGATCGACTGCGCCCTGCGCGCCTGCGCCGGGTCCGGACCACGGGTGGCCAGGGGGGACACCAGTGGTAAAGCTGCGCCGACGGCCTCACGCGCGCTCGAGCGCTGGGCCGGAGGCGCCTTGGCGATGTCGGCCTTGAGGCGTTCCGCCCAGGTGAAGAAGCGCCGCATCGCCGCCTGATAGCCCTCGCTGTCACGATGCGCTGCGCTGACCCTGGCCTGCCAGAGGTAGGCCGCGGCCAGATCGGCCTCAAGGCCAGCCCTGTCCGGCTCAGGCGTCAGCCTCCAGCGGGCTTCCTCCTCAACGCCACGCACGGGGAAGAGGACCGAGTTCGGGGCCGTGCCGGCCGCGGCCGGCAGCGCTGTGGCAAACGAGAGGCCCAGCAGGGCCGCGCCTACAGCCGCAAGACGCCCAGCATGAGTGCGTCTGCGCTGCGGCTGCCGTGAGGGCGGTGTCGCAGCCCGCCCGAGGGTCTTTCTCCAGTCGACCGGCCTGGCCGTCGAGACCGGGGCCATCCAGGCCGCCAGCAAGGGCGCCAGCGGTGCCTCCGCCAGGGCCGCCGCACACACGCGACATGCCTTCGCCTTCTCCTTCAGCCGAGCCGCTGCCGGGCCGTCCTCCTCCAGCAGCAGCTCGTACCGCTCGAGCGTCAGGTGACGATGCAGCATTCTCTAGGTGCGCTGCTCGGACGCCTCCGGCTCTCTGGCTCTGTCCTGCTGGTCCGCGCCATGCTGCTGCTCGGACGCCTTTGATTGGTGGTTGGCGCCGTGCTGTTCGTTGAAGTCTTGCTGCTGCTCGCACACCTCCGACTGATTGTCGGCGTCGTTCTGCTCGTCGTTGTCCTCTTCCTCCTCGCACGCCTCGGATGTGTTGTTGCTGCTTTGTTGGTTGGCGCCGTGCTCGGTCGCACTGCCGTTGCTCTCGGCCGACGAGGGCTGGTTGGCGATCCCTGGGTCATGGGCTCTGACGGCGACCGCCGTGCCGGTGCCCACGAGCGCGAGGGCGGCGATGACCGCGACTGCGAGTCTTCTCAAGTCTCTGCTCCTCCTCCGATCGGCGGCTCCTGGAGGCGCCGACCGAGATCCTTCGTCCTGACCGTTAGACGCTGGAGAGCCGCCGGTTATTCGGACCGCCGATCAGTGATCGAGCGTCAGGTGCGCAGCAAGCCTGTCCGCCAGCCGGCCTGCCGAGCTGGCCGCCGATGCGACCTCCGAGGGATTCCCGTCACTGCTCCCCAGTTCGGAGCAGCGGTCCGACAGATGGCCCATGCGCTCTCGGAGCAGCATCCAGGCGGCTTCACGCCAGGGCACGAAGTTGCCCATCTGGTAGTACATCTGGAACGTAGGTCCGGCCGTGTGAGCTGGATGTTCAGCTCCCACCGGCAGCCTCGTAAGGGCGTTGCCAAGCCGGCGCAGGACGCCTGTCATCAGGCCAAGGGCCGTGCTCGTAAGCACAGAGAGCTGCTCCGGGTTCTCGTCGGTGTGCGTGAAGTAGCGGGTCAGGGTCTGGAGCAGCACCTCATAGCCCATGTTGAACAGGTCTGCGACGGCGCTTGTCGTGGGGTCGGTGATCAAAGGCTGCGGCTCGGCGACGTCAAACGGCTGGCTCGTGAACGCCGCCAGCACGGGTCGTGCCGCTTCGAAGTCGGCGTCACGCGCGCGCATTGATGCATGGTCGTGGTAGACCTCCAGGAAGCGCCCGTAATGTGCGGTTTGCCAGTCGCCGCGCGCCCCCTCACCCTGCTCGATGATCTCGTTCACCGCCGCGAGGGCCGACTCGAGGTCAGTCACCGCGATCAGCCCGGGCATGTGGAACGCATCCTGGGTGGCCTGGGCCTGAGGTGAGCCGACGAAGAGACCCCGCTCGCCCATCCGCTCAGCCAGGCGGCGCAGCCCATCGGCGATCCCACGATACAGGTGCCCGACGGTGGCGAAGTCCTGTGCGCGGGGAAAGTCCTCGCCCGGCGAGACCGGCTCTGGAGACGGCTTCAGCGGCACGAACCCCTCCGCGTCAACCCGCTCCATACCTTCTGGCCGCTCCAGATACAGGAAGTGAGTCAGCGCCGCCTCGCCGAACGGCAGCAGGTCGAGCTGGACGCTGGGCGGGAAATAATCGGACCGGCGCGGGAAGTTGGGTCGCGTGAACGTGGGCGCCGCCCCGATGGCGGACATGAGGTTGGCCACCAGGACGAGATGAAGCATCTCCTGCACCGCGATGCCGTGCACGATGGTGCGCCACCGATTGATCGCAGCGAGCTGTTCCTCTGACAGGCCCTCATCGACGCCCTGCTTCAAGCTGAAGCCTGCATAGAGGTACTGGCACATGATGCCGTGCTCCAGCTGGGCCGCCTCGGCCAGCAGATACCAGAGATGCTCACGATGCTCGACGACGATCCGTGGTTCGGCCATACCGGGCAGCATAGTGGTCGCCTCCGGGCGGCTGGGCACTCTCAGGCGTGCGTGGCCACATTATTGATGGTTAGCAAGGGGGATCGATTTGCCCGCTAAGCCCGACTCATGAAAGAGCGAGTCAAGCCGGCGAGAAGGCTCGCCCAGAGCCGGCGATCGGCCAGGCCCTCTTCGCGGCTGAGCACGATCTGGTTGTCGCGACGGGTTCGACGCTGAGCGCCGACGTCGTGCTCACCGCTGATGCCGGTTGGCGGCGCCTGGGAGCGACGATCTTCCTCCTGTAGTACCGATCTGTTATTCGGAGACGACGCGGCAGCTCTGCACCGGAAGGAAGACCTCCACCTG
Source organism: Candidatus Dormiibacterota bacterium (assembly GCA_035259145.1). Taxonomy (GTDB): domain Bacteria; phylum Chloroflexota; class Dormibacteria; order Dormibacterales; family Dormibacteraceae; genus CF-161. The sequence continues at coordinate 2,775 of DATFWQ010000097.1, read as the reverse complement.
CTCACCCAGCCTCCGTCGCGTGGACGGTGGAGCCAGGATTCGGAGCCGCTCGCCGGAGTCCAGCTCCACCTCGAAGTCCCGAGCCTCGCCCAGGTAAGCCGTGCGAACCACGCGGCCGGCGAGGCGGTTGCAACGACCGTTGGGCGGCTCTTCCAGCAGGACCTCGTGCGGGCGGATGCAGACGACGTGCTTACCCGGGCTCACGGGCGCCTGCGCCACCTCCAACCGTGAGGGCTCGTAGACAAGGACGTTGGTGCGGCCTATGAACGAGGCCACGAACCTGGTTGTGGGCCGCTCGTAGACCTCCTCTGGTGGAGCCACCTGCTCGAGACGTCCATGGTTCATCACGGCTACACGGTCCGCGATGACCATGGCTTCGCCCTGGTCGTGTGTGACGTACACCATGGTGATGCCGGTCGCGTCATGAAGGCGGCGGATCTCGAACCGCATCTCCTCCCGGAGGTTCGCATCCAGGTTGGAGAGCGGCTCGTCCAGGAGGAGGATCTCCGGCTCGACGACGAGGGCCCGGGCAAGCGCGACCCGCTGCTGCTGGCCTCCTGAGAGCTCGTCCGGATAGCGGTCGGCCAGGAGATCGAGCCTTACAGTGTCCAGGATACGGAGCACGCGCTCTCTGATCTCCTGCCTGGGCAGCTTGCGCACATGCAGGCCGAAGGCCACGTTCTCCCGCACAGTCTTGTGGGGCCAGACGGCGTAGCTCTGAAAGATCAGCGACATGTTGCGGCGCTCCGGCGGAACCACAGAGCGCGGGCTGGAGAGCGGCCGGCCCCCCACTCTTATCTCTCCCGCGTCCGGCGCCAGGAAGCCGGCCAGCAGCTGAAGCGTCGTCGTCTTGCCACAGCCCGAAGGGCCGAGAAGCGCCATCACCTCGCCGTCTCGCACCTCGAGGTCGATGCTGTCAACCGCCGCCGTATCCCCGTACGTCTTGCGAAGACCGACGATCTCGATCACCGCGCTCGGGTCACCTCCCTGCCAATGAACCGGTACGCCACGACCACGATCAGAAACGTGATCAACATCATGAGCACTCCCATGGTCGAAACCGCTTCGTAGTTGCCGGCGTCGCTGAAGTCGAAGATCACCGTGGTGACGACCTGGGTGCGTGGCGTGAACAGGAAGACGGAGGCGGACAGCTCACGCAGCGCGGGGATGAACACCAGCAGCCAACCGCTCAGAAGGCCCGTACGCAGGAGCGGCACGGTGACCGACAGGAGCGTGTGGATGCGACCGGCTCCCAGAGTCCGCGCCGCGTTCTCCAGGTCGACGTTTATGCCCCGCAGGATCCCGGAGGCATTGCTGAACGCTATTGGCAGAAACCGGGTGGCGTATGCCGCGATCAGGATCCCGGCAGTTCCGTAAAGCAGGATCGGGGGATGTGAGTAGGCGGCAAAGAAGCCGATCGCGAGAACGATGCCGGGCACGACGAAGGGCGCCATCGCCGTGAACCCAAGCAATGAGGTGAGTGGAACCATGCGCCTCACCACCATGTAGGCGACAAGCGTGGCGACGATCACCGCGATGGTGGCCGCCCCGGCCGAGTATTCGAGCGAGTGCACGATGGCTTCTCTGGTGGTGGCGTTGTCAAGGATCGCCCAGCGATACCAGTAGCCGGTCAAGTTGCCGGGTGCGAAGGGGCCCTTGCCCCAGACGTGCTCCAGCGACACGAGCAGGAGGGCGCCGTAGGGCAGGATCACGGACAGGGCGGGCGGGATCAGCGCCAATCCCAGCGCCGGCCATCGCCAGGGGCCCAGCCTCGTCCGCCGCCGCACGCCGCCTTTGCCGGTGACGGTCACGAAGCGCCGCCGGCCCAGGATCCGGCGCTGGAAGAAGAGAAGGCAGATCGTCACGAGGAGCAGCGGCATCGCGTACGCTGCTGCCACCTCGAGCTGAGGCGGGAACTGCGAGAAGAACAGGTAGAGCTGGGTCGTCATCACTTGCTGGCGCGCGGGGATCAAGAGGAACGCCGGCGGCCCGAAAAGCTCAAGGGCTTCCAGGAAGCTGAGAAGAAAGCCGCTGAGGATGGCGGGCAGCGCCAGCGGCAGCGTGACCTGCCAGGTCGTGCGCCAGGTGCCGGATCCGAGTGTCGTGGCGGCGTCCTCGAGCTCGGATGACATCAGTTCGAGGGTTCCGCTCACCAGCGTGAACGTGTAGGGGATGGAGTAGAGAGCGATGACGAAGGTAGCCCCTGGCAGGCTGAACACGTTGAAGGGCCCGTGCTCGCCCCCGAAGAGGGCCAGCCAGATCCGGTTGAGCCAGCCGGAGTTGGGTGCGGCGAGAAAGATCCACGCGTTCGCACCAAGGAACGAGGGCGTGACGAACGCTGCGAGTATCAGAGGCCGGATGAGCCGGCGGCCGGGCATGTCCGTTCGTGAGACGACCCAGGCCAGAGGTGTGCCAACCAGGACGGCGATGGCCGCCACCGCGACCGCCAGCTTGAACGAGTTGAGGACAGGCTCCAGGTAGATCCGCTTGCTGAACGTTGAGACGTAGTTCCGCAGAGTCAGCGCCCCGGTGGTCGAGTCCTGGAACGACGAGAGGGCCAGCCACGCCAGAGGTACAAGGACCAGAAGGAGCAGCACCAGGGCTGCCGCGATCCACACGACCCAGCCGGCCTGCTGGCGCCACGCCACAGCCGGCACCAGCTGCTGGCGCCTTGGCCGGGCGGCGGTGATCACAGCTCAGAAATGCGATGGCCAGGAGCAGGCGTTGGGCTGCTCAAACCCCCATGATCTCGCGCCACTTCTGGATGGCTTCCGG
>DATFWQ010000096.1:0-11299 GCA_035259145.1 Candidatus Dormiibacterota bacterium | reverse complement strand
CTGCACCCAAAGGGTTCACCTCCGCCGGTTTCGTGGCCAAGGTCCGCTGCATGACCGGGCAGACCGATGCCGAGTACACCATTCGCCAAGCTGCCTACGACCTCCGCAAGCTCCGCGGCAAGGGCCTGATCGAGTTGCCTGCGCGCACCCGCAGTTACCACGTCCCGCCCCAAGCTGCCCGCACCATCGCCGGCATCCTGACCCTGCGCGATCACGTCATCGCACCCATCCTCGCTGGGGTCTGCCGTCCGCGAATGGGATCCAAACCGGCGAACCAGACCGACATCGACCGCTACTACGAAAAGATCCGCATCGACATGGAGAGCCTCTTCGAACATATCGGCATCTCGGCGCGAGCCCAGCCGGCGGCCGCGGCATAGACAACGTTTGTCGATGTGGATTCGATAAGCGCCTAACGTCCCGCCCGCGATCGCGAACGCGACCCGCGTCCCTGCCCCTGGGAAGACCCAAGTCACACTCGTCGAAGCAGGGACCTACATGATCAGCTACGAGCGCGGAACGAGTGGGAACAGCGGCGATTGGAGTCTCGAAGCGAAGAACGAAAAGCCGAACATCCCCGTCCGAGATTTCATCCGTGCAGCTCGAGCTCGTGCCTACTGCTTCCGCTACCCCAGTGTCCATCAGTGCGCCTTCGGGCGCCTACACCTATTTGGTTCGCAACAGGGAAGGCGTGATACTTGCCGTCTTCAGTGTTGACAGTCCTGGCACCTATTCGCTGACTTCTCTTTACGCAAATGGCGAATCGCAGCCGCAGATCGTCCTCGCCATAGTGCAAGGCTCACCTGAGGACTTATTCGTTTCTCGTCCTCTCCTCAATGACCTGGGCGCTCTCCTCGGACTCGGCTTGTTGTTGGTCAGTCTCGTTATTGGTGCCGTCACGGTCTTTTTCAGGATCCGCGCCAAGGATCGGGCGGGGCCGGCGAGGAGCCTCGGACCCGAGGCCTGATCAGCCCGCCCAAAAGGGTAAAGGTTTGCCCTGGCAGCGTGGCAGCGCGGCCATCGGGCCAGACCTCGGAAACCGAAGCAGACAGGCATCTGCTGCAGCGCAAGGTCGCCCCTCCGGCGCAGCAGGTCGTCTGCGCCAACCACCATCCCGATCGACGCAGTGCTGATTGGGCGCTCGGCGTCTACGTTTCCGAAGGCAGGCCGAGAAGCATGGGAATGCATCTTGTCCGATCGGCTCCATGATCCGCGGGTTAGGCTAGCTGGCTATAGCTCCGCGGTTTACGTCAGGCAGGGATTGGAGGCGCCCATCGAACTGACGGTGGGTGGTGTACGGCACAGTATGGCGCCTCGACGCAGGATACTCGACCAGCTCCAGGGGAGAGATATCAGTGGAGCGATCAAAGACAGCGTGAAGGACCTAGTCGACTAGAGCAATTCGGAGATAAGTACAGGTCTGGCGCCAACCAAGCGCTGAAAAAAACTGTTCCCGTGGCTATGGGGTTCGTGACTCGCTTGACGTTGATCCGCATTGGTCGTTGGGAGACTGGCCAGCCTCCCAACGACATCGACTAGGATTGAGAGCTCTTGGCGGCGCAGCAACAGTTCGACATCCGCCCGTATGAGGGCGTGGGAATGATGGACTTTGGCGATGACGTCCAGACGCTTGTGGCTAAACTCGGCCCTCCTGATAGGATTGCACGCAATAAGCGATACCAGTACATGGGGAATGGCTTCATGGTGGACATAGCGTCAGATGGCACCGTCGAAGCCGCAGAGTTCTACGACACAGATCGCGCCAGCGTACACGGAATCCCGCTCGGAGGGCCAGTGAGCGACGTGCTTCGCAGGCTTGAGTCACATGGCCATCATTGTCGGCGGGACGATGATGATGGGGACAAGATCTGGTGCGACGATCTCGGCATCATCCTCGGCGAGAGCGCTGAGCCGGATGTAACGGAGACAGTTTTTGCCTACCGCCGCGGGTATTGGGACACATGATGCCTGCAATTCTCCGTAGGCGGGAGCTCGGTAGGCTAGGCCAGCTAGACGCCATCGAGCGTGGCGTGGAACTCGGTACGACCACGCTGGGTGGTCGCTGGTACCCGGCCGGCTCCACGAGCCGCATGATGAGGTGATGCAGGCAACCTAACGGCACAGGTCGCACCCCCGCCGGGTTGGCCGTCTCGAGGACGGAACCTGTTGGGGCACTTTGAACAGTCCGATGTTCGTCGTCGACTCGTCTGGACGAAGATCGGACGATTCAAAGCGGGAACGCACGTTCCGAGGGACACCCACCTTCGGACTTCGGAACTTGCGCCTAGCGCGCCCGCGGGCTCGGTCCATCGCCGACGACGAGATCGTCTCGACCGGCTCGGTGGCCTGATCCACGAGTACTGCCAGGCGCCGTGACGAGATGACGCAGGCCATGTAACGGGACACTAGGGCGACGGCCGCGGCCACGGTCTCAAGGACCGTGACCACGAACCCTGGAGGCCCAGCTGCTCCAGGATCAACAGCGTGGTCTTGAGGTTGTTCACGCGGCCGGCGAAGAACCGGGACGCCGTGCTGCGACTGCACCCGGCCGCCTCCGCCAGCGATTCCATCGACACGATCCGGCCCTCGACCTGACGCCGGATGAGCGCCTGCCGGCATGCCAGCAGCAGGTCCACGAGTGCGGGATGTCGCGGAACACGACCCGTGCCCGCTCCGGCCGCGGTAGGCGGTGATCGTACGGCGGCCCCGCCGGATCGCTCACCAGCCGAACGGACGGACCTCGTCCGCGTCTCCAGTGCCGTTCATCATGTCGATGTCGCCTCCCTCGCATCTCGGCGGCGTTCGGGCCGCTCCTGCACGCTTGCGACGACCGACTATGAGCGGCGCAGCAGCCGTGCACTCGCACGTCGTACGCATGCACATTCGTGGAGCAGGGTCGAGCGGAAAGCCCACCTGAGACGAGTCGAGTGGCCAGGGCTGGTCCGAACGGGTCAGCCGGACCGTTCGCGGCCTGTTCAGTCCCACCAGAAGGACCAGACGTGTGAGCCTATGAGGATCGCGGCGAGACCCTCGATCGTATGGTATCCCTGACCGACGATGTCATCGCAGTACGCGAACTGCTCCAAGGCGACCTCGATGGCGGAGTCCCGGTCCATCGGTGGGGGGCGGGCCACCCGGAGCTCTACCGTGGATGTGTTGAGCGCGACCACCTCAGCGCCGAACCGCTCAAACCAATACCGATGCACCGCCGCGTGCTCGAGTGCAAATGGGTTGGCGTTCCAGCCTCCAAAGGCCATGGCGGCCGCCACCTGCCAGCTATCGAGGACCGGTACCAGTGCGACGAGCACGTGGGGGGTCCGCCGAACACTCCGAATCCCGCTGCACGCCCAGAATTCATCACTTTCGGGCGTGGCAGCGCGTGGTGGGAATTCAGCCGTAGGTCGTGACCTCAAGGCTCCAGCAGGCCATTCACCCCGCGGCAGGCCCCATATTCCCGGTCGCGCATGCGTAGCTTGGTGGCGAGCCAGCCATTCACATCGACCGTGCGCGAGCGCTCGATGGCGCTCTCTACCCAATCCCTCCCCGTCACGTCTTCGAATGAGTCCTCCACGAGACGGTCCCTCTCCTCCCCGTCTGTCTCACTGAACAGGACTGGCCAGCAACGTGTGCGCGACACCAGCCCCCTCAACTGCCTCCAGAGCGCGAAGGATTCCGTTCGGGAGATCGGCAAGGCGGGGATGGTCAGATCGGGCATCTCCACCAGCAACTCCATGTGTGTGGTATCGATGCCCTCGCGGCTGAGCGTCTGACGCAGATCATCCATTGCGCCAATTGTGGCCGGACGCGTTGAGCTCGATCGGCCCCGGCCCCTACTCGCCGCAGGTCAGCGGGTCTCTGGTCGAGCTCGCTGGCCACCGTGGTTCGCTTCCGCTTGCCCCGGACCGCCCCCTCCAAGTTCAGCTCACGCATGAGTCGGGCTACACGGTCGCGACCAACTCGAATGCCCTCCCGGTTTAGCTGCCGCCAGATGTTCTCCACGCCGTAGACGCCGAAGTTCTCTTCGTGCATGCGTACGATCTCGACCTTCAGCTCCTTATCACGCAGCCGGCGCGCAGAGGTCGGCCTGGACGTGGCGGCGTAGTACGTGGACGGGGCGACCTCCAGTGCCTGTGACTCCTTCTATTCCCAAGAAACGGAGTCTCCATCGAACCCAGGGCAGTTCAGGTGGTGCAGGCCCTGGAAGGTCGTCCGGACGCTGAGCAGGCCCAGCATTTTGCAACTCAAAGGAGCACTTTGCCCCCATCTCAAAGCCTACTTTCCTGGGGGCTCCATTGAAATGTCGAGGCTAATGCCGGGCTACAGCGCCCCTAATGCTGGTTGGATGTGACTCCACTGTTACATCTGACAAACCCCTGTCCATAGCAACATCTGCTGCGTCGCAGCGGTGCGATGGGCACCTCAGCGTGGTTTGCGCGATCTTTTCTGGGGTTCCTTAGGATCCCTGACAGTCGGTTCTCGGGGCGCTACTCTGTGGCCCATAAGCATATGTCGTACACGGTGGGCCGCGAGCCTCCGTTGAGCATGAGGCCGCACGAACGTACCCCACACAATCTTCCTGCGCCGACGACCCCCCTGATCGGGCGCGACACCGAGTCCAACCAGCTCCACTCACTCCTTCAGCGATGGCGTCTGGTCACTCTGGTGGGCCCGGGCGGCTGCGGCAAGTCGACACTCTCCCTCGAGGTCGCGCGCCGCCTGGTGGACGATTACACGGACGGAGTCTGGCTAGCAGATCTATCCTCCCTCCACGAGCCCCAGCTGATGTGGCAGTCCCTCGCCGCTGCTCTCCAGCTGGAGCCTCCTGCCGGCACCTCGGTGGCCGACAGCGTGATCGACTTTGCGGGCTCGGCCCACATGCTCCTCGTTCTCGACAACTGCGAGCATCTGGTCGACATGTGCGCGCGCGTCGCCGCTCGCCTGCTCGCTGCCTGCCCACGGCTCCGCCTCATAGCCTGCAGCCAGGAGGCGCTCAACATCGCCGGCGAGTTCGTCTGGCAGGTCCCGCCATTGCTCTTCCCATCTGACCCAGCGCGGATCCCAGCTGACGAGCTCCCGCGCTACAGCGCAGTCGAGCTCTTCGTCAGCCGTGCCCAGGCAGCCGGCGCGCGCTTTCAGCGGTCGCCGGACAGTCTGCTGGCCGCGGCTGAGATCAGCCGGAAATTGGACGGCATTCCTTTGGCCATCGAGCTTGCTGCCGCAACGGCTGCGGGCATGTCTGCGACAGAGCTCCTGCATTACCTCGACGACCGCCTCGAGCTCCTCAAAAGTGGCCGGCGCACCGCGCACAGGCGCCACCAGACTCTCCGCGGCGCCATCGATTGGAGCTACGAGTTGCTATCCCCTGACGAGCAGAGACTGTTCCAACGGCTGGCGGTCTTCAATGGCGGCTTCATTCGGGAGGACGCCGAGCAGGTATGTGAGGACGAGGTGCTCTCCAAGCTCCACGTGCGCCAGTTACTCCCGCGCCTGGTGGCGAAGTCGATGGTCGCGATTGCGACAGAGAGCGGCCGCTACGCGATGCTGGAGACGATTCGCCTCTATGCGAAAGAGCGCCTTGAGGCCAGCGGTGAAGGCGTGAAGCTGAGCGACCGGCATCTGGAGAGGTACGTACAGGTCGCCTCGGAGGGCGAATATGCCGGACCCAACGCCGCGGCCACGCTGGATCGCCTCGAGACGGAGACCGGCAACCTGCAGGGCGCCCTGGCCTGGGGACTCAGCCGGCGAGATGCGCGCGCCCTGGCCCTTGCTATGGCGCTCAGCCAATTCTGGGATGTGCGCGGCCGACTCGAAGAGGGACGGGGCTGGCTGCAGCAGGCGCTGGCGGCGACGACTGAGGATCGCGCCGATCACCTCGAAGGGCTAGTTACGCTGGCCTGGCTGGTCCTCCGGCAGGGCGACCTTGGCGCCGCCCGAGACACACTCGAGCAGGCGCTCCAGCTCCAGAGGCGGCTGCGCCACCGAGAGGTCGCGCCTAGGCTCTACGACAACCTCGGCATGGTTTCCCTGTTTGACGGCGACCTGGAGCAGGCCAGGGCCCAGTTCCGGCAATCCTTCGTAACCGCGACTGAGCTCGGGGACGAGGGCGGGGTGTCGAGCGCCCTCTTCCATCTGGCTCTTTCGGCCTACTTCGCAGGGGACCGGGAAGTCGCGGAACAGCAGGCCGCCGAAGCGCTGGGGCTGCGCCGCACGGTAGGCCAGCCGGTGGGCGTTGCCTACTGCGAAGGCCTCCTAGCCTCATTGGCACTGGATCGGGGGGACACGGAATCAGCCAGAGAGCTGATGTCGGGCGCCATGCTGCTCATGGAGGAGTGGGGCGATCAGGTCGACGCCGCCTTCGGGCTTGACCTCTGTGCCCGCCTGGCGGCGTCAGATGGGCAGCCGCGCCGCGCGCTGCTGCTAGCCGGTGCAGCCGAGGGTCTCAGGGTGGCGGCCGGGGCCGCCAACCTCAGCCTCTGGAGGCAAATCAATGAGCCGTCGTTGGCTGCGGCCACACAGGCGATAGGCCCTCACGAAGCAGAGGTGGTCCGAGCTCGTGGCAAAAGCTTCACCCTCGCGGATGCGGTCAGGGTTGCCCGCGACCCGGGGCTCGGTGAGGAGCAAAGCTCATCAGGTCTTGCCAAGTTGCTGTCCGCGCGCGAGGCAGAGATTGCAGGGCTCGTTGCCGAGGGCTATTCGAACAAGGAGATCGGGCGTCGTCTCTTCATCGCGACGCGCACTGCGGAGACGCACGTCCAGAACATCTTCAACAAGCTGGGCTTCAGCTCCAGGGCGCAGATCGCCGCGTGGGCGGTGGAGCGGCGCCCGAGCCACCTTGGGTGAGGTTCGGGCCGGCCCTACGTATAACGGCTACGTAACTTCGACGATGCGCTCGTCCCACACTGCCTACTAGCCTCGCGCTCATGGGTACACGCAGACATGACTGAGATCAGCAGCGCCACGGGTCTCATTCCGAGCGCCTCCTCCACGGGCCGGCAGCCGTGGGCAGCCCCCGGCTTCTGGCGCCTGAACGGCATCAACACCTTCTGGGCTACCAACCAGGGGCTGTGGAACGCTATCTACGTCCTGCTGGCGATTTCTGCCGCGTTAACGTCCCCCAACCAGAAGGAGCTGGTAGTGGGTCGGGCCGCGGCGGCGGGCGGCGCGCTTGCGGTGCTGGTACCCATCGCGGCAGGCTGGCTGAGCGACCGGACCAGAACGCGCTGGGGCCGCCGCACGCCCTGGATCGTGGCCGGCGCTCTGATCAGCCTCGTCGGCCTGCTCCTCCTTGCCTGGGCGCCCTCAGTGCCAGCACTCATCGCCGCCTACCTTGTCCTCCAGCTCGGCAACAATGCCGCCGGGGCAGCATTCGCCGGAATTGTGCCGGACGTGGTGCCTGAGGAGCGCCGGGGCGGGGCCTCCGGTCTACTCAACTCGGCCACGATTGTTGGTACGGTGGTGTGCCTGGCCATCACGCTGGTGGTCCTGGGACGACTGGGCAGCACGAGGTCCGGGGTTGCGGCGTCCTACTTCATCATCGCTGCACTGGTCGCTCTGAGTCTGGTCTGTTCGATTCGACTCCTGCGCGAACCCGCCTCCACATGGACGATCGCCTCGCCGGATGTCGCTGGCCGGGGTGAGCCAAGCTGGGCCGGTGCCCTCCGCGGAGCTCTGGTCAGTGTCTGGCGGCAGCTGCTGGCCAGCCATGACTTTCGCTGGGTGATAACCACGCGCTTCTTCCAGACCCTCGGGATCTGGACGATACTGCCCTTCGTCTCCTTCTACTTCAAGGACGTAGTGCGGACCGCCAACTATGGCGCCGCCAGCGCTCTCTGGCAGCTCTGCGTGCTGGCCGGCGGCCTCGCACCGGCCGTCATCGGCGGCTTCCTATCTGACCGGCTGCGCCGCCGAAAGATCTTCGTCTATGTCTCCAGCGCGGTGCAGGGCCTGGTCGTCGCCGTTCTACTCTTCACGCTGGTTTCCAACACGGCGGCCATCTACTTCATGGGACTGGTCTTCGGCGTCGGCTATGGCCTCTATTCGTCCGTCGACTGGGCACTCGCTTGCGACGTGCTCCCGGACCGTGAGCGCTCCGCTGCCCGAGATATGGGCATCTTCCATGTGTCGTACACACTGCCGCAGGTCTTCGCGCCAGCGCTGCTGGCGCCGGTACTGTACTGGCTCAACCAGCCGGGCAGGATCGCCGGCCTGCCCACAGGATCTGGCGCGGGCTATCGGGCTGTATTCGCCAGCGCAACCATCTGGTTCCTACTGGCTACTGTGATGGTCACACGCATTCGTGGGGTTCGGTAGAGGTCTGCCGTGAGGGCGACCCTACGCTTCCGAGCCGCCAGGTCGATCCTGCGGCGTTTGCTGCTCTCCGTCTTCCGCGTCCGGGTCGAGGGCCTGGAGCGGCTGCCCAGCGAGCCACCCTACGTCCTCGCCTGCAACCATTTGGGCTGGCTCGACCCGTTCCTGCTGATCGCTTGCCTACCGGCGAGCCCGCGAGTCCACTTCCTGGGCAAGCGGTCAGCAATCGAGAATCGCGCCTTCAAGCGCTGGATACTCCGCTTCATCGGCGGGGTGATCCCGGTCGAAAGTGGCAAGCTCGAACACCTGTCGGCCGCCGTTGCAGAGGTACTTCACGAGGGCGGTGTGGTGGCCATCTTTCCCGAGGGCGGGGTGGGGCCGACGGAGGGTCAGTTGCAGCGATTGCGCGGCGGTGTCGCCCACTTCAGCGAGCAGAACCGCGCCCCGGTGGTTGCCGCCGGGCTCGCCGGCACGAGTGAGCTCTGGCGCGGGAAAGAGATCCGACTCCGAATTGGCACCACCGTCGAGCCGGCCAGCCCGGGGCTCATGCTGGCTGCCGTTGAGCGAGCGCTCGTGGCCGCGATTCCACCGCCTGCTACTTCGGCGGCCGGGTCACGCTTGTGGCCCTGGCTCACCCACTTACTCCGATAGGCGCGGCCCTCAAGCACGAGCGTTGGCCCGTCAGGAAACCGCGTCGGAATCAAGGGCGAACCGCCGCATGCACGATCCTGCCAAGCCCGGCCAGCCGGCTCGTGCCGAATGGAGGCCCAGGTGGCGCTCGCTCGCGGGGAGACCGAGCGGGCCAGGCCAAGCGCCTGCGCGGCCGTGGGGCGGTTCGAGAATGCAGGGTACTGGCTGGAGGCGTCGACAACGCGGCGCGCTCTAGCCGACGCGCTGAGGGCATCAGGAGACGTCGCCGCCGCCAAGGCCGAGCTGCGGCGCCTCGTGGAGGATGGCGGCGCGATGGGTGCCGCGCTCGCGTGGCGCCGCCAACCACATGTCGAGGGCTGGTGCCCGGGCTGTGGACGGGACGTGGCTCGAGATCGCAGCTACGCAGTGATTTCGGTCCACACAGTTGAGGGCCAGGTAGACAACATCGGGCATATGCTCCCGGGTGCACATCGCAGCCGGGGTCGTCGCGGGGGGCTCCTCAGCGACCTACCACGCCGGGTACGTAAGTATCGCGGGTCCGAACTCCCTCCTGATTTTGCGTAGTCTCGCCGATGGCCGACCGTCCTCTGCACCTCTAGCGTGGTCGCATGAGCATCCTGAACAAGATCCTCGAGCGGACGGACGGTAACAATGACGCCACGACCTTGGCACATGGCGCGGCCACAGCCTTTGTGCAAGGCATGGCGGGACTGTTGGACGAACAGGCAGCCATCGCGTTCAACGATCTCCGCGACGCCATGTGGTTTCGACTGTCAGACGACCAGAGAGCCACGAACGCATTGGCAGCCGTCGAGCGAAGCCCAAGTGATGAGGGAGCACGCCAACTGCTCGCCAGGGTACTCGCACACTATGCCGCGATTGATCCGCAGTTCGCCGACTACTTGGCCCGGTCGGTAGAGTACATAGAGCATCGTCGGAGCTGGAGCGTCCGTCCAGACAGTTGGGGCCACATAGATAATCGCGTTGACGACCATCGAGCGTACCAATATGGAACGAGCCGCGCCGGTCGCGCCACAGACCTCGACCAAAGCAGGGCCCGTATTAAGCGAATCAGGGTACTGGTGGGCTTCCTCGTGGCATTCGTCACATTCCTCGGAACAGTCGCAGCATTGGCCCTGAATTGGCCGAAGTTGGAGGAGCTGTGGCACTCGCAGACTCCAACTAATTTGTCGTCGATTCTGATTGGCCCCCCGACGACAGACTACACGCTCGCCACCAGTGGGCCGATGGGCTTCGAGGCCATCGCTAACGTATACGGAGGGGCTGCGATACCAGTATTGAAAGCGGATCAATTCACTCAGGCGTACCACAAGGTGTGGTTACGGCAGAATGAAGCAACCCTTCTCGAGGAAACCGTCTTGGAGTTTGACCATGAGGCTGGTGCCCGGGACTTCTTAACTCAAGCTACCTCTGGTGAGAGGGTTCAACACCCACGTGAACACTTCTTTAAACCGTCCGGGATTCCGGATTCTGATGGCTCATGTGATGAATCAGTGACTGCATGTTTCATAACCTTCAGGAAGGGTATCAGAGTGTATTCTGTGCACATGACTGGGAACGAAGGTCCAGTAACGAGGCAGGCTGTGAAGCTATACGCCGCTGCCCCCTGAGCGTTGGTCTGCCCGACATGGAGCCGCGGAGTCGCATCAAGGCCGGCTCGTCGACCATGTTGGTTGAAACCGCTGCTGACGTTTGTGTACGTTTGCTGCTGCATGTAGTGGTCTCTCGCCACTCGCAGGTGTAGGAGGGCAAAAGTCTGAGCCCGCACTCCTGAGGTGCATCGATCGGCGATCCTGCCCCGATGATCGAACTCCTCGAGCTCCTCCAGCTCCTCCTGACCACCCTCGGCAGCGTCCTCCGCAGTCGCAAGCGCCTCATCCTCGAGAACCTGCTCCTACGCCAGCAGCTTCAAGTCGCCCTCCGATGCCAACGCCGGCCCCGACTTCGCACCCGAGACAAGCTCTTCTGGCTGCTCGTTAGCCACCTCTTCCGGAACTGGCGACGGCATCTCCTCCTTGTCCGGCCCGAGACTGTGCTGCGCTGGCATCGCCAGGGCTGGCGCCTGTTCTGGCACTGGCGGTCGCACCATCCGCTCGGGCGGCCACGACTGAAGCCCGAGGTCCGGTCTCTGATCGCCACCATGGCGCGCGAGAACCCCCACTGGGGCACCGAGCGGATCCGCGGCGAGCTGCTCAAGCTCGGCATCGGCGTGAGTGCCCGCTCCATCCGCCGCTACCGACGTCGTGGGCCAGCTCGGCCGCCCAGCCAGAGCTGGCGCACCTTCCTCGCCAACCATGTCCAGGCCATCTGGGCAGCTGAT
>DATFWQ010000095.1:0-8038 GCA_035259145.1 Candidatus Dormiibacterota bacterium | reverse complement strand
CTGCACGCACGGCGGGTGATCTGCGCGCTCCCAGCGCCGGTTGCGCTCGAGGTCGTAGAAGACCTGCCCGGCTGGAAGCGAGACGCCTTGCGCTCCGTGACCTACGGCTCCTGGATCTCGACCCCGATCGTGGTGGGGCCTGCAGCAGCGCCGCGCAGGCCGTATCCATCGGCAGCCGCGCGGCCGGCCGTGCGCTACAACGCCGACACCTTCCTCTCGCGCACGCCGGCCGACTTCGAGGAGCACGGCGGCTGCTACCACTCGTTCATGAGCGACTCCCAGGCCCGTCAGGTCTGGTCCGACCCCGACGAGAGCGTGAAGAGCGGGGCCGTGCGCGCTTTCCTGGCACGCTTCCCCCAGTACGATGGGCGGATCACGTCAGTCGGCATCCACCGCTGGCGCTATGGCCTGCCGCAATACCGGGTCGGCCGGATGAAGTGGTTTCACCTGCTGCCACTGCCCCTCGCCGGCCTCAATTTCTGCGGCGACTACATGATCCAGTCCAACATGGAGGGCGCGATCGCGAGCGGAGAGACGGCCGCGCGGGAACTGGCCGGGCAGCTGGGGGCGTGAGCTCGCTGCCGGCGTCCGCCGAGGTCGTGGTCGTGGGCGCCGGCGTGGTCGGCTCCAGCGCGGCCTACAACCTGACCCGGCTGGGCGTGCGGGACGTGGTCGTTCTCGACAAGGACGGGGTCGCCGCCCACGCCTCCAGGCTGTCGGCCGGACTCGTGCGCACGCACTACTCGAACGCGCCCGAGGCTCGTCTCGCCCAGCGCGGCCTCGAGTGGTTCGAGAACTGGGGCGAGATGGTCGGCGGCGACCCCGGATTCGTGCGCACCGGCCTGGCCAACCTCGTGTCCTCCGCCGACCGCGAGAAGCTTCGCGGGAACGTGCGAATGCTCCAGGAGGCTGGGGTTGAGACGCACCTGATCGGGCCTGAAGAGCTGGTTGAGCTCGAGCCCGAGATACGGGTGGCAGAGCAGGAGCTGGCCGCGTACGAGCCGCGCAGCGGCTACGCCAACCCGGGCGCGACCACGCGGGCGCTGGCCGCTGCAGCTCTCGGTCACGGCGCCACCATCCTCGAGGGCGTCATGGTCAACGCTCTGGAGGTCGATGGGGACCGTGTCGTCAGCGTGCACACGTCCAGCGGCCGGATCAGCGCGGGCAATGTGGTGCTCGCCTGCGGTGCCTGGTCCGTGGCGCTTGCCGCGGCGGTCGGCGTCAGGATCCCCATCGAGCTGGTCGTGGTGCGGGTCGCGTTCACGGAGCGCCCGGACGGCATGCGCCGGGGGCGGTCGGGCCACCTCGTGGTACTCGACCGTGCGTGCGGAACGTACTTCCGGCCGGAGGGAGACGACCTCAGCCTGATCGGGCTTCAGGGCTACGGCCAGCCGGCCGGCGCACCGGACGACTACGAGCGCCCGCCCGACCCCGGTTTCGAAGACCTGGCCAGGCTGCAGGTCTCGGAGCGGTTCCCCGGCTTCGCCAGTTCTTCGGTCGTCCGCTCACACACGGGTCCGATCGATCTGACACCTGACCTCTGTGCGATCATCGGGCCGGCGCCTTACGAGGGCCTCTTCCTGGCTGTGGGCATGAGCGGCTCGGGCTTCAAGAAGGCGCCAGCCACGGGCGAATGCGTGGCTTCTCTCGTGGTGGGAGCCGAGAGCCCGGTCCCGATCCGCGAGTTCCGGCTGAGCCGGTTCGAAGAGAACGACCCGATCGTAAGCGCGGGCTACGGGGTGGAGCCGAAGTACGAGGAGCGCCTCGGGGCGAGCAACCTGGTCCACTGAGCAGACGAACTGGCCTGGTCCGCCTCACCCTGCTGCTTGCGGCGCTCGCCTGCGTCCTCGTGGCGCTGCGCCAGCTGCCGGCACCGCAAACCGGCGTCGAGATCGGCACGCCTACCTCGTCGATCGTGAACGACACTACGCGGCCGGTCGTGGTCAAGCGCTGCTTGAGGACCTGCGCCGAGCCGGATCAGGCGGCGCCGCTCGGCGCCGGGCGCAGCTTGCGGATCAAGCCCGGTTCGGCCGCCGAATGGCTCATCGAAGACTCGCCCGGGACCAGGCTCGGATGCCTGGCGTCAGTCGCCGGCCGCAATCAGACGGTGACGCTCTACGTGTCGCTAGCAGCCGGGTGCCGAACATGAAGCCGCCGGAGCAGAAGCTCTTTCAGCAGGCGGACCCGACGATGGTTGTGTTCGAGCAGGACGGACTCGTCCAGCGAATGGGCGCCCTCGCCGACCGTGAGGCTGTTGGACAAGGAGTCCCGCTCGCTTGGTCGGCGCCACCACCCCATGCGGCAGAACGCCACCCACGCGCAGGCACGGACATGTTTGACAACCCCTATTGCCGATCCTATATTGGGCGAGCGCTTGGTCATTGGCAAGCGCTTGTTCAACGCCGTGCCGGTGGTGTGCCCACGAGGCCTCTGGCCGATAGCGGGCGATGGGAGGTGACCGAATGAGGTTTGGGAAGTTAGGCATCGCCGCCACCGGCGTGCTGCTGGCGCTGACCGCTTGCGGTGGTAGTACCTCGTCCACCGCCGGCGGCGCACCGATCAAGATCGGCGTCACCGGGCCTTTCACGGGCAATTACGCAGCGCCTGGGATCGACATCCAGAACGCCGCCAAAGTGATGGCCGCCCAGTTGAACAAGAGCGGGGGCATCGACGGCCACCAGATTCAGGTCCTTACCGCCGACGACCAGTGCGACGCCCAGGTCGGCGTCCAGGCGGCCGAGAGCCTGGTCTCACAGGGCGTGGTCGCCTTCGCGGGTGGCTACTGCTCCGGCGCCTCGATCCCAGAGACCGACGTGCTCCGGAGGCACAGCTCGATCCCGTTCCTCGCCGTCGCTTCCAGCAACCCCAAGCTCACTGAGCAGGGGTATGACAACGTCTTCCGCCTGATCACGCGCGACGACTTCGCGGGACCAGTAGACATCGACTACGTGTGGAACGTGGTCAAGGCGAAGAAGTTCGCGATCATGCACGACAACTCGACCTACGCCCTTGGGGTTGCCCAGTTTGCAAGGACGGAGGTCCAGAAGCTTGGCGGGACGGTCACCTACTACGACGCCATCACACCCGGACAGAAGGACTACACGTCCGCGCTGACGAAGGTTTCGAGCACCAACCCCGACGCTTTCTATTTCACGGGCTACTACGCGGAAGGCGCCCTGCTGGTCAAGGAGTACAGGGACCTGGGGCTGGACAAGAAGTTCTACTTTCACCAGGGCGGCGCCATGTACGACCCCGCCTACGTCAGCGCTGCTGGATCGGCGGCGGACGGAACCACGGTGACCTTCCCGGTTGGTCCGGATACCGCCAAAGGGAAAGAGTTCGACACCTTCAAAGCGGCCTTCAAGGCACAGACTGGCAAGGATCTGGCCACTTACTCCATCTATGAGCACGACGCGTTCTGGATGTTGAAGCTGGCCATTGAGAAGGTGCACTCGACGAAGCCGGCCGACATAAACAAGGCCCTGCACGAGGTCAACTACCAGGGCATCACGGGCACGATCAAGTTCAACGACAAGGGCGACCGGCAGGCCGCCTCGATCGTCGCCTTCAAGGTTCAGAACGGACAGTTCGTGCCGACCTACATCCTGAAGGGCACGGACTGGGCCTCGTTCTCGTAACAGGCCGAACCTGTCCGGAGAGGGCCGGCGGCCCTCTCCGGGTTCGCATCGCGCATGCTCAACGCTCGATGGCGGAGGCCGGCCTCGATGCCTTGCTCCTGATCTCGAGCCCGAATCTTGTCTACTTGAGCGGCGCGAGCGTGGTAGAGCTGACGGCCGGTCGGGCCTGGTACCTCCTGGTGCCGAGGACGGATGCACCGACCCTGGTCGTCCAGGACTGGCGGAAAGCTGAGGCGGTACGCACCTCGTGGCTCACAGACGTGCGCTCCTATCGCCGCTTGTCCAAGGTCCCTTTCGATCAGCTCGACGACCTCTGGGAGTCGCACCGGCTGGCGAACGGCATCGTCGGCGCCGAGCTCGGCGCCGAGCTGCAGCTGGGCGTTCCCTGGCTCGACTTCGAAGAGCTTCGCGCGCATTTTTCGACCACGCGATTCGTGGATGCCAGCGATCTCCTGTGGCGCCTCCGGATGGTCAAAGACGAGGGCGAGATCGAGTTCATCCGGAGGGCCTGCCGGATCACGGCCGACGCCTACGGGTCGACGTTCGCCGGCGCCAGCGCCGGCATGCCGGGCCGCGAGCTCGTGTGGCGGATGAAGTCTGGAATGCTGGCGGCAGGCGGCTCCGATCCATGGGTGCTATCGAGCTTCGGTCCCGGAAGCTACGACTTCGGCACGGCCTCGCCGGACGATCGGGCCCTCGAGCCCGGCCACATGCTCTGGATGGATGCCGGCTGCAGCGTCGGCGGCTACTGGTCGGACTTCTCACGAGCCGCGGTCGTAGGCCGCGCCTCGCCGGAACAGCGCGACCTGCAACGGGCCATTCACGAGGTCACGGCCGAAGGCGTGGACATGATCCGGCCAGGGCGGCCAGTGGCGGAGATCGCGGCACGCTGCAACGAGGCCGTAGCGCGGCTTGGCGTCCCGGTCACCACGCCGCTCTCGAGTCTGGCGGGCCGCATCGGCCATGGTCTCGGCCTCGACGTCACCGAGCTGCCTCATGTGGCCGAGCATGACCCCACGGTGCTCGTGCCGGGAATGGTGATCACCGTCGAGCCCGGCGTGGCGACCACGTATGGCACGTTCCACGTCGAGGAGAACGTGCTGGTCACCGAGCACAGCCACGAGGTGCTCTCAGTGTCACCCTGGGAGCTGATGGAGGTGAAGACGCGATGAGCGACTTGCCGCCTGCACGCAGCCTGGCGCCGGGCGAAGGTGCAGAGCCGAAGGCCTCGCTGCAGAAGGTGACGAGGCTGGCTGAGGTCAGGTCATACGTGTCCCGCGGATCGTGAAAGGTCTACGGTACGGAACGTGACTGAAGTCGACTCTCGCGCCGAAGAGCTCCTCTCTCAGACGATCCTCGGCCACCTTGGGTTCACCGGTCTGGACGGCTACCCGCATGTGATCGCTGTCTGGTACGAGTACCGGGGTGGCGAGATCCTGGTCGCCAGCCGACCCGACGAGTTCAAGTGCAGGAGCCTTCAGGCCAACGGCCGGGCAGCCTTCACGGTTTCGACCCCGGAGGCACCGTATGGGTCGACGATGGTGGCCGGCGACGCCACCGTCGAGCGCCTGCCCGAAGCCAGAAGGATAGAGTTCATCGGCGCGCTCGCGCGCCGCTATCTCGGCCGGGAGGCAGGCGACCGCTACCTCGAGAAGTGGAGCCGCGGCGGCCACCCGGGCGACGGCGATCTGATCCGCATCCTGCCCCGGCGGATCGGTTTCTACTCGGGTTGACCGCCGGCAGTTGACCGCGGCCGGCATGCGCAGCTTCGACCTCTGGGGCGTGCCCTACGACGGCGCTGCCACGCTGGGCTGGCCCGGCTCGAAGTACGCGCCCGAGAGGGTCCGGCAGGCGCTGGGCTGGATGGCCATGCGCGTCCAGGAGGGTCGTATTTACAGCAGCGACACCAGGAGCCTTCACGCCTTCGACGAGGGCCTGCTGCGCGACCGCGGCGACGCCGAGGTGGTCGCCCACGACCTGATGGCGACGCTCGACGCCTGCGCGGCAGCAGTCGCCGACAGCGTCCGTCAGGGCCGGCTTCCGCTCGTGATCGGCGGTGACGACTCGCTCCTGTACGGCTGCCTCAAGGGCTTCCACGACGCCCACGAGGGGACGATCGGCATCTTGCACTTCGATGCCCATCTTGACCTGCTGGACGAGAGCCGCACCCAGGGTCGGTACAGCCAGTCCAGCGGGATGCGTCGAGCGCTGGAGCTGCCGCGCGTGAGCGTACGCCACTCGATCCAGGTCGGCGTGCGCAACTTCAACTTCCCGTCCTCCGGCCACTTCATCGAGGAGTCTGGCCTGGCCCAGCTGCCTGCCTCGGATTTCGCCCGGCTCGGGGTCGAAGGAGCGGTGCATGTGATCCTCGCCCGGCTCGACGGAGCTGACCACGTCTTCTGGGCCTTCGACATCGACGTCGTCGATCCGGCGTTTGCACCTGGGGCCGGCGCTCACGAGCCGGGCGGCCTGACCTCGCGGGACGTGCTCGAGTGCGTCCGGCTGCTGGCGCCACACTGTGAGGGCTTCAACATCGTCGAGGTCAACCCGCTGATGGACCATCACGACATGACTTCGGTCCTGGCTGCCAACCTCGCCTACCAGATGGTCGTCTTCGGCCAGAAAGCTGCGCCGTAACTGCTACGTCATGTTCGGCACCATGTTCGCCCCAAATGGGCGTGATGCCCGACTTCGCGTCGGCGGTCGCCGCGCCCGCAGCCGCGTGCTGAGCCGCTTCTCGTCGAGGCTAACGCCCGGCGCCCCGGCCGCGCACCGCCCCGTGGGGTGCATCAATTCATCCAGGGGGGATCGGTTGGCAAGCTGACGGCTGGCTGGATCGCGGACACTTCGCCGAGCCTGCCGCTGAGCATCGGGCAGGCGGCACCCAGCCGGTTGACAGTGAGCTTCCCGGCCAGCGGTGCCACCAAGCGTTGAACCGATCTCACGGTGCAGCACGCGTCCGTCCTCGGTCGCGTCCCGATGGCTTGGCACGCGTGGCGAACGCCCCTCCCCTCCCGGTCACGTTCGTGAGTACAGCCAGATCGCGAGCGGCGCGAACACGAGGAAGATTGCCGCAAGCCACGCGGCCGCGAGCAGCGGGTCCGCGGCGTCCGCGTAGTTCGTGAGGACCAAGCCTCGGGCGGCCTCGACCAGGACGGAGAAGGGCTGGTTCCGCGCCACCGGCTCCATCCATTCCGGCATGGTTCCCACGGGAACGAATGCCCCGGAGATGAACGCGACCGGGGTGATGAGGACCGCGAGGCTGGAAGCGGCCTGCGCGTTCTTGGCCAGCAGGCCCAGCGCCACGAACACCCACGCGAGGGCGAAGGCGAATCCCACAGCGATCCCACCGGCGGCCAGGGCCCCCTCCAATGTCCAGTTGGGTCGGAATCCGACTGCGAACCCCACCGCGAGATTGACGGCGAACGACGCCGTGAGGAGAACGACCATCGCGAGCACGCGCGCGAGGAGCGGCGAGGCACGCGGGATGGGGAGGGTCTTGAGGCGATCGAAGAAGCCCTGCGCCTTCTCTTCGGCGACGCCCACCGCGATCTGGGAGGCGGCGTACAAGACGCTCACGAGCATGACGGCCGGGACGAGCAGGTTGACGTATGTTTCGTTACCCGTCTTGATCGCGCCGCCGAAGACGTAGCGGAAGATGAGCACGAAGATGACACCGTTCACGAGGGTGATGAAGATCGTCTGGGGCGTCCGGAAGAACTGGACGATGCTGCGCCACATGAGGGTGAGCGTGCTCCGGACCAGACCCACTTCCGCGAGCGTCGTCGTTGCCATGGTCACGCCTCCACCCTGATCTCTCGCGTCGCCCTGGGCACCTCCGGCACGGCTCCATCACCGGTGAGGCCGAGGAAGATCTCATCCAGCGTGGGACGCCGGAGCGCGACCTCCGCTACGAGGACCTTGTCCTTGTCGAGCGCGCGCATCGCTTCGGCGAGGCGCTGCGTGCCGCGCGTGACGGCGACGGTCGCGAGCCGGCGCGAGGGATCCGTGTGGACGGCCCCCGCGTTGAGCGCGGTGAGCGCCGCGGCCGCGTGGGCAACCTCACCGCCGTCCTGGACGCGGACCTCGATGACGTCGCGTCCCGCGCGGTCTTTAAGCTCGTCGGGAGAGCCGGCAGCGATGATGCGGCCGTGATGGATGATCGAGATGCGGTCCGCGAGCTGGTCCGCCTCTTCCAGGTGCTGCGTCGTGAGCAGGACGCTGCTGCCGCTGCGGACGAGCCCGCGGATTGTGTCCCACAGCTCGATGCGGCTAGATGGGTCGAGCCCCGCGGTGGGCTCGTCGAGCAAGAGCAATGCCGGCTCACTGACGAGGCTCATCGCCAGGTCGAGCTTGCGCCGCATGCCGCCCGAGTACGTGCGCGCGAGCCGATCGCCCGC
>DATFWQ010000094.1:0-8697 GCA_035259145.1 Candidatus Dormiibacterota bacterium | reverse complement strand
CTAGGAGCGGACCTACATGGCACACATCGAGCTGGTCGACCTGGCGAAGCACTATCGCCAGGGTCGCAACGTGGTGCGGGCGCTGGACGGGGTCTCACTGCGGATAGGAACAGGTGAGTTCGTCTCCGTGGTTGGGCGCTCGGGGAGCGGCAAGACGACGCTGCTGGACCTGATCGGGCTGCTCCTGCGGCCGACCAGCGGCACGGTGCTGGTGGACGGGGACGACACGGCCAGGTTGAACGACGGGCAGCGGGCCGACCTGCGCGGTCAGCGGATCGGGTTCATCTTTCAGGAGTTCAACCTGCTGCCGGCGCTCAACGTGCTGGAGAACGTGATGCTGCCGCTGCGGTACACGAAGTCGCGGGTCGGAAGCGGCCGGGCGCGGGCGCTGGAGCTGCTGGAGGCGGTGGCCCTGAGCGACCGGATCAAGCACCGGCCTGACGAGCTGTCCGGCGGTCAGCAGCAGCGGGTGGCGATCGCGCGTGCGCTGATCAACCGGCCGGCGATGGTGCTGGGCGACGAGCCGACGGGTTCGGTGGACACCCAGACCTCGCAGGAGCTGGTGGGGCTGATGCGGGGCCTGAACCGAGAGGAGCAGGTGACCTTCGTGATCGTGACCCACGACCTGGAGCTGGCGGCTCGGGCGGACCGGATGATCCGGCTCAAAGACGGCCGGCTGATCTCGGACGAGCCCGTGCAGCACGCTGCGTGATTTTCCCACACCCTACCCCCCTTCCCAAGCGAGGGGCGGTGAGCCGCAAGGCTCGCCGCCCTTTCGTTTTCAACCGTAAGCCCATGGGCAGGTCCGCTCTGCGCCCCGCGGGCCCGCCGCTTGCTGTGGCCGTGCATTGTCTGTTTCTTGTCCGCCTTCCTCCGGCAGGATCGAGGTACCGACCGGTGTTCGGCCGGCAGCGAAAACGAAGGAGCCATGACCATGATCGGTGCCGAACTCGAACAGATGCAGGGATTACGGGCAAGCTTCGACCGAAGTGGCGTCCAGGTAGGGGAGGTCGCGCGGGCCATCCGTGGCCAGATCGCCAGCACGTTCTGGAAAGGCCCTGCAGCCGACCGCTTCCGGCAGGCGTGGGACGGGGACTTCGAACCGGCCTTGCGCAGGCTGCAGGAAGCCCTCGGCGAGGCAGCCCACGAGGTGCAGCGTCGCCACGACGCTCTGCAGCAGGCCGGAACATAGAGCTGCGGTCGGGGCCGGCAAGGTCTACACCAATTGCCGGTACTCGGCCCTCTTCCAGACCCTCTGAAAGGGCCATTCTCCAGCACTTGGTTCACTTGCGGGCCCCTCGCGCAACGCCCCCTAAGCGGTCAGTGCCCGAGGCCGTCGGGTCGATCATGCCTACCGGGATGATCGACCGGGTATAAAGTGGGGTGTCCGCGTTCATATTGATGGGAGATGGCGTCCTGGTCGATGGCTAGGAACACGGGCAGGGACCGCTTAGCGGTGGCCCAGGCCTCGGAAGCGACGGAGCGAGCGAACTCCGGCTGCACCGGATTGCGACGTGTGAAGCAGACGGCTGCGAGCGCCGGGCGGCGCGATCGGTCGGCGCCGGATGTGTCAACACTGGTGGGACCTTTTATGGTCAGTGTCAGATCAATTAGCTGTTAGCATGCTATCCTGATAATGTGGGTGGGGTTTAAGGAGGAGGTAAGCCTGAGAAGATGCTGTTCTTCTTGATTGCTCTCGTACTGGCGGTCCTTGGAGTCGGCGCCTACGCGTACGCGAACACCGGTGCCCATGACATCGCCCTGCGCGATTACCACTTCACAGCCGTTCCCGACTGGCTGCCGGTCGCCGTGGTGACCGGGGTCGTCCTCTTCATCTTCCTGCTGCAGGCCATCTACGCGAGCGTGCGTATCCGGATGCTGCGGCGCTCGAGCGGAACGCGTCCGGTCGCTTCCCAACGTCAGGTGCCGCCGATCAACCGCTGAGCAGCCTCGGCACCAGCTTCACCGGCGCGAGGCGACGGCCTCGCTGACTGAGCGTGTGCATCGGGGGCCCACGCGGCTGGGCGCGGTCTCTCGCACCCACGCCATACCAGACCAACCGCGATAGCCGGATACGTCCCGATCGCGGCACCGCTCTTCAGCGCGGGCGATGGCGGCACATCTCCATGGCCGTTATCTAGTCTGGAAGTCAGCAATGGATGAAGCCACGCCCTTATTTGAGGAGCTGACGGCCAGGGATGCATTTTTCCTCTACGCCGAGCGCGAGGAGGCGCCGCTGCACATAGGTGCGGTCTACATCTTCGAGGGCCGGCCGGCGCCTGGCGGCCGGGGTGCGCAGGGCATCGTGGAGACGCTCGAGGAGCGGCTCCACCTGGTGCCTCGATACCGGCAGAAGGTTCGATTCCGGCCGCTCAATCTCGGCCACCCCGTCTGGGTTGATGATCCTGACTTCGATCTCGGATACCACGTTCGGCACGCTTCCCTGCCTCCTCCAGGCGATGACGCTGCCCTTCGCGAGTTCGCCGCGCGGGTGCTGGCCCGACGGCTTGAGGCCTCGCGCCCCCTCTGGGAGATGTACGTCGTCGAAGGCATGACGGGCGGTCGGGTGGCCCTTATCAACAAGGTCCATCACGCCATGGTCGACGGCCTTTCCAGCGTCGACATCGGAACGCTCCTGTTCGACATAGAGCCCGAACAGCAACCGCGCACCCCCGTCCCCTGGGAGCCTCGGCCCGGCCCGAACGAGCTAACCCTCGCCCTGTCCAGCCTCGATGGACTGCGCCGGCTGCTGGCGGTCAATCCACTTGGGCTCAATCCCTTGCGTCTGCGCCAGCGGGTGTCGGAGCTTGTCAGAGGCGCCGCCGAAGAAGCGCTCGCGACGCCGTGGGCGGGAGCTGCCTCGCTGGCGCTGTCGCTGGTGCGTCCGGGCTCCCAGTTCTTCTTCAACCGGCTCATCAGCCCGCACCGCCGCATCCACCACCTCAGCATCAAGCTAGCGACGCTCAAGGAAGTGAAGGACCTCTTTGCGGCAACAGTCAACGATGTGGTGCTGGCCGTCGTCGCCGAAGGCATGCACCGCTGGCTACGAGAGCGAGGCGAAACCCCACAGGAGGTCATACGCGTGTTCTGCCCGGTCAGCGTCCGCGACCCGAGCCAGCGCTACGCACTGGGCAACCTGGTCAGCGGGATGGTGGTCGAGCTACCTATAGGTGAGATGCCTCCGGTCACACGCCTGGCGCGCATCAGCGCGGCGACGAGCGAGCTCAAACGCTCAGGTCAGGCCGTGGCCGCGACCAGCCTGACCGCTGTGACCTCATGGGCCCCGGCGACGCTGCACGCGCTCGGCAGCCGGATCGCCTCAGAGCCCCGTTTCGGACTGCAGTCGCGGGTGAACATGGTGGTCACGAACGTGCCGGGCCCTCAGGTCCCGTTCTATACAGGCGGCGCCCAGCTGCTCGAGGTCTGGCCCTACGTCCCCGTTTACCACACGCTGGGTTTGACAGTGGCCCTGGTCTCTTACAACGGCGACGTCCACTTCGGGCTGACCGCCGACCGTGACCTGGTCCCAGACGTTGACCGGCTGGCCAGGCACATGAACCGGGCGACCAGCGAGTTTCAGGCCATAGCTCGGCGGCTGCGCCGCCCGTTCACGCCGAGGTCTCGGAAGACCCGCGCGCCGTCGGTCGCTCCGAGCTCGCCAGAAGGCGCGCAAGCACCGCGTACACGTCGGGGTTGACGGCAAGTCCCACGTGACTGCTGGCCACCTCCACGCACTCGGCGTCCGCCCGTATGCATGCGCGCCAGTGGACGATGCCATCGGTCCGCGAGTAGATCGACGTCAGCGGCCTGCTTGTGGGGGCGGCAAGGTCGTCGAGGAAAGGACGTTCCACTTCGCCGGTCTGCCCGAACCTGACCAGGTTGAACAGTTGCGCCAGCCGGACGCCGGCCATTGTGAAGGGGGAGATGTCGAAGGGGTCGGCCAGAGGTGCCCCCAGCGCAACGACCCTCTCGACCATCTCCGGGTGCCGGTGAGCAGCGACTTTAGCCAGCAGGCCGCCGCGGCTGTGGCCGACCAGTGTGACTCTCTGGCCCAGCCAGCCATAGAGGTCCACCAGGTGGAGATTGACGGTGTTGAGGACCGCCTCGGAATAGCGGACGTTGAACGCCAGGCCGGGTATTTCCGCGTGGTAGCCCATCCGCAGCAGCCAGTCCCGCAGAGTTGCAAGCGAGCGGTCCGCCGCCATGAAGCCTGGGATCAGGAGCACCGGCTGCCCGTCGCCGCGCGGCAGGCCGTCCCCTGCGTAGGTGGGAGTTCCGCGAAGCCGCATGTTCTCGAAAGGCGCTCGGCTCTCGAGCCAGACCGGCGGGAGACCGATGACCCGGCCGAAGTAGCGGAGGGGAGGGATGCCGCGGTCGGCATGGCGAGGGCCGCCGGCCGGGATACCCTCAGCCACGAGCCTACGCGGCGGAGGTCGCTGTGCCTGGCGGCGCTGCGAGGGAGGGATCGCCCAGCTCAGGACAGACGCTGGTTCCCAGCCAGCTCAGCACCACCCGGACGAACACGTCGGGTACCTCCAGCATCGGCACGTGGCCGACCTCGGCCAGTACCTCCACCCGCCAACCGAACAGGCGCCCGATCTGCTGCGAGTTGCCGGCCGGCACCAGGCGATCACTGTCCCCGTGAAGGATCAGGACGGGAGCCCGGACTCGCCTGTAAGTTTCGGAGTCGGCACCGCGTGCAAGCGCCCAGAGCAGCCAGCGGCTAGCCTGCGCGAAGGCCCGCTGGCTCCACGGCAAGCTCATCCGGCGGCGCTCCGCTCGACGTTTGCGCGGACCATGTGATCCGGGAGTCGGTCAGGATGGGCGCACACGATCCTGAGCGCGGTGTTCACCGCACGCTCTGGGCCCAACCTTCGCATTCGCGCGTGGAGGGCGCGGTCGCCCGGTCCCGCCGCCAGCAGTGCAGCGAGCAGCGCGTACATCGGAGCCGTGAACGGTCCGCGCCGGCTCCAGGGCAGTGCGGGATCGACCAGGTCCGCGTGCCTCGACGCCACGTTGCACATCGTAGGACCGTCTCGTCCCTCGACGGGAAGGTCAGGTCGGGCCGAACCCAGGGGGTCCAACCAGGATCTTCACCTGGTCACCGCCGGGCACCAGCGCCATGAACCCATCTTCGACGACGCGATCGAGTGGGATTCGCGACGTGACCAGTGGCCGTCCCCGGACCCGCCCGGTAGCGAGCAGGTCCACGGCGGCGGGAAGGTCGTGGACCGAGTCATGCTGCACGCTCCCCAGCAGGTGCTTCTCGCCGACCACGACTTCCAGCAGCCTCATGGGGACGCGCTCGTTGATGATCCCGACGAGGACGATCCGACCGCCCTTGCGGGCGATGGCCAGGGCCCCGTCAGCCGCGCCGGGCACTCCCGCGCACTCCAGCACAACATCGGGTCCGAGGCCATCGCACCGCTCTATCAGCTCGTCCTGCCATCCCGGATCGGCCGGGTCGATGGCCGCATCCGCGCCGAGCGTTCTCGCCAGCTCGCGCCGGCTCGCGCCGGGTTCCACGACGTAAACCTCTCGGGCTCCTGCTGCATGTGCCGTCTGCAGCACCAGCAGACCGATGGCCCCGCCGCCGATCACCACCGCTCGCTCGCCGAGCGTGAGGCCGCCGCTTCGCACGGCCCTCACAGCAACCTCCGTCGGCTCGATGAGGGCACCGTCGTCGTCCGCCATCGAGTCCGGAATCCGAACGCAGCTCGATGCCTGCACCGTCACGTATTCGGCAAGGCCGCCGTCGGCGTGCAGGCCAAGGGTCGCCCAGATTCGGCAGCGGGCCGGCTCGCCGCCTTTGCAGTAGGCGCAGATGCCGCAGGCAAGGCAGATCTCGGGCGCAACCCGGTCGCCATGCCTCAGGCCCGTCACATCCCGGCCGACCTCGACGACTGTGCCCCAGAACTCGTGACCGAGCGTCAGTGGCGCCGCCTGACCAGTCAGGGGGTGGGGCTCGTCTGTCGGGATCAGGACAGGGCCATGACGGAATTCCTCCAGGTCGGTGCCGCAGATGCCGCAGGAGCCAACTCGGAGGACGACCTGCCCCGGGCCGGCCGTCGGCTCGGGAATGTCGACGACCCGGACGTCGTGGCGGTCGAACCACCGGGCAGCTTTCACGCCGTTCCTTCCTTGCTCGTTGCCGAGGGCTGGGGGTGTGAGGAAACCCGCAGAGCCAGGCACTCGATCTCTACAATCGCCTGGGGGTCGAACAGCCCCTTCACCTCGAACAGGCTGGTCGCGGGATAGTGGCGACCGAAGACCTCTCGATAGGCGGCCCCGATGGGCTTCAGGTTTGCTCGGTAGGCGGCGAGGTCCGTGACGAAATAGGTGAGCTTGACCGCACGCTCCGGCGCGCTGCCCGCCGCTCGCAGCGCGGTGGCCACGTTGCGGATGGCCTGGGTGAACTGAGCGGCGATGTCACCCGGCGCAAGCACCCGTCCTGACGAGTCTGAACCCACCTGGCCGCCCAGCACCACCAGCTCGCCGGCAGCGGCCGCATGGGCGAAGCCGACTGGAGGCGCCAGCTCAGGGGGGTTGAAGAGCTCGACGTCTCGGATGGCGGGCGCTAGGCGGGTGGAGGGTCTGGGCGCCTCATCCACTGCACGGCGGTCCGATGGAAGCAGGCCTCAGTGGCGGCAGACCGCCAGCAGGATCACGACCGCCAGCAGGACAACCACGATGGCCGCCACGGCGAACAACCCGATGCCTGCGACCGCGGCCGTCCGGTTGATCGTCGTCTCGTCGATAGGCTCGCCCACAGACATCGGCGGTCCCTCCACAAAGGGCTTGCCGGCTCCGGGCTGGAGCTCGTCAGCCGGTGGTTGATCCGACGCTGGTGACCCCGGTGTACCCGCGGGCGTCTCGACAATGGGCGAGGGTGGCGGAGCGGGTGCGGGTGGCTGCGCCTGCGGAGGCTCCAACTTCAAGTCGTCTTCATCCTGCGTAGTCATCTTCCTGTTCGATCCTCGAAAGCACCCAATCGAAGCGGCCGCTGGTCACCGCCGCGTTGCAGTACCTGCATTCCCCGACCTGGTTGATCTCCAGCGGCGCCCCACAATTGGGACAGACCTTGTCCAGGATGCTCCGGCCCGTGGTCTGCGTGCCCACCGAGCGCTGGAACGTCCAGTACTCGACGAACTGTGACGGCGTCTTGCTGCCGAAGATGACTCTGCCGTTCCGCTCGTCAACCTCGTAGTCGGCGCACGTCGCGGTGACACGCACGGTCACGTCATCGAAAGCCTGGCCGTGAATCACTTTGACCACGTCGATGCCGTCTACCCGGAGGCCATCCAGGACGTTCTTCTTGTGCAGCTCGATCAGCTGTTGGACCTGGCTGCTCCAACCCAGGTACAGACCTGGGCTCATAAACGGGCGGCTTGCGTGCAGATCCCGGTCCTGCCAGGCTTGCTGCAGGGCAAAGAACGCCTGCTGCGCCCTGCCGCGAAAGGCGTCGGAGTCAAAGGTGGGATCCTCGGCCCTGATCGTCGCCAGACCGGTGGCGGGGTCCATTTCGGCGGCACCGAATGCCGCGGCGGTGGTGACCCCCCGGAACCAGTCCTCGTCGATCCGGGTCACCACCCAGTCGTAGCGCCCGCTTGTGATGTCAGCCCCGCAGTAATTGCACGTCCCGTCGTCATTCAGCTTCAGCAAGCCGCCGCAGTTTGGGCACTTGGAGGCGGTCACCCCGCCGGAGACCACGGTCTTGGCGCCGGCCGCGCGCTGAAAGGTCCAGAGCTGGCCGAGCCGCCTGTCCTCCTTGTCGCCGGACAGCAGCTGGCCGGTGTTCTCGTCGACCACCTGCACCGTGGCCACGTAATCCAGGTGGACCTGGATCGTGTCGCAGTCTCCCGCGTGGGCCACGAAGGGGACCTGGAGACCGCGGACGTTGAGGTTTTCGAGAACAGGCCGCTGGCCGCGCTCGGTGAGCGCCTGGACGGCCTGGCGCCAGCTCTGCCACAACTCAGGGCTCATGAAGGCGCGCGCCGCGTGGACGTTGCGGTCCTGGTAGGCGCGATTGACCAGCAGGAAGGCCATCTCGGCGCGCTGAAGGAACGTCTCGGGCTCGAAGTCAGGGTCGGCCGACTTGATGGCGTTCACGGCCGACATCACTGCCGGGTCAGGACCAGCCCGCGGAGACACAGGCTGGAAGTCGTCGTGGACAACGGGGTGCCGTCGCACCACCAGGAGCAGCAGGCCCAGGATGAGGACCGCGATGACGACCAGGACGAGGATCCCGATCGGGTCGTAGCCGAAGTAGGCGACGCCACCGCCGCCCCCGCCCACGCCCACGCCGCCACCACCGGCCCCGATGCCTCCACCGCCGCCGATGCCGCCGCCCCCGCCTCCGCCTCCGATGCCGCCCCCGCCACTGCCGTGACCGCCGCCCCCACTATGGCCGCCGCCGCCCCCGCGGGCAAAGGCCGTGGTCGGCAGGCCGAGTACGCTGCCCACCACGAGCAGGGTCAGGACGGCCCACCGGATGGCCCGCCGGACAGCCGTCCTATGCACGAAGGGTCGCATCAGAGCAGGCGCCCTGCCCTCTTCTGATAGGGGCCTCCCCCCTCGAGGCCGCTGTCACGGGGAACCCGTGCCACCGGCACCCCCCTGTTCTGAGGGGGGCCTCCCCCCTCGAGGCCGCTGTCACGGGGAACCCGTGCCACCGGCACCCCCCTGTTCTGAGGGGGG
>DATFWQ010000093.1:0-3693 GCA_035259145.1 Candidatus Dormiibacterota bacterium | reverse complement strand
GCGCCGCTCAAGTAGGGCAGCAGACTGCCTATGCCGTGCCCGGCATCCGGGTAAGAGAGTAGGAGGCGTCGATAAGCGTGATGGCTAGCTTCGAGCCGGCTCATGATCGCGCCGGCGTAGACGCATGAGAGCCAGACGACGTCTTTACCGCCACAGGTGAGAAGGACTTGTCCTTGAATGCGCTCCACCGGAATCACCGCATCGGGATCGTCAATCGGCGCGGGTTGGTCAAACTGCCTGGTGTAATGCAACGCGTTTCCACCAAGAGTCCACGCGGCTCCGTCGCAGCCGGGATACGCGCAGATGGCAACGTTGCTCGGCACCAAGGCGATGACACCGTGCACGAGGTTGGGTTCGTAGACCCCCAGAAGCTGGGCTGCCTCACTCCCACGGGAGACGCCGGAGACTAAAACACGCTGGGGATTGACTTCTGGCTGAGCACGAAGCCATTTGAGTGCTCCGACGAAGTATTCGAGCGGAATGTCGGCCAGCCGTTGCGGCAGACCAGGCTCACCGAAGTAAGCAATCGACAGCGCTGGGTACCCGTGCGAAGCCAGGAGCGAGGCTTCGAGATCGCGGGTCTGCCCTCCTGCCGAGCCACCGAAGAGCAAAACGGTAGTACTCCTTGCGCGTAGGTTCTGCCGCGCGAAATATGTGCCGATGAATCCCACCTCGCTGAGGGCCAGATGACGTTCGGCCACGTCCACGGTCCGTGCCTGACGCAAGAGATTTCGACTGCTGACGGGCCTGCCATTGAGCTCGACACTGAGAGTGACCGATTCGCCTGTCGTGGGTGGGTCGTAAGCGGAGGGTGGGAAGCCGCCGGTCGGTCCAGCCATCGACGAGAAGAGTCCCATCGGGTCCGCGATGCTGTACGAGCCATCGAGCGGAGTGCTGGTGCGAAGGTCGATGGTCCCGTTCCGATCAGCTTCGAAGACGGCGAAGGATGCCCAGCCGCGGCCACTCGAGTCCACCGTCCGGGCCCTTACCAGCGCTCGCTGGTGCTCCTGGAGGCCTGTGACGGTGATTGCGACGGCAGCGTCGATCAATCCCACCGGGTGATCGACGGTAATGAGGACGGGGCCCTGTACGTGCGAGCGAGCGAAGCCGGGCCTCAAGTAAGCGACCGCCGAGGCGATGACCACAACGATCGCCACCACGATCAGTTTCATGGCCCGCTGCCCTCGCACCGAGGACCAGTCCACGGGCCTAGTCTAGTTCCGCGTGAGTGGAGGAGCCGGCCTCAGCTAGCGTCTCCACCTGCCCGTATCAGGGCGTCTGGCCGGCGCAGGTCGCGCGGGCTGCGAGCGCCGCGCAAGAGCGCGACCCGCTGGATCACCTCGGTTCCTTCACGATGATTAGCCTGTCCGCGCCGCTGGCGAACTCAAGCTCGTAGCGGTCGGCCGCGCCAGCGTCATCTGAAAGCTGGAGGGGTATGTCGCCAGTCCACTCGACCCGCTGGCCGTCCAACCGGACGTTGCTCGCGCCGACCCGCACCACGGCGCGCACGGCAACACCGTCTGGACGTCGGACTGTGACGTTGCTGGCACCGCCGCTGATGCGGATGGGCACCGCACCCGTCGGGCGGGGCAGACGTATCTCGGCCCGGTACGCTCCTCCATTCACCGTCACGGCAGTCACCTTGAGGCCCTTCAGATCAAGAGTCGACCTGAACAGACTGCCTGGCACCTCAATTTGCCATGGGACGGAGGTGTTCAGCGCGACCTGGGCCGACTGCCGGCGCCAGATGATCGGCCGGACGCCGCCGTACACGATGTCGACCCCGTTGCCGGCCACGCGGATTTTGGGTTGTGGACCTGTGAATCGGGCCCGGAACAGCTCACGCATGGTCGCCCCTGATCTGACCGTCACCTGTGCGCTCGCGCCGCTTAATCGCAGATGACCAGGGGCCGTGTCCTTGAGCGGCGCGGAGCCGAAGGTCCGCGGGACCGCGGTGGTATAGACGCCCACGAGCGCGATTA
Organism: Candidatus Dormiibacterota bacterium; assembly: GCA_035259145.1. GTDB lineage: Bacteria > Chloroflexota > Dormibacteria > Dormibacterales > Dormibacteraceae > CF-161. Next base: position 1,711 of record DATFWQ010000093.1, on the reverse strand, counting down.
GCGTTACCCCAATGCTGTATGCGATGACCAGGTTGAGGGGCGCCAGCACCATTACCATCGCCACGACTACGAGCGGCAAGAGAAAGCCTTGACCGAAGAATCCAGCATCCATGGCGGGCGGAAGCGACCGCATCTGCTGACCGCGGGTCGCGAACAGGTACAGGACCAGAAAGGCGACGGCGATGGCGGCCAGGTTGACCGCATACACCTCGGCCCCGATCACCGTATCGGGGTACCGGCCCACGACGCCGGATGAGAACGGCAACAGGCAAACCAGGAAGAGGAGAAGCAGGTTCAGCCAGAGCAGCCTGACACTGACGCTGACCAGCCGTCTAAAGAGTTGGTGGTGCTGAATCCAGTAGAAGCCCACCAGGAAGAAGCTGAGCGCGAACGTGAGGAGGCGCGGCCCCGTCTCCAGCAAGGCAGCCGGCAGGCGCGACGTGGCGTCGCTGTGCGCGATGGTCGGCACCGGCACGTTGAACACCAGTAGCGTGATGGCGACCGCGAAGACCCCGTCGCTGATCGCCATGAGCCGGGCGATGTCGTAGTCGCGTTCTCGCCGGGCATCGGGCCGCTCGTCATCTTCGAACACCTGCTGTTCGCTCACGCCAATGCTATTTGCGCACAACGACACGGCCGGCAGAGAGCGAGCCCGTGCCGGCCCCGTCGTTCTCGTGGAGGTAGGCGGCTGTCAGGATTGTCCCCACCCTTGTCGCCCTCCGCCTGCGCTCGTTAACCGCCGCGCTATGTCGGCGACTCGACTATCATGCCCATCCGACCAGCTGACTGTGCCATGCGCTGGTCGTACGTGATCACCGCGCCGAGGTCGCTCCCCAAGCTCTGCGCCGCAGCCAGGTGGATGGAGTCGAGTGAGCGCAGCGGCCCAGGTAAAGTCGCCGCCATGTCGAGGAGACGGCGGTTGAGTTCGATGAGATGCATGCGAGCCAGCTGCCACCGTGCGGTTCGGATGGCCTTCGGTCCTGTGGGGGCGACTGCACGAACGGATTCGACTCGAAGCAGAGCTGCGGATGCCCGGTCCGGCCTATTGCGTAACCACTGCCGAAGTGCTAATGACTCAGGCTCCGCAACGACGAGCTTTACGAAGGCCGAGCTATCGAGGTAGGCGACACTACCGCTCATAGGCGCGCATTTCGGCGAGGACTTGTGACGGCAGCGGCACTCCAGGCACCGGTTCAACCGCGGCGATGTCGAGGAGGTCGCCCTCTTCTTCCGGTGGGGTCGCCGCGCCCTCTGCGAGCAACTGCGGCAGGCCGCCGGCAGAGCGAACTGGAACGATGCGAGCCACGAGACGGCCTCGTGAGGTGACTTCCAGAGACTCCCCCCGCTCCACCCTGGACATGAGCCTACTTGCGTTCAAACGCAGCTCGCGAATGCCTACGCGCTCCATGTGCAACATTGTAGCACCTGGGTTCTTGTTGGTCGGCGATCGTGAACCCCTTTTTCGAACTGCGAAATGTTAAACCCGGTCCCTCTGGCGACGTGTGTGGCGTTTGCCGCAGCTGAGAGCGAGCTCGGCAGTGAGCAGTCGTTCGTGGTGACGCGGTCGCCGTGCTCGAGAAGGGGCCGGCTCTTTGGGTATGCGGCCTGACGGCCTCAACGCCCCGAAAGTCTCACCCGATTACCGGTAGGAACACGTCGCCCGAGACGTCGTCGCGCTGGACGTGCAGACCCCAGCATCCCGGCTTGGGAA
>DATFWQ010000092.1:0-16303 GCA_035259145.1 Candidatus Dormiibacterota bacterium | reverse complement strand
GCGGCGTCGACTGGGGTGAGGACAACGCCGCCTCGGCGGACGCCCAGGTGGCGGCGGCGCCGCGGCCGCTTCCTTCCCGCGACTGCCCCAGCGGGTCTCGCTTCGGCAACAGCGACATCTTCAGCGTGACGGCAACCCGCTAAGGCCTGGCTTCGGGCCGGGGTAAACCCCGGCCAGAAGCATGGGGATGTAACCGGAGGTTGTGGATCGAGGACCGCGGCTGCCCGAAGAAGGCTTCACCGGTCGTTGACCGTGATCGGGGACGAGCGCACCGAGCCCTATGACCGGCCGCCGCTGTCCAAGCAGGTCCTGATTCGGCATGTTAGCGGCGGACCACACCGCACTGCCGGAACCCCGCGAGCTCGACGTGGAGTGGCGTAGCTCCATCCTCGACCTCACGCCTACGGCGTGGCGCACTTCATGCTATATTTTGTGGAATGAGTCGGGTGCGGATTTCAACCACAGTCGATGCGACATCCCTTGAACGTGCCCGGGAGTTGCTGCCAGGCGCCGATAGCCGCCTTTTGGACCGAGCCCTCCTGGCACTGATCGATGACCTGGAGGAGGGTCGGGAGTTGGCCGCCCTCGCCGCCCTGCCATACGAGGACGACCCAGACCTGGCTTGGGAGGCACCCCCCGGGCCCGACCTCCCCTATGACGGCGAAGTACCCGACGATGTCATTCGGCTCGCCCTGGAGCGCCGGCGCCAGCGAGTGTGACTGCTTCGAGCGAGGGTTCCAAGGGGGCGGGCGATCTCGGTCACGGGGACGTCTGGTGGGCGGATCTCGACAAGGTCCGGCCGGTTGTCGTGCTTACCCGACGGCGGGTGGCCTCCCGGCTCACGCGAATCCTCGTCGCCCCGGTGACGACGACGGTGCGCGGTCTCCGTACTGAGGTGCCCTTGGGGCAGCCGGAAGGGCTCAAACCGGGATGCGTGGCGAATCTTGACAACATTCAGCTGATCACAGCCAGCACGCTGCTCCGCAGAGCCGGGCTCGTTGACCCTGCTCGATGGCCTGAATTCTGCGGGGCCATGATGTCCGTCATGGCATGCTGACCCGGCCGCGTGAGCCGTGCCTTCAGCTGGCCAGCGGGTCAGGGCCCCAGGGCGGGGCAGGCGAGCAGATTCCCGCGGCTGGTGCCCCACCTTAAGAGAGCGCCTGCGGCTCGTCGGCTACAGTTGCGCCCTGCAGCTGGCTGTCGCGTAGCGCCAGCGAGATCAGGAAGGCGGCCGAGCCTGCGATCAGGGTGACGACGAACGATCGAGCCAGTGCCTGGGCAAAGGCGTCGTTGGCGCCAGACGTTATCTGTGGGATCAGCGGCCAGGCCCGGGCAGGCAGCACGCTGTGGAGCAGGGCCTGGCCATTGCCCACGCTCTGAAGGACACCCGACAACCTGTCCAGCGTCGGAATCAGGCTGGATGGAATGCCCTGTCCCGCGAGCGAGCGGGGTAGCTGATCGTCGTACAGGGAAGAGAACACGCTGCCCACGACTGCCAGCCCCATCACCGCCCCGATCTGATTGAAGAGGCCAAGCGAACCAGTAGCAGCGCCAATGCGGTGTGCGGGAACCAGGCTCTGAACGATCACGGTTCCGGTAGTGATCATTGGCCCAATCCCAAGGCCGAGCGGGAGAAGCCACACCCAGATCGTCCAGTCGGCTGTCGAGACCGTGAGATGAGTCATCAGATACGAACCGAGGATCAGGAATACGAGACTGGCCGACAGAATCCACTTGTAGCGGCCAATGCGCGAGACGAGCTGGCCGCCAACTATCGCGCCGGCCATCATCCCGAGCAGCGCGGGCAGGATGTAGTAGCCAGACCAGGTGGCACTGATGTGGTGCACGGTCTGAAAGAAGCGCGGCATGAAGATGATTCCGACATAGCCTCCAAGACCGGTTAGGAACGTGAGGGTCAGGCTCAATGCGTAATTGCGCTTCCGGAACAGGTCGAGCGGGACGAGGGCGTGCTTGGCTCGGGATTCGACCGCTACGAAGAGGAGAAGAAGAACTGCGCCGGCTCCGATCGGACCCCAGACGTTCGCGTCGGTCCACGCGTACGGCTGCAGCCTCGACGGGTTGACCTCCGACTTGTTGGTCAGGCCGATGAGCAGCGGAATGACCCCGGCCAGGAAGCAGGCAAGACCCAGATAGTCGAGGTCTCTGGCGCTCGCCGCCTCGAGCCTGCGGTTCGGCAATAGGGCTGAGACAGCCACCAGGGTCACCAGGGCGAGCGGGAGGTTGATGTAGAAGATCCAGTGCCAGCTGAGGTGCTCGGTGAACCAGCCTCCGACAAATGGGCCGATCAAGAAGCTGAGGCCGGCGACGGCGCCGATCGCGCCCTGGTACTTGCCTCGCTCGCGCGGGTTGAAAAGGTCGCCAACCACCGAGAGGGCGAGTGGATAGAACCCGCCCGCGCCCAGGCCCTGAAGGGCTCGAAAGCCGATGAGCTGATTCATGCTCTGCGACAGTCCGGACAGCGACGATCCCGCCATGAACAGGCCAACCGCGATCAGCAGCATCACCTTCCGGCCGTAGACGTCCGAGAGCTTGCCGTAGACCGGAATGGTCACGGTCGAACACAGCATGTACGCGGTCACCACCCACACGTAGCGGTCGGCGCCCTGGAGGTCGGTGACGATCCGAGGAAGGGCCGTGGCCACCACGGTCTGGTCGAGCGACGACAGGAGCATCGCCAGCAGGACGGAGAAGTAGATCAGCAGCCTCGATCGCGGAGCCACCTCGACAGCGGCTGCGCGCAGATCGACGACCAGCGGTCTTTTGACAGCTTCGATCGTGCGTGCCATCTAGCGTCCCCCCGTCTTGAGTGCCACGACGTCCGCACCGTTTGTCGCAGGGGATGCGGATAAGAAGGGGGCTGCCCATGCCTCAGCCGCCTCGACGATGCGCCTCTGCACATTCGGGTCGAGTGCGAGCGGTGAGCAGTCCTTCGGCTTTTCCTTTCCCGAAACGAAGTACGTGCCGGAAACCTTCTCCAGCCCGGGGTCGGTGGCGAGCCGCACGTAGTACTCGGCCGCGCGCCTGGGGTCGGCGGCGACGAAGAACGGGACCAAGCGGGACATCATGAAGTCCAGGAGGTCCGGACCCTCGAAATGCTCCCCGAGCTCGCTCTTGACCATCGCCGGATCGAGCAGATTGGCGGTGACGCCTCGCCTGCCCCAGCGCCGGGCGAGGCTGAGGATCCATGCGGTCACCGCGAACTTGGAGGCCTGGTAGCTGAGCATTTGATAGCTGCCCCTCCGGAAGCTGCCGCCCTGCGACAGGTCCTTGGTGGGACGCATGAAGTCGTTGACGTCGAACGTCTTCACCATGCGGTGCGTCGACGATCCGACGGCGATCACCCGCGCCGGCGTGCTCGCGAGCAGGCGCTCCTCGAGAAGCCGCGTGAGAAGGTAGGCGCCGAGGAAGTTCTGGGCAAAGCCCCGGTCCACACCCTCGCGGGTACGAGCAGCGGCCGGTGCCAGACCGCCAGCGCTGTGGATGAGAACGTCGATCGATCCCTGGCGAGCCAGCACTGCTTCCGCGAGCTTGCGGACGTCCGAGGCATCGCCCATGTCCGCTCGCAGGAAGTCGGCGGACGCGCCCACACTGCGGATCGCTTTGACTGCGGCCGCTCCGCGCGCCTCGTTGTGTCCGACCACAACTATCTCCGCGCCGCGGCGCGCCAGCTCCACCGCGGCGAAGTGGCCCATTCCTCGGGTAGCCCCGGTGAAGACCACTCGCTTGCCCCTCATGCTCGCCTCCATTCCGTCCTCCAGACCTCGATGTCCTCTGCCATCCGCCTCCTCTTGTCATAGAATCGGAACGATGGCTCCGGATAGAGAATACGGAACGCGCGCTCCGGTTGTCAAGAGGCAAGGTGGTCGCCTCCGCGCCGACGCCGCGCGCAACCGCGAGCTGGTCTTGCGAACCGCAGACGAGGTGTTCGCCGCCGAAGGCATGGGCGTCCCGATCGACGAGATCGCGCGCCGGGCGGGCGTCGGCCCCGGCACCCTCTACCGCCACTTCCCGACGAAACAGGCCCTCTTCATGGCGGTCGCGGTGAACCGGGTCCGGGCATCGATTGAGGAGGCGAGGCGTCTGCTTCAGGTCGCCGACCCGGCGGCTGCGCTCTTCGACTATTTGCGAGGGCTGGGCGCCCAGTTCCAGGCCAGGAAGGACCTCATCGAGGTCATGGCGGCCGGCGGACAGAGCCTGCATCAGGTCCACCCTGAGGTGGCTCAGGAGCTCAACAGCGCGATCGAGGCACTTCTCAGGAGAGCTCAGGCGGCGGGAGCTGTGCGTAAGGACGTCCGGGTCGATGACGTGATGAACCTGGTGGTTGGCGTGTACGAGGTGGTGAGGCAGTTCCGTCGCGAGCCGCAGGCCACCGATCGCCTGCTCGCCGTCGTCTTCGATGGCCTCCGGGCGACCGCAGGTGAGTCCGATGTCGCTGGCACCAAGCAACGGGCGAAACGGCGTAACTCAGCTTGACGATCCGGGAGAACACCTTGGTGGCAACCGGTCAGATTCGCGACCAGCTGCGGGTTGGCAAACACCCATCAGCTGATACGAGCGTCTAGACGATGATCCGGCTCATCTGATCTCGCTCATAACCTGGGTGCCGGTGATCGTCCTGGCACTGTCTGAGGCCAGGAACGCCGCCACCTTCGCGGTGTCCGCGGTGGTTGGTGAGACGCGCAGCATGGTCGAGCTGGCGAGGAACTGCGCGGCCTGATCCTCACTGACGCTCATCGCGGCGGCGATGTTTCTCGTGACATCTTGAATCGTCCTGGTGTCGGGCATGGCGGATGAGCGGAGACAGATGGGCCGGATGCCGGCCGGGCTCAGCTCGATGGCCAGATGACGGGCAAGGTTCTCGAGCGACGCGAACGCGGCACCGATGGCGGTCGCCCCCTCTGTGTGTGGACGAGCCGGGCTGCCGGTTATGAAGAGGATCACCCCCGAGCCCTGCTTTTTCATGTGGCGTGCCGCCGCCATGGCCGTGATGAACTGGGAGCGGACCACGTTCATCAGTGGATTCATGTACTGGTCGACCGTGATGTCGAGGGCGTTAATGCCGCCGCCGTACTCCTGTGGCCGCGGACCGATCGCATTGAAAACCACGTCGACACCACCTGTGTCGCGGGCGACCCCGTCAACGTAGGCGGCCACAGCAGCCTCATCGTTGGCGTCGACCTGGGCGGCGTGGGCGCGCTTGCCCGTCGGATCGATCTCCTTGGCGAGAGCCTCCACCTTGGATTTCGTGCGGCCAGAGAGGAACACCTCCGCGCCCTGCGCGGCGAACTCCCTCGCGATGGCGGCTCCGATCGAGCCGCCTGCACCGAATACGAGGGCTCGCTTTCCCTTCAGGTTGGATGAGTTGACCACGACTACCTCCTGCTGATTGACCGGCACATGGCCGGCTGCGTTTCAACACAACTGACGTAGCCCGGTGGCCTAAAAGGACACCGCGGGCTACCACCCCACTCCTGGCGCATTCGCCGGGAAGGCCTTGAACCAAGCCTCGGCCCGGCAGTTGTCGATGAACCGTTCGATGAAGTCAGCAGGCGAGCCTGCTCTCGAGCAGCCGTCGCTCGGCGGGGTTTGATGTCAGCTGCAAGGCCCGCCGCTCGCACGACAGGGCATCCTCATCGCGGCCCAAATTTCTATCTCCGCTCTTGCCGCGTGGAACAGGTGATACGCGTCGAGTTTCTCGGCGAGAGGTTCGAGCTCAGCAAGGCCGACCTCTCCGCCGTCGCGGTGGCCTTCTCACGCCCGTTTTTCAACTGACGCCCTTACGGGCGGCGCCGGTTCCGTCGTTGGCTGCGTCGCGGCCGGTGCCAATACAACCGAGTGACGACCGGCGATCAGAAGACAGGTGAGCGCTCCGATCGCAAACGCGAATGCCGGGACGAACAGGGCAGGCCGAAGGGCGGTCAGGAAGGAGTTGACGAAAACGTCATGGATCATGCCCTGCAGCTGCTGGGCAAGCGCGGGCGAGACTCCGGCAGGGAGTTGGGCTCCACCGGACTGGCCGCGGCCCACCTCGAGTCCGCTGTGGGCAGTGCTGGCAAACGAGTTGATGAAGTTGGCTCGCACGCCGGCCGGCAACTGACCGGAATCGGCGACCGCGTTGTCGTGCATCGCCGAAACAAGGCGGTTCTGTAGAACGGCGCCGACAACCGCGGCGCCGATCGCGCCTCCCACCTGGCGGCCCGTGTTGAACAGACCGGATGCGGCGCCTGTCATCGCTGGTTTGATGTCTCGCAGGGCCACGGTCATCGACGGTGCGGTAAGGAAAGCCATTCCAACTCCAGCGACGATGAACGGGAGTGCAAAGGTCGGCCAGGTTGCGGTAGTGCTCGAGACGAGGGCGAAGCTGACGAGCCCGATGCCATACAACAGGGAGCCAAGCGTCAGCACGTAGCGGCCGCCGATACGATCGGTGACCCGGCCCGCGATCGGTGCCCCGACGGCGAGCGACAGCGCGAAAGGCAGCGTGGTGAGTCCCGCGCTGACTGCTGACATGCCCAGGACCGACTGGAAGTAGATCGTGAAGACCAGTCCAAAGCCCAGGGTTCCGAAGTAGCTCAGCGCGCCCAGCCACGTCGCGACGACGTAGCCTCGGTTGGCGAAAAGGCTTAGGGGAACGAGTGGCTCTTGGCGGGTGCGCTGCCATAGAGAGAACGCAACCAGAAGCAGCACGCCGCCGCCGATGACTTCAGGGATCGTCGCAAGGGTGCCGTCGATGGTCGACCAGTCGTAGCGCTGGCCCTCGATCAGGCCATAGGCAATCCCGGCGAGGCCGAGCGAAGCGAGAACCACGCCGACGAGATCGAGGCGGTGCCTACGGCCAGGGCGGAAGTCGGGAACCAACACGAACGACGCCACCAATCCGACGACTCCGACTGGGAAATTGATGTAGAAAATCCAGCGCCAGTCGACGTAGGTGACCAGCAATCCGCCGAGCGTAGGACCACCGACCACGGCCAGTGCTGTGATGGATGCCACGACCCCGAGCGCGGCTCCGCGTCGGTCTGCGGGGAAGATCGCCGCGACAATTACCAGCACCTGCGGCGACATGGTCGCGGCGCCGACGCCCTGGAGAACGCGCGCGGCGATCAGCTGGTTGGCGTCTTGGGATAGCCCGCAGAGGACCGACGCAACCGTGAAGATCGCGAGTCCGGCGATGAACATCGTGCGCGGTCCAACGATGTCGCCGATGCGCCCTGCAGTGATCAGGAGCGCCGCGAAAACCAGCAGATAGGCGTTGAGAACCCACAGGATCTGATCCAGGGTGGCGTGCAGGGAAGCGACCATGGTGGGAACCGCCACGTTCACAATCGCGCCGTCCAGCAGGATCATGAAAAAGCCGAGGCCTAAGACGACCAGGGCCGGCCAGGGGTTCCGGCCGCTGGCGTTGGTGCTGGTACTTGCCTTCATCGGGACTCCTCCAAATCCAGTCGCCTGAGGCCGGCGCCCAACCTCTTGCATGATGCAAGAAAACCCTAGCAGCAACTCTTGCATAATGCAAGACAAAGCTCTACGCTGGTCTCACATGCAGAAGCGGCCCCTTTCCGATCTACCTTTGCCCTGCCCGGTCGCACGAAGCCTCGACGTCTTCGGCGAGTGGTGGTCACTCCTGATCGTCCGCGATGCTTTCCGCGGCGCCCGGCGCTTCGAGGACTTCCGAGCCCTTGGGGCCGCCGACAACATCCTGGCCGCGCGGCTGAGGAAGCTGGTCGATGAGGGCATCTTTGAGAAGCGCCCCATCTCGGAGACCTCCAAGCGCTATGAATACGTCTTGACGGAAAAGGGACGGGACCTCATGACCGTCTTGGCCGCCATACGGACGTGGGGCGAGCGCTGGACCACGGGCAAGGACGCCACCCGGCTGAGCCACGGCACGACCGACCACTCGGTTTCGGTCAAGGCCTGGTGCGCCGAATGCGATACGGCGATCCCGGTGGACGACATTTCGGTGCAGCGCCAGCCTGGGGAGCGGCGTCGTTGACATCCTGATCGCGGTCGGGGCTCGCCGTGACTAGATAGCCCGGCCGATCGCCTTCTCTATCTGCTCCAGGTGCTCGTCCCAGTGGATCGAGAGATCTAACAACCCGAGGCGGTTCTCGGCGACCGCCTTATCGACGGCGCTCGCCGGCAGCCTTGCGACTCGGTCGGCCGCTGCACGTGCCGCTTGCAGCAGGCAAGGGTCACACACGAGGCTGGACGTGACGTGGCCGCCGCAGCCGTCGTGGGGGACGATGCCGGGAGGCCCCCTGGGCGAGTAGTAGCGGTCGCCCCACTCGATCATTGCGACCAATACCGGCCGAAGCTCGCGGCCCTTGCGGGTGGGTACATAGGGCCCCTCCCCTGGGCAACCAGCCAGAAGTGTCGCTCGTTGCCGACGGCCTCGCCTGTCGAGTTGCAATGACGAGGCGGCCCGAGCTGCTCACGTATCGCCGCCTGGGAGGGGCCGCTCCTCACCACGTCGGCGGCGTGATTATCCAGATGGCCCGCACCACTCCCGGGCCAGGATTCCGATACCAGTGCGGGATGGTGCTCTTGTAGGTGATTGTGTCGCCCTCGTGGAGCGTGTGGACCTCGCCGTCGAGATGCACCTCGTGGACGCCCTCCAGGATGATGCCCACCTCCTCGCCCTCGTGGACGAACGGGGTCGGCTCGGTGCTGGTGCCTGGTGGCACCTCGAGGTAAAGGACCTCCAACGCACCATCGAGACTTGGGGTCAGCATCTCGTAGAGGGTCGCGATGTCGACGCCGGCAGGATGGATACCTTCCAGCCTCTTGCGCTCACCCCTGCGTACCACCGGGTGGACCGTGCTCGTCGTCTCCAGCAGACGGCCGACGGAGATGTTGAGAGCGTGTGAGATTTTCACCAGAGTGTTGAAGGAGGGATTGCCGATGCCCCTCTCGATCTGGCTCAGGGAGCCCACGCTGCAGGCGCTTCGGGCAGCCACCTCCTCCAGGGTGAGGGAGCGCTCCAGCCGCAGTGATCGAATACGGCGGCCCAGCGCTTCATTGAGCGTTGCCGCCTCTCGGGAAGCGTAGTCGGAGCCCGCGCGATCCACTCCCCTGGTCACCGGAGGGTCTCCTTGACACCACTGCGTACTTTCAATAAATTGAACCTCAAGCGGACTGTAGCTCAAAATCGTAGCCAGGGAGAAGCTCCAGTCGCGGTTCCCATCGATAAAGGGGAGGCCTCTCGCCATGTCGCGCAGCAGTACGGTCACTTTCGTTGCCAACCAGCCCACGCGCCGGAACTTCCTGAAGACGGCCGCGCTCGGGGCTGCGGCCGTCGGCGCTGGTGCCGCGAGTCTCGAGGCCATGCTGGCCGCCTGCGGAGGCGCCGCGCCCAGCGCCAGCAGCACGGCCGCGCCGGTTCAGGACGTCAACTGGCGCCTTGGCTGGCTCGCCGGCTCGCAGCAGGGCGGCGAATTCGTGGCCATCGAAAAGGGCTACTTCAAGCAGGCCGGTATCAACCTCGTCGTACAGCCGGGTGGCCCCAACCTCGACTCAGTTTCCCTCGTCGCCAACGGATCGGCAACGGTTGGCCAGATTTCGTCCAGCCCCTCGCTTATCCTGGCCAGGGCCCATGGCATCCCCGTCAGGGCGTTTGCCTCGGCCCTCCAGAAGCACCCGTTTGCCTGGTTCACGCTCAAGAAGGACAACATCACGAGCCCCAGAGACTGGGTCGGTAAGAAGATCGGCATCCAGGGCACCGCTCGGCCTCTGCTGAACGCGGTGGTGGCCAAGTACAACCTGAACCCCGATTCCTTCCAGACCGTGGTGATCGGCAGCGACACGCTGCCGCTGGTCAACGGCCAGGTCCAGGCGGCATCCGGCTGGGTGATCGACAGCGCGCAGGAGGCGGCGCTGCCGGCCAACGGCTACGACGTCATGCTGCTCTGGGACCTCGGCATCCAGCTCTACGCCAACCCCTACTTCGCCACCGACGACACGATCAAGAACAACAAGAAGATGTTGGAGGGTTTCGTCACTGCCGCCGGCAAGGGCTGGGAGTACGCCTTCGCCCACCAGGACGAGGCCATCGACATCGTGATGAGACATGTGCAGGGGCTGAAGCGGGACCAGGAGCTGGCCACCCTGAAGTCGATGCCTCCCTTCACCTGGAACGCGGCGACCAGGCAGCACGGCTTCGGCACCATGGACTTGACCCTGTGGCAGAAGCAGATCGACCTCTACGTGAGCCTGAAGCTGATAGACAAGTCGTTCCCGGCGAGCGACATCGCGACCGTGGACATCCTGAACGGGGCGCCCGACCGGCCGAAGCAGTGATCGGTCCCTCAGCGCTCGCGCAGCGGGAGCGGCTCGATGCCGCTCCTGCCGGCGCGATCGTAATCAGCGACCTGTCTGTTCGCTTTCACACTGACGCGGGAGAGATCTCAGCGCTGGGCGGCGTATCGCTCAGCGTCTCCAGGGGTGAGTTCATCTCGCTCCTGGGCCCGTCGGGCTGCGGGAAGTCGACGCTGCTGCGCGTGGTCGCGGACCTGATCCCGCCGAGCGACGGGGCGGTGACGGTCCTTGGTGAGCCCCCCGAGGGAGCGCGTCGTCAGCGTGAGCTGGGCTTCGTCTTCCAGGATGCCGCGCTGCTTCCCTGGCGGACCGCGCTGTCCAACGTCCGGCTTCCGCTGGAGGTAGGCAAGTTCGCCCAGCGAGGACGGCCGGCGGCGAAGCCTGAGGAGCTTCTCGAACTGGTGGGACTGAAGGGATTCGAGAATGCGCTTCCCAAGCAGCTCTCCGGCGGCATGCGGCAGCGCGTCTCGATCGCTCGGGCGCTGGTCGCGGAACCCAGCATTCTGCTCATGGACGAGCCCTTCGGGGCCCTCGACGAGATCCAGCGCGACCGCCTCAATGTAGAGCTGCTGCGGATCTGGGAGAAGACCGGCCTCACCGTCCTCTTCGTCACCCACAGCATCCCCGAGGCTGTCTTCCTCTCCCAGAAGGTGGTCGTGATGTCACCTCGTCCCGGCCGGGTCAGAGAGGTGGTTGAGATCAGGCTGCCCTATCCCCGCCACCTTTCCATCAAGGACGGCCCCGAGTTCGGGCACTGCGCCGCGCGGCTGCGGCGGCTGCTGGGGGAGGTGTGAGCATGGCGGTAAAGGCTGAGACCGACGCCGCCCGAAGCCGGCCGGCCGCCGATCTCCGGCGCCAGGAGCGCAGGCGTCGCCGGATCGGCACGATCGCGGTGCCTGCAATCGGCGCGATCGGGGTGCTTGCGGTATGGCAGGCGCTGATTGCCGTCCTGCGCGTGAAGGAGTACCTGGTGCCGGCGCCCACGGCGGTCGCCAGGGCGCTGGTCGACAACTGGCACATGCTGTTGAAGAACGCTTGGCCGACGACAATCGAGAGCCTGGCCGGCTTTGCGATCGGCAACCTCTTCGCAATCGGTCTCGCCGTCGTCTTCGTGCACTCGAAGACACTTGAGCAGACCTTCTATCCGATGGCGGTTGTGCTCCGCACGATTCCCATCGTCGCGGTCGCGCCGCTCCTGGTCCTGCTCCTTGGCCAGGGATACGCCCCGAAGATCGCGATTGCCGCTCTGATCTCCTTCTTCCCGACGCTGGTCAACATGGTCCGCGGCTTCGGCTCGGTCGATCCACAGGCTCTGGAGCTGATGCGCGTGCTGTCCGCGAGCCGGCGCGAGGTCTTCCTCAAGCTCCGCCTGGTCAACTCATTGCCCTTCCTCTTCGCCGCCCTCAAGATCGCGACAGGGGCCTGCATCATCGGCGCGATCGTCGCCGAGTGGATCGGCTCCGATGCCGGTCTCGGCGTCCTGGTCATCAATGCCACCACTCAGTTCGAGACGCCACTGCTCTACGCGACCATGGCCACCGCCTCAGTGATGGCCCTGATCTTCTTCGGCGTGGTCGCGCTGGTGGAGAAACTGGTGGTTCGCTGGGAGGCGGACGAGGCACCGATCTAAGCAGATGGCCAGAAGTTCTGCATCTATTGAGGGCAAGGCACCAGGGGGCCCCACGAAGTGGGGACAGGCGGCTTTCCTCAGCCGCCGTGCCCGGGGTGGGGCGGCGAGGTCGTTCCGGGGGGCGTGGCCCCCAGATAAGGCGAGCGTGGGTTACGGACAGAACTCCTGTGGGGCTGCATAGCCCACACAACAAGAGGAAACGACATGAAGCCTTCTCGTACCCCAGCGACCGTCCTCGAAGCGGCTCGCGACGTTCCCGTCGTGGCTGAGACCGATGTGCTGGTGGTCGGGGGCGGACCGGCCGGCGTCGCCGCCGCCGTCGAGGCGAGGCGGCAGGGCGCGCGGGCGCTCCTGACGGAGCGCTACCCGTACCTGGGCGGCATGGCCTCGGGGGGGATGGTGCTGGTGATCGACGACATGATGGACGGAGATCGGCAGACCGTCCTCGGCCTCGCCCAGGAGTATGTGGAACGGCTGGAGAGGATCGGCGCCGCCGTCTATCCACCGATCGAGGACCGCTACCGCCCTGACCGCAGGCTCTGGAACAGGTGGGCCCGCTGGGGCTGCTACGACATCTACTCGCGTGGACGGCTGAAGCCGATCACGTACTCGGTGGCGTTCGACCCCGACGGCTGGAAGCGTGTGTCCGACGACATGGTCGCGGAGTCTGAGGTGGACCTGCGTCTTCACAGCTGGTTCAGCGAACCGGTGATGGAGGGCGAACGCGTTGCGGGAGGCATCTTCGAGACGCCCGAGGGCCGCCAGGCAATCCGGGCCCAAACCGTCGTCGACGCCAGCGGCGATGCCGCAGTGGCGTGGCGTGCCGGAGCCGAGATCGAGCACGGGCGCTACTTCATGACCCTGGTTCACCGCTACGGAGGCGTCGACACCGAACGGGCGATGCGCTTCGAGGAGGAACACCCGAAGGAGGCCGCGGACCTGAACCGGGAGGCCAAGCGCTTGATCGGTGGCTCCTGGGAGTTCTGGTGGCTGCTGACGCCGCTGCCCGGAGTGGTCTGGTGCAATTGCCCCCACCTGCGGGGGCTGGACACCACCTCGGTCGAAGACCTGACCAGGGCCGAGTTCGACGCACGCAGCAAGATCCAGGCGACCTTCGAGTTCGCCCGGCGGAACATCCCGGGTTTCGAGAGCGCGTACCTGCTGGATCACGCGCCCCAGATGGGCGTGCGCCAGGGCAGGCTCCTGAAGGGCGAGTACATCGTGACTCAGGAGGACGTCAAGGAGGGCCACTGGTTCGCGGACAGCGTCGCTCGCGGCCGCGACTACTACACGCCCTACCGCTCGCTGATCCCGCGGCGCGTGGAGCGCCTGATCGTGGCCGGCCGCTGCTACTCGGCAACCCCGGTGGCCCAGCGCACCAGCCGCGAGATCGGGCCCTGCGTCGTCATGGGGCAGGCGGCAGGCCTGGCGGCAGCGCTCGCACTGGAGTCGGGCCGCGAGCTGCGCGACGTCGACGTGGGCGCTCTGCAGCGAAGGCTCCGCGAGCATGGTGCCGACCCCGGGGATGAGCCGCCCGTCGGGGCCGAGGTGCTGATGGCCGCCGAGGCGGTGAGCTGATGGCGCTGCCGCTGGACGGGATCCGAGTCCTCGACTTTACGCAGGTCGAGTTCGGGCCCGTGTGCACGCAGGCGCTCGGCGACTTCGGTGCTGACGTGATCAAGGTCGAGCGCGAGGGCAGTGGCGACCTCTCCCGGTGGTCGCTGCGAGACCCGGCGGGACCCGACAACCCCGTCTTCGTCAGCCTCAACCGCAACAAGCGAAGCGTCGCGCTCGACGTCCGGGCCGAGGCCAGCCGCCAGATCATTGAGGAGATCGCGCGCCGCTCCGATGTCGTCGTGAACAACTTCAGGACCGGCGTCATGGAGCGGCTCGGGTTGGGTTACGAGGACATGCGCAAGCTGAACCCCCGGATCGTCTATGCGATGGGGTCAGGCTATGGACCGAAGGGTCCCTATGCCCACAAGGGTGGCCAGGACGTGCTGGCGCAGGCTCTCACCGGCGCGATGGCACGCCGCGCCGACCCGAGCCAACCCCTGGCGATCTACGGAACGGCCCTGGCCGACTACTCGGCCGGGATGCTGCTGGTCCAGGGCATCCTGCTGGCGCTGATGGCACGAGACCGCACCGGCGAGGGCCAGAAGGTCGAAGTGTCCCTCTACGACGCGCTCCTTTCGATGCAGCTCCAGGAGGCGACCGCATGGCTCATGCGAGGTATGGACCTGAACTGGGCCGCGCAGCCGCTGTCCGGCGTCTTCGAGGCAGAGGACGGTCCGCTCGTGATCGTGGGCGCGTTCAAGAAGAACCCTCTGCGCGACATCTGCGCCGCCCTGGAGCTGGACGATCTCTCGCTGCTGCCGGAGTTCGCCGACGACGTCGCGCAGAAGGCGCACAAGCCTGAGCTGCAGCGGGTGTTCCGGGATCGGATCTCGCAGGGTCCGCGCGAGCGGTGGCTCCAGCGCCTGGAGCATGTGGACATCCTCTGCGCCCCAGTGCTCTCAATCGGCGAAGCGCTGGAGAGCGAGCAGGTGGCAGCCAGCCAGATGGTCTTGAGGATGGACCACCCGGCGGGAGAGGTGACCACCCTGGCCAACCCGGTCAAGCTCTCGGCCACACCGGCGTCGGTGCGCCGGCGGCCGCCTCAGCTCGGAGAGCACACCCGGGAGGTGCTGGCAGAGCTCGGCCTGCAACTCGACCCGGCCGTCACCGGGGGCGCCGGCGAGACGGGAACTTGAGCGGGATCGACTACCGGGAGGACGGCAACGTGGCCCGGGTCACGATCAACCGGCCGCACGTGCTGAACGCCCTGGACGCTGAGTCGGACTCGGAGCTGCGGGGGATCTGGGAGGAGCTCGAGGCACGGCGTGACATCTGGGCCATCATCCTTACTGGCGCAGGTGAGCGCGCCTTCTGCGTCGGTGCCGACATGAGTGCGCCGGCGGTGAGGCAGACCGGCCTCGAGTACTGGGCCCAGGAACGCCCGGGGGGCTTCGGAGGCATCGCCTGCCGCCGGACGCTCGACATCCCGGTGATCGCGGCCGTAAACGGGTATGCGCTCGGCGGGGGGATGGAGATGGTGCTCGGCTGCGACATCGTCGTCGCCGCCGAGGAGGCGACGCTGGGCCTGCCCGAGCCACTGGTGGGCCGGATCCCAC
Source organism: Candidatus Dormiibacterota bacterium (assembly GCA_035259145.1). Lineage (GTDB taxonomy): Bacteria > Chloroflexota > Dormibacteria > Dormibacterales > Dormibacteraceae > CF-161. The sequence goes on along the minus strand of DATFWQ010000092.1, from coordinate 1,162 downwards.
TCGACGGCGGCGTGTTCCAGCTGGTGCGTCAGCTGCCGCACCACGTCGCCATGGGCCTGCTTCTGACCGGGCGCCAGATCCCGGCGGACCAGGCGATGGCATATGGGCTGGTCAACGAGGTCGCGCCCCGAGCTCAGCTCGGAGATGCCGTCGGCCGCTGGCTGGACGGGATCCTTCGCTGCGCTCCGCTGTCACTCCGAGCGATCAAACAGATGGTGCAGCGCAGTGAGGCGATGACCGCGCCGGCCGCCATGCGGATGAGGTTCCCGGCGTTGGTCACCGCGCTGACGTCCAGGGACTCGGAGGAGGGCGTGCGCGCCTTCCAGGCGAAGCGGCAGCCGGTCTGGCGGGCGGAATAGGGGCTAGCAGCTACGCCACCCGATCCCGCGGCACGGCTGGGATTTGACGCAGCATCAGGATCAGCTCCCTTCAGAGCGGAAGACCTGGTCGAAGGCGGCTGCGGACTTGGAGTCGCGGTCGCGGGGTAGGAACGTGGGCTGAAGGACCCCGGGCGTCGACGTCACCTACTACGAGTTGGTGCTCGGCGACCTGCTTCGGTTGCTGCACTGACGTAGCGCCAGGAAAGTTGCGGCACGCGCTCCGCCCCACGACACTACGGTTCAATGGCGGAGTGCCCAAGCTGAGATCTGTGCGTTTGCAGGCGCTCGGCGCACTTCTGGCTGGCGCGGTGGTGGTGTCGGCCTGCGGTGGGCCGCCGGCCTCGAGCCGTCCCACGACGGCGACCGCTGCGCCGGTGCCCGCCGGTTTCATGCGCTATGACGGGACGAAGCTCGGCTTCGCGATCGCGCTGGCGCCGGGATGGAAGGAGTCAAGCAGCGATCCGGGAAGCGGGGCCAGCTTCGCCGGGCCTGGCGGGCTTGCGATGCTCGTCCACTTCGAGCGGTCGGTATCGACCGACCTCGACGCTGCCACTGGCGCAGTGCTGTTCGATCTGACAGGCGGCAGCGGAGTGGGTGGCTCCAGAGTCGTGGCCACCACTCTAGCGGGGCGCAGCGCCAGGCGGGTGGCCGGACGCTTCAGTGGCCAGGGAGCGGTCACAGCCATCGAGGCTTACGTGATGGTGGAGTCAGGTCGGGCCTGGACCGTCGCTCTGGCAGGGCCGCCCGACGCGGTGGACCACTCTCACGACGACTTCGAGAAG
>DATFWQ010000091.1:0-2691 GCA_035259145.1 Candidatus Dormiibacterota bacterium | reverse complement strand
CTGGTTCTCCGTTCTGCGGCTCGCCGCGCCTGCGTGCCGGGAACTTTGGTTGGGCAGGCGTAGGTTGCCCGCAGGCCCGGCGGCCGTGCCCGTACTGTCTGTGGTGCTCTGAGCGTCCGCGCTCGGCCCGCTGGTTCGACTGGGACGGGGAGCGTTTTCGGCCCTTTCGTTTGGTGACGGCCTCGCCGGCGGTTGTCCGGCCCAGGCCGATCCCGTTGGGACGGCTGGTGCTTTTGCCGACTCCCCCCGCCGGGCCTCCCTTCGCCCTGCCACCTCCCCTATCTGTAGAGGTTCCCGTGCTCGTCCGCAACGGTCCCGCCGCGCGTCGCGCCTTGAGCGAGTCGACGCGCCAGGCCGCCGCCTGTGCCGAACTGGCCGCCTTGCCGGTGCAACACCGCCACGCCGCCGGCATCGACGTCGGCGACCAAAGCCACTGGGTCTGCGTCGAGTCCACGCCCGACGGCTGCGACACCGTCCGCGAGTTCGCTGCCCACACCGCGGGATTGCGTCAACTGGTCGCCTGGCTGCGACGCTGCTGTGTCACCACCGTCGCCCTGGAAGCCACCGGCGTCTACGGCCACGTCCTGTTCCTCACCCTGCTGGAAGCCGGCCTGGGCGTCGTGACCACCTCGCCGAAGTTCACCCGGCAGATCCAGGGCCGGCCCAAGACGGACAAACGCGATTGCCAGTGGATACAGCGACTGCACCGCCACGGGCTGTTGCCGGCCATCTTCCAGCCCGACGAGGCGACGCACACCCTGCGCGACTACGTCCGCCAGCGCGCCAACCTGGTGCGACTTTCGGGCCAGCACGTCCAGCGCATGCAAAAAGCCCTGGAGCTGATGAACCTGAAGCTGACCGCCGTGCTGGGCGACGTGACTGGCGTGACGGGTCTGAAGATCATCCGCGCCATCCTGGCCGGCGAACGCGACCCGCACCGGCTGGCGAAGTTGCGCGACAAACGCTGCAAGCACAGCGCCGCCCAGATCGCTCAGGCGCTGGACGGCCGCTATCGGCCCGAACACGTCACGGAGCTGCGCTGTTGCCTGAGCATGTGGGAGAAGTACCAGGAGGTGATCGCCGAGCTGGACAAAGAGATCGCCACCCAGCTGCACTCGATGGCCGGGCGGTCGGAGCTGCCGCCGCTGCCGCCCAGGCCACGCGTCCGCGGCTACAAGCCGCACGACCCGCGTTTCGACGTGCGGACGGCTTTGTACTACGTGACGGGAGTGGACCTGACGGCGATCGAGGGGATCGACGAGATGCACGCGCTGACGCTGGTCAGCGAACTGGGCAGCGATTTCACGAAATGGCCGACGGTCAAACACTTCACGAGTTGGCTGGGGTTGTGCCCCAACTTCAAGAAGACGGGAGGCAAGGTGCAGTCGAGTCGTACGCGGCGCGGCAAGGGCCGCGCCGCGCACGCGCTGCGGCTGGCGGCGTGGAGCCTGATGCGGAGCAAGGGGGCGCTGGGGGCGTACCTGCGCCGACAGCGGGCGCGGCTGGGAGCGCCGAAGGCGATAACGGCGACGGCGCACAAGTTGGCGCGAATCGTGTACCACCTGATGCGTTTCGGAGAGGCCTACGTCAAACAGACGGAGGAGGTGTACGCCGAGCAAGTGCGTCAACGCCTGGAGAAACAGTTGCGGCGTCGCGCCAAGGAGCTGGGATTCGAGCTGACCAGACCAGAGGCAAGCTCGACAGCGCCGGTGGCCGAAGCGCCGGCGGGATAGCGCGGCGCGGGGGCGTGTAGTCGCCCGATGAGTCGCCCAGGCAGCAAGTGTCCGGGAAAGAAAAGGCCTCAGCACATCGCCCGGCGTTCGCGGTGCGCGCGGGGATCGCTGTGGGGCAGGGAAGGCGCTACCCGATCACGTCATCCCCCGAGGAAGTTCCTGGGGCGGCCTGACCACCTCGGCGCGTCGTCTACGACTTGCCGCGGTCACCGCGGATCTGATCCAGGAACTGATAATACTCCTCAGAACCCGTCTCGAACGGCAGCGCAGCCGTCAGCAACTGACGCAGCGTCTCGATCGGATCGAAGTCGTAACCGGCCCCTTCGACCGAACCGCGCAGCGTGTCGGAGTAAGCCGAAACGAGAGCAACGAACTCGACCGCTACTCGGAGCGGTACGGCAATCCGGATTGGATCGGTCGGACTCATTTCGTCACCCTCTGCGGCCGAACGATTGCGTTCACCTGCCGGGCCGGCTGCAAAGAACGTGGTGTCTCGAAAAACCGTCATGCCGGCCCGGTCAGGTGCAACACTTGGTTATCCCGTGATCCGGCGGTGTTCACTCAGCCGTATTTGATTAGCGCGTCCAGCTCAAGCTGATCTCGGCTCATACCGCATCGCCACCGCCCCGGAGCCGAACTCCAGCCGGCCCACGAGCTTCAAATCGACATGCTTCGATAGCCCCGCGAACAACGTCGGCCCATGGCCCGCTAGCCTGGGGTGCACGACGAACTCGTACTCATCGATCAATCCCAGCTCCGCCAACGCCAGCGGCAGCTTCACGCCGCACACGAGCAGCCCCTTACCCGACTCCTGCTTGAGCTGCTGAACGGCCTTCCCCAGGTCCCCACGCACGAGCTCCGCGTTCCAATCGACCTGGTCCAAGGTGCTCGACACGACGTACTTCTTTGCCGCGTCGATCGTCCGGGCGAAAGGTTCCATCCAATCAGGCCTCGCTCC
>DATFWQ010000090.1:0-25902 GCA_035259145.1 Candidatus Dormiibacterota bacterium | reverse complement strand
CGAGGTGCAGGTGTCGTACGCGATCGGTCGCGCCCGGCCCACGTCGATCGCAATCGAGACGTTCGGGACCGGCAGGCTGTCCGAGGACGACCTGCTGCAGCTGGTCCGTCGCTACTTCGACCTCCGGCCTGCGGCCATCATTGACAACCTCGATCTCCGCCGTCCGCTGTACACGCCTACAGCGGCGTACGGCCACTTCGGCCGAGACGACCTCGACCTGCCCTGGGAACGGACGGACTGCGCAGACACGCTGCGCGAGGCCGCCCGAGGCGTTGGGTCCGGAAGCCAGCTGTAGCATCCGGGTCTATGACAGCCTGCGGCGGCAGGTGGTGCCGCTCCCGCTGTCGGTAGACCCGGAAGGGGGGACTGCCGGCCTGCTGAGGCTTTACGTCTGCGGTGTCACACCGTACGACTCGGGCCACATGGGCCACGCGTTCTCCTTTTCTGCGTTCGACCACCTTGTGCGGTGGGCGGAGGCCTCCGGCGTTCAGGTGCGGTACATCCAGAATGTCACCGACGTCGACGACCCGTTGTTCGAGCGCGCCCGCAAGGCAGGCATTCCCTGGGATGTGCTGGCAAAGGAGCAGCTGGAGAGCTTTGTGGCCGACATGACAGCGCTCGGTTGGCGCCCGCCCGACGTGATGCCGCTGGTTTCAAAGGAGATCCCGGTCATTCTCGCGGCAGTGAATCAGCTGGTCGACGCCCGCTTTGCGTACCAGACGGATGACGTCTATTTCGACGTGTCACGGTACCCGGGTTATGGCGAGCTTTCGCACGGCACTCGGCGCTCCATGTTGAGGAAGCTGCGCGATGAGGGCCTCCTGGGTGACGTTGGTCCGGGGGCAAGGCGCGACGCGCTCGATTTCCAGCTCTGGCGCCGGTCTCAGCCCGACGAGCCGGCATGGCCTTCCCGCTACGGAAATGGCCGCCCCGGCTGGCACATCGAGTGCACCGCCATGTCGATGCGCTATCTCGGCGAGCAGGTGGACGTGCACGGTGGAGGCCGAGACCTGCGCTTCTCCCACCACGAGTCGGAGAGGGCGCAGTCGGAGTCCTTAACAGGCTATGTTCCCTTTGCGCGTGCCTGGATGCACACTGGCATGGTCCGGTACGGCGGCCACAAGATGTCGAAGTCGCTCGGCAACCTGGTCGTGGTACGGGAGGCGCTGGAACGAGCACCCGCGGCCGCGCTCCGCTTATACCTGGCGTCACACCGCTACCGGTCGGACTGGACCTTTCGCTGGGAGGGCCTGGCGGATGCCGCGCGTCTGACGGCCCGCCTGGCGGAGCTGCTCGGTGGTGGCGGCGGGGGCGGGACCGCCACTGGTGGGGGTAGGGCGGGCCCAGATGGGCATCTCGGAGCGGGGGAGGGGCGAGCCCTGGGGCGCACGCCGGTGGGAGCGGCCGGCGACCTGATCTCTGAGTTCTCAGCAGCCCTGGACGACGACCTGGACACCCCCCGGGCTGTGCGCGCGCTTCGTGCCGCTGTCCGGCGGCGTGACGGCGCCGCCGCCGCCTGGATGGCTGCCATCCTCTGCGGCAGCGCCTCCCTCACCTGAATCGCGACCGGCCCCTCGGCCTCCGGTCCCCCCCGGTTGCCCCGAGGACCCCCTAGACCGCTTCGAGTGCTGCCCCGCAGTTCGGGCACTCCTCGCCCGGGACGACTGCGACCTTCGTTTCGCAGATCGGGCAGAGCAGCTCCACCGACATCACCGCAACGTCGGCCTCAGCCTCCTCATCCATCGCCTCTGAGACGCTGCCCAGGTCCACTGCCGGCGCTCCGCAGTTCAGGCACAGGTATCCGGGCTGGACAACCCTGTGTGCCTGGTACTCGCCGCCGGCGTCCACCTCGACCTCGGCGAACAAGGCACGGAAGAGCTTGCTGCCGCAGCGCTGTGAGCACACCAGCCACATAGACGCAGAGTACCCGTTCAAATCAGCGGGGAGGATCGGCGAGGTCAACGCTTCGTCCGGGTCATGGACGCATCGGGCGCCGACGTGCACAGCCGGTCCCGCGGAGTCGACCCGAACCTGAGCAGCTTGCGCAGGCCCACCAGGGACCTGCTCATCGCGTACGAGGCCGGGTTGCAAGCCCTCACCCGCGAGGCGATTGCCCATTGGCCGCTCGGCTGCCGGGTGACCGTGCCCTGGATCCCTGCTCAAGCGGGATGCCCGGAGAACTTCAGGCGGCGCCGCCGAAGATTTCTACAAGTGCGCTCCGCAGCTCCCCAACCCGGTCGCCGTGGGTGAGGGCGTGCCTGTGCAGCACCCGCATGTAGGTCCTCCAGGCCAGGGACCGGCTCGTGTACCAGGCAAAGCGAAGCCTGGGCGGCCCGGGGACTGGAGTCCCCGTCGTGATGTCGTAGAACGGCGGCGGCCCGGACAGCAGCAGGTACAGGAAGCGACCTGCACGGCTCCCGCGGAAGCAGTACGCGAGATCAAAGACCGCCCTCTCGGCCAGGTCGACGAGTCCATCCCTCACTCCGGCGCGAGACCTGCCCGAACTCCCGGCACCAACGCCTTCACCGCCATCTCCAACGTCTGGTTGGCGGTCTCCGGTGTCAGGACCCGCCTCGGCGACTCCTCGACCTGCAGCCTGCCGAGCAGCTGCGCCGTGATCTCATCCCGGAGCTGCTGTCCACGCCCTCCCAAGGTCCTCTCCAGGTCCACTGGTTCGCAGTGTAAAAAACCGGGTGAGTTAACAACTTACGGCGCGGCAGCCGAGTTCCTGCTTTGAGAAGCCCAGCGTTCCGATCCAGATACACGCAGATCAACCGCCGTGCGACACTGGCCTCGTGAAGGGCTTCTTCCTCGGGCTTGTCCTGATCGTCGTGGTGGTCATCAGCGTCCTCTCGGTCCGCCCGGGGGGCCTCCGCAGCCAGCTCCGCAACGTGGCCCGGCGCCTCCGTCTGGCTCTGATCTTGAGCGGCATCTACCTCGGTGTCTCGACGGTCCTCCGGCTCGCCCTTCCCGACAGCACCGCGACTGAGGCTGTGATGGTGGCGATCGGGGCTGCGCTTGGCATCACGTTCCTCATTCTTGGGCAAGACCGCCAGTACGACCGGCGCTGATCACGAAGCCACCCGGACCTGAGCATTCGCGATCGCCGAACCAACGCGCAGACTCAGGCGACGCGCCGCCGCAAGGTGGCCGCCGCGGCGATGACGGCGAGCACGCAGAAAGCAAGCACCACCCCGATGTCCAGCTGGATTGCGCCCCAGCCCAGGTCCGCGCCTTTGAGCATCACGTCGTGCAGGCCGTTGGCGGCGTAGGTCAGCGGCAGCACGTTCGAGATGGCCTGCATCCAGCCCGGCTCCGACGACACCGGGAATACGATGCCGCTAAGCAGCAGCTGGGGCGCGATCACCAGGGGAATGAACTGCACTGCCTGAAACTCGGTCCTTGCGAACATGCTCAAGAAGATGCCCAGGTTTACCGCAGCCAGGGCCAGCAGTGTCTCGATGCCGAAGATCAGGAGCACGTTCCCGGCGTTGTGAATCTTGAGCACGGCGAGCGCGAAGACGATCACCTCCCCAGCCTGCGCCAGGGCCAGAAGCGTGAAACCCAGCATGTAGCCGACGACGATCTCGACCCGGCGGAGCGGGCTTGCCATCAGCCGCTCGAGCGTGCCCTGTGAGCGCTCTCGCAGGAAGGAAACGCAGGTGATCACGAAGACAAGGAAGAACACGACCAGCCCTACGAAAGCGCCGCCGAAGTAGTCGAGTGTGTCAAGCGAGGGGCCGCCGTACAGGTAGCTGACGTCCGGCCGGACCTGGGGGGCCTTGATCGCCGACGTGCTCAGCTCTGAAGCGGCTGCGCCACCCAGGGCTTCGGTCACGGCCTGAACAACCCCAGCCGACTTCCCCGGTTCGCTGCCCTCCAGGTGGATCTGTGGACGGATCACACCGTCGCGCACGGCTGACGCTGAGAAGTCGGCGGGCAGGACCACGTATCCGGCCAGGCGCCCGTCTTTGAGCTGTGCGGCGGCGGCGTCAGCGTCCAGCCTGGTCGTGTCAACGCCTGATGAGGCCTCCAGGCGGCTCGCCACGGCTGCTCCCAGCGGCCCCTGGTCGAGGTCGACCACTCCTAGCGCCACACTCGGTCCGCTGCCGCGGAAGAGGTAGTAGAGCAGGCCCAGGATTATGATCGGCGCCCCGAACAGCAGCCCGAGCGTGCGCCGGTCACGGCGAAACTGCTGCAGCAGGCGGCGGGTGATTGCGAATACCCGATGGGCGTTCATCGTCAGGCGACCTGAGAGAGCTTCAAGAAGGCGTCCTCCAACCTGTCTGTGCCGGCCATCGCCAGTAGGTCCGCTACCGAGCCTTCGGCCAGCAGCCGGCCGAACAGGATCAACCCAAGCCGGTCGCACCTGGCCGCTTCATCCATCACATGGCTGGACACGATGATCGTCGTCCCTGAGGCGGTCATCTGTCTGAAGCGGTCCCAGAGCTGGGCGCGGAGCTGGGGGTCGATGCCGACGGTCGGCTCGTCCAGAAGCAGCAGCTGTGGGCGGTGAACGATGGCGCAGGCCAGGGAGGCACGCGTCCGCATGCCGCCACTCAGCGTAGCCACCACCGAATCGCGCCGGTCGACCAGCTCCACGAATTCGAGCGCTTCGTTCACGTGACGGTCGCCGCCGCTGATCGCCGCGAAGAAGCGGAGGTTCTCGAGCACGGAAAGGTCGGGATAGAGTGCCGCGGCCTGTGTCATGTAGCCGACGCGCGACAGCACGCCCAGGTCGGGCAGCCGGCGACCGAGGACGGTCACCGTGCCCGCGTCAGGCTCGACCAGGCCGACCAGACAGCGAATCAAAGTTGTCTTGCCTGAGCCGTTGGGACCGAGCAGTCCGAAGACCTCGCCGTGGCGCACCCCCAGCTGAACGCCGTCCAGCGCGCGAAGCCGGCCGAAGTTCTTGACCACGCCGTCGACCTCGACCGCAAGCGCGCCATCGCTTCCCTCCCTCATCACTCCTACTCCTTCGACTCCGGCGGCCTCATCGCACGGACCCAGTTCTCGGCCAGCACTGTGACGACCTCCTCCACGGGCATGTCGAACCCAAGCTCCCGTTCGGCGACGTCGCGTGTGACGAGGTGGAACACAATAGGCCCGGCGAAGGCCTGAATGGCCAGCAGCGGATGCATCGGCCGCAGCCGGCCCATCGCCATCTGATCGGCGAGGTAGCCGGGCAGCCCCTTCAAGAGGTGTTCGACGACGTACTGCAGCGCCTCCTCGGAGTCCGCCGAGGCGCTCGCCACTTCGAACAAAAGGGTGCGCACAATGCCGACCCGTCCGGCCAGGGCACTGGCCGCAGCGCGCGCCACTTCTGGCATCACTTCATCCGGCGGCCGGTCGCGCAGCCTCAGCACGGTCGCCACGATTGTCTCGACTGGGGAGAAGGTGCGCAGCAGCTCGCGGAACAGGGCCGGCTTGCCCGGGAACAGCCGGTAGAGACTCGCCCGGGACACGCCGGCGGCAGCCGCCACCTCGTCCATCGAGAGCCTGGCCAGCCCGTCTCTGCCGACAAGCTCCAGCGCGGCGGTCAGTATGCGCTCACGCGAGTCCGGGTCAGGCTCGATGTCGAGTCTGCGAAGCAGCCCCTGGCGAGAGCCGAACATCCGGTAGAGCGTGGCCCGCGACACGGCAGCCGCGGTCGCAACCTCGTTCAGCGAGGCGCCGGGATTGCGTCTGAGGATGGTGCGAGCCGCCGTGAGCACCGCCTCCGGCATGACGAGATAAGACTAGACGAGATGTCGCGTCTTGTCCAGTCCGAATCGGCGTAGGTCAAGCGACGTGGAACGTGAGAAGCTTCGCCCGTGACCTTCATCCGGCTGCCTTCGCGCCTGCTGGCGCGACGGCGTGCTGAAAAACTGCTCTGGGAGGGCCGGCGTCACGTCGTCGCGCTCGATCCCGAGCGTGCTGAGGCTTCTCTGCGAGACGCGTGGCAGATGGCGCGGGAGAGCGGTGCGGCTCTCGTGGCGGCCGAGGTGGGGGAGGAGCTCTACCAGGTGCTGCTTCGGCGCAGGCGGCTGGACGAGGCCATCCCCGTCCTGCAGCAGCTGGTCACGCTGCGTGACCGTCGCCATGGCTGGGACGCGAAGGCGGCGGCAGCCTGGCGAAACGAGCTGGTCCAGCGACTTGGGCAGCTGGGACGCTACGGCGAAGCCGAGCCGCTCTGCCGCGCGCGGCTCGAGTCGGCGCAACGGCGGCGCCCACTCGACGCCAGGGCTGTGGGCTTCGCCGGGGTGACCCTCGCGTGGTGCGTTCGCAGCCTTGGCCGCTGGCGCGAAGCTGAGCTGTTGTCCCGTGAGGCCGTATCGGTGCTGGCTAGTGAAGGCGTGCCGCGCGGGTCGGTGGGCTGGGCGCTCGCCGGGCTGGCGGCTGTGCTCCTGAGGCGGATGGCCCTCGACGAGGCCGAGGCGGCGCTGACGCGCGCGGCCGAGGACTGGACGAGCGTCGGCCGTACCGAGCTGGCCGCCGGCATCGAAGAGCAACTCATGGACCTCTACGTGGTCGGCGAGCGTCATCAGGATGCTCTGGCGGTCTCGGAAGCCGCCTTGAACCGGACGCGCCGGGGGGCTGCGGCGCTTGTTGACCGTGAGCGGCAGCTGCGCAACCTCGACCGCCACGCATTCCTGCTCGGCGCGGTCGGGCGCGCCGCAGAGGCCGCCCGCTACGAGCTCCGCGCCGGCTTCCTCCGCCAGACTGTCGCGATCGAGCAGCATTCCGGTGACGGTGCCAGCCTGGACCCGACCGGACCCGTCTTCGAGGGTGAGCCGCTGCTGGACTGGGCGCTGCCGGGCATGGCGGTCCCTTCTCGAGCCTGTTGAGGGCCTCGAACCTCCCCGCCGTGAGCGGGGCCAAGCCGAGGTTGGACCGGGTCCGCCGATCGCACCTCGGCGCCGCCGTCACCGAGCTGGCGCACGATGCGAGCGGCCAGGTCGGGAACGAATGGTGTGATCTCGCGGGCGACGCTGCGGCAGGCATACACCAGGGCTGCCAGGACGGCGTCGAGCTCTGCTGAGCGGTTGGCCCGGGCCAGCTCCCACGGTCTTGCCTGGTTGACCAGCCGGTTGGCGGCGTCGACTGCCTCCATCACGGCGCCTGCTGCGGCTCGGAAGTCGAAGGCAGCCAGCGCCGCGTCGATGTCCGCCGGGAGGCGGCGCAGGCGGCTCGCAAGCTGGCCCGGCCCACCAGCTGGCACACGGCCGCCGCGGTAGCGGTTGACCATCGCCACCGTTCGGTTGACAAGGTTGCCCAGGGCGTTGGCCAGGTCTGAGTTGGCGCGCGCCGCCAGCCGTTCGATGGTGAAGTCGGTGTCAGCCGCGGGAGCCACCTCGCGCAGCAGCCACCAGCGCAAAGCATCGGCGCCGAACCGCTCCGCCAGGCCTTCCGGATCGACTGCGTTGCCAAGCGACTTGCTGAGCTTGCGGCCGTTCATCGTCAGGTATTCGTGGACCAGGATCGACGTGGGCGGCGGCTCGCCCGCCGACAGCAGCATGGCCGGCCAGTAGACGGCGTGGAACCGCAGAACGCCCTTGCCGATCACGTGCACCCGCTCTTCCGCCTCGAGCCACCAGCGCTGATACGCGTCGCCGCGCGTACCGTAGTCGAGAGCGCTGATGTAGTTGCCCAGCGCATCCCACCAGACGTAGATCACGTGGTCGGGGTCGTCCGGTGCCGCGATGCCCCAGCCGTGGGCCCGCTCCCGGGACCTGGAGATGCTGAAGTCCTGCAGGCCACCACGAACGAACGCAAGCACCTCGCGCGCGTGGAATTCCGGGAGGATGCGCAGCCTGCCGCTGGTGATCAGCGCCTCGAGCTGGTCCTGGTAGCGGGTGAGGCGGAAGAACCAGTTCTCCTCGGCGACTCGCTCTGGAACCGTCTCGTGCTCGGGGCAGCGGCCGCGGTCGAGCTCTTCGGCCGCGTAGAACTGCTCGCAGCCGACGCAGTAGAGGCCCTCGTACCACTCCCGGTAGAGGTCGCCGGCGGCCGCGCATGCCCGCCAGAGCCGCGCGACGGCAGGTTGATGGCGAGGATCCGTGCTGGTGCGGATGAAGTCGTCAAATGCCAGCTGAAGGGAGACGTGCAGGTTGGCGAAGTGTGTCGCGTTCCTCGCAACCAGCTCCGCAGTGGTGAGACCTGCAGCTTCGGCGGCCAGCACATTCTTCAACGAGTTGTCGTCGGTACCCGTGAGCAGCCTGACTTCGTCGCCGCGCAGCCGGCGGTGCCGGGCGAGTGCGTCGGCCTGCACCAGCTCCAGCGCAAAGCCAAGGTGTGGCCGGGCGTTGACATACGGGATCGCAGTCGTGATGTAGACCCGCTTCGTGGTCATCGGCACCTCCACGGCCCCGACCTCGGGGCACGGTGCCGAGCCGGGCCCCTTTTCTCGAGGGGCCCATCAAAATCCGCCGGCTAGTGCGAGCGGCGGCGCCCCACGTGGGGGGCCATCATCCGGCGGCTGCTGGCTGTCAAAGCTCGCACGTGGGCATCGTACCGTGACCGCGGCTCACGTGCCGGCCGCGTGCCAGGCATCGCTTCATGCGAGCCGTCGAGTCTCGCCCGCGGAAGATGCCGGCCGCGATGGCGTGTCTCCGACGGCTGGGACAGATGGCGGCCCCCTCGTCAGGCTGCCCATCCTGTCGGCCTGGAAGAGCCCATTCAGTTTCCATTCGACACCGTCTAAGCTCCAAGCTGGAAAAAGGCTGGCGAGCGTGCCCCACCGGATGAGAGGACGCTTTTTTTTCGTCATCGAGCAGACCCTCGGTCACGTCGCACACACGCGAAATCTGGAGCGGGCGCTGGGTGCGACAGACTGGATCGAGGGCGAAATCGTCCGCCTGTCCTATGAGCCCGCAGGCCTTGGCCGGCTGCCCGGCTTGCGCAACTGGTCCCTGCGCGCCAGCCTCATGGCGCGTGCGGCGCTGAAGCGCAGGCTTGGTGAGGGGCCGCTGGATGCCGCGTTCATTCACACCCAGGTCGCCTCGCTGCTCTCGGTCGGAGTCATGCGCTCAGTGCCGACCGTGGTCTCCCTCGACGCCACCCCGGTCAACTTCGACGACGTCGGGGATGCCTATGGCCACAGGCGGGGGCGATCCATCGCGGAGGCGGCGAAGGCGTCCGTCAACCGGCGACCCTTTATGGCTTCGGCCGCTCTGGTCACGTGGTCGAGCCTCGCAGCCGATTCCCTGGTGGGGGATTACGGGGTCCCCGCCTCGCGCGTGCACGTCATCCCACCTGGCGTAGACCTCGCCCTGTTCCGCCCGCCCGAGGGGGCCGGCCACCCAGACGGCCCCGTGCGGGTCCTCTTTGTCGGCGGCGACTTCGCGCGCAAGGGCGGTCCTGACATGCTCGCGGCGCTGCAGGGGGTGCCTGGCGTAGAGCTGGACGTCGTTACCGGGAGCGAGGTGGGCCAGGTGCCACCCGGAGTCCGCTGCCACGTCCACCGCGGCCTGCGGCCGTCCGACCCCGCGCTGCTTGAGCTGTACCGGCGGGCGGACCTGTTCGCCCTCCCGACTCGAGGCGACTGCCTGCCGCAGGTCCTGGCGGAGGCGGCCGCGAGCGGCCTGCCTCTGGTCGCCACGGACGTGGGGGCCATACCTGAAGTGGTCCGCCACGGCGACAACGGGTTCCTGGTCCCGGTTGGCTCTCCTGCCGACCTGCGCCTGGCGCTGCACAGGCTGGTCGAGAATGCCGAGCTGCGCCGAGCGATGGGTCAGGCGAGCCTGGACCTGGCACGTCGGGAGCATGATGCGCTTGCCAACAACAGGCGCATCTTCGAGCTGATGGGAGAGGTTGCCTCTGACGCCCGCGTGCGCTTGCTTGCGAGTCATCGCCGATAGCCTCCACGGCCGCGGGTGGTTTCATGATGCTCCTGCGCCTTCTTACGATTGTTCAGGCGCTTGGCACGAGACCGAGCTGCTGCGCAATGGCAAGCGCGTCCGTCATGACGGCGTCTTCGAGGACTTTGCCGTCACGAATGGTGTAGATCATGTGTTCTCTCCCGTGATGCGTTCACCGACCTAAGGCCCGCCATGGTGGCACCGGGTTCACCACGATCACGGTGATGACAGGCGCCGTGCCGACGTTGCCGCTCGTGTCGGTCGCGCTCGCCCACAGCCGGTGGAGGCCGCTGCTCACCTTCGTCGTGTCCCAGGCGAGGCTGTAGGGGGCGGTGGTCAGCGGTGGCCCGAGCGCCCTGCCGTCAAGCAGCAGCTGCACGGAGGCCACAGCGACGTTGTCGGTCGCGCTGGCGACGACGGGCGTCGTGCCCGCGACGGCCTGGCGGTCCGCAGGTTTGGCGATGCTCACCAGGGGCGGCTGCGTGTCGAGAGGGGCCGGTTGAAACGGGCTGCCGGGCAGGACCTCGACCACTGCCAGGTTCCAGCGATCGCCGGTCGGCGCCGTGTCGTTCACGGTTACCGACTGACCAGGCGCCCTGGACGGCTCGGTGGTGCCCTGCGCCCAGAAGGTGTTCTGGGCGCGGCTGTCCAGGACCTGGGACAGGAGGATCTGGCCGGGTCCCGCGGTGCGTGCTGCAGCGGAGTCCCAGTCGCTGCCGGCGGCGAGCATCCAGGAACCGGCAGAGGTGGCCTTCAGTTTGACCGACGGCGCTCCCCGCCCTGAGTTCGCGGTCGCGGCTGCACCTACGCGCGAGGCGCCGTTGAGGGCGAGGACGGTCAGTGCCTGGTCGTAGCCGTCCAGAGCGGGGGTCGAGGTAACAGTCGCCCCGGATAGAGCCGACGGCGCCGTGGCCTGCCAGACTTCTGCGTCGCCGGGCTGCCCGTTGGCGCGAGCGACCAGGCTCCAGCTCAGCCCGGCACCCGAGACGGTGGCGGTCTGGTCGCTGCCCACGGGACCGTCCGAGCCGACGAAGGCCAGCAGCAGCTCGCGGGCCGACGAGGTGGAGAAGGCCGGCGTGGAGGTCGGGCCGGTGCCCGTCTGCTGAAGTGAGACTTCCTGCGCGAGGCCGCCGGCCAGCCTGGCGATCGTCACCGGCACCTCCGGCGCTCTCCCGAGGAAGCCGCGGGCGTCCGTCGCCTGCGCGCTCAGCAGGTGCGAGCCCGGCGGTGTCCCGGGAGTGCTCCACGCGAACGTGAAGGACGCTCCGCTCACGGGCGGCCCCAGCGGGCCGCCGTCAAGCAGCAGCTGCATGCTGCTGATCGCGGCCGCGCCCGTGGCGCTCGCCGTCACACTCACCGTTCCTCCCAGCGTGGCGCCACCGCTGGGTGAGGTCAGCGCCACGGTGGGCGGCGTGGAGTCGGGATGCGTCTCGCGCAGGACCTGCACCTGGTCGCCGGCGATGGCAATCTCGGTGTCTGTGATGTCGTTGGCCGTGTTCGACTGGGCCAGGTAGTGGAACGGGTCTGCATGTGCCCGCAGCCAGTACATGCCGTCCGCAAGCCCGGTGATGTCGATGCTCTGGGCGGAGTCGGTGAGGTCGTATCTCTCGCCCCAACCGACGTCGATCCCGCGGGTTGCTGCCGGCGTACCGCAGCTCGACTCCGGGTAGTTCGGCTGAGTGTGCGCGTTGGGCACGCCCCCCAGGTACGTGTTCTCGGTCATGCAGAACCCGCTCTGGGGGCTCGGCGCGATCAGGCCCGCGACGGAGCCGTCCGGGCCCGCGGAGTACAGGCCGAAGCCGGCCAGCGGGAAGGTATACCTGGCGATTGCGGCGTCGTACGTCATCGTGCTCGCGATCGGGACCGCGGTCACGAACGTCCAGCCGGAGCCACTTGCGCTGAACAGTGCCTGCGAGGGGCGCGCGATCCCCGTGGAGGGATCGTAGTTTGGCTGGATCTCGAGCGGCCCGGCGCCGGCGTTCCACGTGACGCGCGTGAAGCGCAGCTCCCTGGTGGTCGGGGTTGGGTGGCCGATCGTGATGTCCGAGGTAGGTACCTGCATCTGTAGGTCCGGATACACGATGACGGCCGCAGCCGGTGGCGCCGTCAGGGTTATCCCGCCCGCGCTGGGCAGGCCCACTGCCAGCAAAAGACACAGGCCCACGCGGCAGATCCAGCGCAGGGATCGCCGCACAGTCGTACGTCCGGCCATGCCGCCTCACTCCGCAACTCGCAGCCATTTCCTGGAGCCGTCGCCGCTCCGTTTCCTTGAACGCGCTCGAATCTAATGTCGGACAGCCGGCTGGGAGCGGCTATGGGCGCTCCGGAACTGGCCTGGGCGCCGGCCCCGGGGGTTTAACCGGGGGAGCGGTCAGCCCCGGAGGACGGCCGGCGAGGCGGCATGGGCCAGCAGCAGCGACGGCGCGCCGCCGCCGTCGGCGGGCAGCGTCCAGAGGTTGACGTCGAGTGTGGCCGGCGGCCCCTCGTCCTGCAGGCCATAGGCGATACGCGAGTCGTCGAGCCACTCCACCTGGTCGTCGACACTCCGCGTTTCCGCGAGCGCCGTGTCCACCATCGACCGCAGGTCCAGGACGTGCAGCCTCCACTTGCGCTTGTCGCCCGGCAGCGGCCGTTTGTACGCCACCCGCGTGCCGTCGGGTGAGAGGCTGGGGCATTCGACCTGGTCGGCCAGTACCCTTGCGGTGCGCGTCGTCTGGTCACCCTCGACCAGGTAGGCGTGGCCACCGGTGCCCAGGGTTGCGTAGAAGTGGTCCCTGTCGGCGGCGAATGTCACGCCCCAGAAGTTGAAGTCGGGTGACTGGATCCGCTGCCCGTCATGAGTCACGGTGAACCGCTCGAGGTCCACGGCTGCCCCGCTGGCGACGTCGGTGATCAGCGTCTGCGTGGAGAAGCCGGGCGTGTTGTAGCTGTGCCCGGTCACGAAGACGGTCGAAGCTGCGAACCGCCCGTCCCGGGAGATGCGAGCCCGGCTGGAGAGGCCCGGCTGCTGGAAGCGGCGCCCCAACTGGAAGCGGTCGTCGAAGAAGTAGCTTGAGCCGACCAGGTCGCGACCCAGGCAGATGCCGTGTCCGCCGGCGAAGTATGCCCGCTGGCAGTGGAGACCGGTCTGCACTCGCACCGTCGTCCCCTGCTCCAGCGGCGCCACTGAAACCACGTCCTGCGTGGGGTCGGCGCCGCTCGGCTGCAGGAACACGAGGTGCGGCTGCTGCATGAGCGCGAGCAGCTCTGGATCCCCGCCGGTGGCCGCGGCAGCGGCCGGTGGCCGCGCCACGTGGCGAGCGACGTAGCCGACGTAGCTGACGGTCGCCGCGACCAGCACCGCGCAGACGATGCCGAACACCGCTTCCCGTGAAAGCCGCCTCACCGCCGCGCCGTCCAGGCCAATCCCGCCGCCAGCAGCGCCACGGCCAGCGTCAGGCCGACCAGAAAGGCCACCACCGCCGGCTGCAGCCCAAGCGCCGTCCACAGCGCGCCGAACATCACCGAGCCCGCCAGACCGGCGAGCGCCATGCTCGTGCCGAGAAGCGCCAGCCCCGCGGTTCGGGTCTCAGGCGGGAGCAAGCCGCTGGCCAGCGCCGACATGACCCCATCGGTGCAGGCGTAGTAAGTGCCGAAGAGGAACAGGCTGCCCAGGACCACGACCGTGCCCTGGGCCGGTGCAAGAATCGCAACGTAGACTCCGGCCAGCGCGACATAGCCGCCCATCAGCACGCTGCCGCGCCCCAGCCTGTCGGCGAGGCGGCCGGCCGGAACGGCCAGCACCAGGTAGACGAGCGAGGTCAGCACATACAGCAGCGGGAGAAAGGTCGGCTGGAAGTCCACCCGCCGCTGCAGGGCGATGTAGATGAAGGCGTCGGCGATCGTCGCCAGCCCCAGGGCGGCGCCGGCCAGGACGAGCAGGCGGAACCGCGGCAGCCGGAGCAGGGCCAGCGTCGGACGCAGCGATTGGCGCTGATGTTGCGGCACGTTCGACCGCCTGCCTTCGACAAGCGCCAGCAGCACCGCCACGCCCACAGCCGCGAAGCAGAAGCTCACGACGAAGATGGCGTCGAACCGCCCAGGCAGGAGGGTGAGCAGCGAGAACGCGACCAGCGGCCCGAGCAGGGCGCCCCCCGTGTCCAGCGCCCGGTGTACTCCGAACGCGACCCCCTGCCGCGATGCGGGCGAGCTGAGCGAGATCAAGGCGTCGCGTGGGGCGGTGCGGATTCCTTTCCCTGCCCGGTCAGCGAGCACCATCGCGACCAGCGGGCCGAAAGCGCCGCCCGCAGCGAGCAGGCCGAGCTTGCAGATCGTCGAGAGGCCGTAGCCCGCGACCGCGACCTCTTTGTGGCGGCCGCCGCGATCCGCCGCTACTCCCGCCGCCAGGCGTGTCAACGCCGAGGCCCCCTGGTACACGCCGTCGACCACGCCCAGCTGCAGGGTGGTCATGCGCAGCGTGAACACGAGGTACAGGGGCAGGACCGTGCTGATCATCTCTGATGAGATGTCGGTGAAGAAGCTCGTCAGCCCCAGGTTGACGACGTTGCGGCTGACGCGCCACCACGGCACGGGCTCCTCAGGTTGCCCTGCCGGCGCCTCCGAGAGGCTGCCGCGGAGCTGCGTGTACACGGTCTTCGGAGGGCGGGTTAAGGTGCCACGGCTGGTGGCGGAGCGCTGCAGCCCGACTGGCCGAGCTGAGAAGAGGCTGCCGTCAGTCGGGTCGTCCCCTGGTCGAGAAGGCTCTTGCCCTGGATGATGTCGGCCGGGATGCCCTCGTCGATGCCCTTCGTCCCGACCTGGGCCCCCTGCAGGTAGAGAGCGATGGCCGAGCGCAGCGTCGCGTCCGCGGTCGTGAGGCAGGCGGGCGCGGGATGGGCGTCGAGATCCCGCTGCAGCGCGGTGGCCCACGTGCTGACCCCCTGCAGCGCCGAGCGGCAGCCGGCGAGGTCACGCCCCGCGCAGCTGGCGACGCGCTCCCCGTTGGCGGCGACCAAGTGCTGGGCGTCGACCTGCAGCGCGCTGGCGTAGATCGCGGACAGTGAGGGACCCTGAGACGGTTTGGGCGTGCTCGCCGCTCGATGCGGAGCCGGACGCACCGGATTCGACGTCGGCCGCGCCGAGCTCACCGCGCGCTCCGCCAGGGATGACGCACTCGGGCTCCGCGCGGCGACGGGGCTGCCCGACGCGCCAGAGCCGGCGCCCTGCTGCAGGCAGCCTGGGAGCAGCAGGATGGCGCAGCCGGCGACCGTCACCGCAAGAAGGACAGACCGCGAGAGCCTGTGGGTCCGCATCGTGGCCGAGGCTACGTCGAGGCGGTGACTCATCTGAATGGGCGTCCCGGTCGACGGGGTGCCGGTCGTCCCGGTCCTCCTGGGCTGCGGGACTCCTGTCCCGATGCGGTGGGCATGCCGTCTCAGCCTCCCAGGCTTTCCCATTGCCGCTCGTGCCGCCGGCGGAGATCCTTGAACGCGCTTTGAGCGCCACACGAGCCACGGGGTTACCCCCGGCGGGGGCCGGCCCCGCCGCCCTGGCACGCCCTGTCCGTGTGGGCGTCATCGGCTTCGGGTACTGGGGTCCCAACCTGGTCCGGAACTTCACCGAGGCGGCGGGGTCGGCCGTCGTAGCGGTCAGCGACCTCCGCCAGGAGCGGCTGGCCCGCGTCAGCGACCGCTACCCCGCCGTACGTACGACCGGCGACTACGGCGAGCTTCTAGCCGATCCGGCCATCGACGCGGTCGTCGTGGCCACCCCGGTCGCCACCCACTACCGGCTGGCGATGGCGGCCATCGACGCCGGCAAGCACGTCCTGGTCGAGAAGCCGCTCGCACTCAGCGGCGACGAGGCAGTGGCTCTGATCGCCGCGGCCCGGCGCCGCGGCGTGGTTCTCATGGTTGACCACACCTTCGTCTACACAGGCGCAGTCCAGAAGATCAAGGAGCTGGTCGACGGCCGGCGACTGGGCCGGCTCCTCTACTATGACTCCGTCCGCGTCAACCTGGGCCTCTTTCAACACGACGTGGACGTGCTGTGGGACCTCGCCGTCCACGACCTCTCGATAATGGACTTCGTCCTGGGCCGGCAGCCCCGCGCCGTGGCGGCCGCCGGCGTGGCTCATGTGCCCGGCCAGCCGGTCAACACCGCCTACCTGACCTGCTTTTTCGACGACGACCTGATCGCGCACTTCCACGTCAACTGGCTGGCGCCGGTCAAGATCCGGCGGACCCTCATCGGCGGCGACCGCCAGATGATCGTCTACGACGACCTGGAGCCCAGCGAGAAGGTCAAGGTCTACGACAAGGGCATCACGGTGGCCAACGGCAACGGGGCAGCCGGCGGCAACGAGGGCAAGTACGACCTGCTCGTCGGCTACCGGGCGGGCGACATGCACGCGCCCCAGCTCAGCCTCACCGAGGCGCTGACAGTAGCCGCCGAGCACTTCGTTGACTGCGTGCTTACCGGGCGCCAGCCGATCACGAGCGGCGAGGCCGGCCTGCGCGTCGTCCGCATTCTGGAGGCGGCGGCAGAGTCGCTGGCCGAGCAGGGCCGGGCAGTGGAGCTGTGACGACGCTGCCGCTGGTCGACCTTCAGGCGCAGTTTCGGACGATCGATGACGAGGTGATGGCCGCGGTTCACGGCGTGCTGTCGTCCGGGCAGTTCGTGCTGGGGCCCGAGACCGATGCGTTCGAGCACGAGCTCGCCACCCACAGCCAGGCCGCCTACGCCGTGGGCACCAGCTCGGGCACCAGCGCGCTGCACCTGGCCCTGCTGGCGGCGGGAGTCGGCCCCGGCGACGAGGTGATCACGGTTCCCTTCACGTTCGTGGCCAGCGTCGCCGCCATCGAGTACACGGGCGCGCGCCCGGTCCTCGTCGACATCGCCGCCGGCTCGTTCACCATGAACCCTGCTCTGGTCAAGGCGGCGATCACGCCGCAGACGCGTGCCATCGTCCCGGTCCACCTCTACGGCCAGCCGGCCGACATGGGCCCCCTCCTGGAGATCGCCTCCAGGCACCGCCTGAAGGTGATCGAGGACGCGTGCCAGGCGCACGGTGCGGAGTACGAGGGCCGCCGTGTCGGCGCGCTCGGCGACCTCGGCTGCTTCAGCTTCTACCCTGGAAAGAACCTGGGCGCCTACGGCGAGGGCGGTGCGGTCGTGACGAACGACCCCGAGCTGGCGCGCACGGTCCGAACGCTTCGCCACTGGGGTCAGGTGAACCGGTACGTGCACGAGCTGAAGGGCTTCAACTACCGCCTGCATGAGGTTCAGGCGGCGATCCTGCGAGTCAAACTCCGCCACCTCGATGACTGGACCGAGCGCCGCCGCGCCCACGCTCACCGCTACGATCAGCTGCTGTCCGGAGCCGTGCGCACCCCGGCCGAGCTGCCGTACGCGCGTCACGTCTACCACCTCTACGCCATCCGGTCGGATGACCGCGACGGCCTGGCGCGGGCACTGGCCGGAGAGGGCATTCACACGGGCGTCCACTACCCGCTTCCGGTGCACCTACAGCCTGCCTGGGCCGACCTCGGCTATGCGGCAGGCTCGTTCCCGGTGTCTGAGCAGGCGGCTCGGCAGGTCCTGTCCCTGCCCATGTACCCGGAATTGCCGCCCCACGAGCTGGAGCGCGTGGCCGAGCTGGTCGCGACCTACGCGTCGCAGCGGGAGACGGCGTGGCGGAGCGCGTAGTGGCGGCCGTGGCGCCGGCTTCCTTCGGCCCGTCGCGCAGTGGTCCGACCGCCGCCCATCCAGAGCGTCCGGGCTTTTCTGCGACCCGGCTGCTGCGCCTGATCGATGAATCCATCGCCGATTGCCGCCTCGACCTCTCGGGCACGGCGGTGCTGACGGAGGCGGCCTGCGGAGCCTACGCGGTGACGGCCGTTCTCGCGGCCCGGGCGGGGGCTCGGCGGGTCACGGCGCTCGTCCGTGACAGCCGTCACTGCACCGCTGGCGAGGCAGCCGACGCGACTCTGGCGCTGGCGAGGGTCGCGGGTGTCCAGGAACGGATCACCGTCACTGCGGAGCGCCGCCGGCAGGACGTCGCTGAGGCGGACATCGTCACCAACAGCGGCCACGTCCGCCCCATAGACGCCGCGATGGTCGGCTGGATGAAGCCCACCGCGGTGGTGTCGTTGATGTTCGAGGCATGGGAGCTGCAGGCGGGCCGGATCGACGTCGACCTCGACGCGCTGCGCCGGCGGCGCCTGGCATTCGCGGGCACCAGCGAACGCCACCGGGCGGTGGGCGTCTTCGGCTATCTGGGCGTGATGGCCGTCCGGCTGCTGCTCGACGCGGGGCTTCCCGTCCACCGCAGCCGGATCGCGCTGCTCTGCGACAACCCGTTCCGCGACTACCTCGAGACCGGCCTGAAGGGAGCCGGGGCCGAGATCCGATCCGCGGAGGCGGCGGCCGACCTCGACCCTGCCTGGCGCCCGGACGCAGTGCTGGTGGCGCTGCGGCCTCGTGAGGTCGCCGCCGTCGGGGCCCTCGAGGCGGCTTTGATCGCGGAGCGATGGCCTGGAGTGGTGGTGGCTCAGTTCTGGGGAGACCTGGACAGAGCCGCGCTCGAGCGAGCCGGTCTCCTCTACTGGCCGCTGGGGGCTCCGGCCCAGGGCCACATGGGCGTGCTGCCCTCGGACGTCGGCCCAGACCCGGTCGTCCGGCTCCAGGCGGGCGGGCTCAAGGTTGGTGCGGTCCTTCTGACCCCGCCCGTGCGGCGCTCGGACTTCGACCTGGAGTTTCTGGATGAGCTCTGACCAGGGCTCGGCAAGCCCGCGCCGCCGAGTAGTCCTCATCGGGCTGGGCCTCACCGCCGCGAGCGCGCTCGAAGCCCTCCAGGACCGGTTCGAGGTCCTGGCGCTGGTGCGCGGCGGCGACGACGAGGTGGTTGCAACGGCACGATGGCGCGGAATCAGGGTGTGCCCTGACACGAACCTCGCAGCTGTGGCGGAGCTGATCGGCCGCCTGCGGCCCGACTGCGTTGTCGTGTCTTCGTATGACCGCGTCCTGCCCAGCTCGCTGCTGCAGGGCTGTCCCTTCGTAAATGTGCACTATGCTCCGCTGCCCCGGTACCGGGGGCGCGCAACCGTCAACTGGGCGATCATCAACGGCGAACCCGACGCGTACCTGAGCATCCACTGCCTGACGCCGGAGCTGGACTCTGGAGGCATCCTCCACCAGCAGGCGGTGCCGATCGGTCCGAGGGACACCGTCGGCGACCTCTACGCGCGGCTCAACGAGCTGCAGCGCGCGGCGCTGGCGGAGGCCGTCACCATGCGGCTCAACGGATACCAGGGCGAGCCACAGGCCGGCACCGCCGCGACCTACGCTTGCAGCCGCGTCCCTGATGACGGTGAGATCGACTGGAGTGCGCCGACAGATCAGATCGACCGCCTTGTGCGTGCTCTCACCGATCCCTTCCCGGGCGCGTACACGTTCCGGGGTCTCGAGCGCCTGTGGATCAGACGCGCCGCCCCGGCCGTGGACGGAGCACGGTACGAGGGCCGAGTTCCTGGTCGTGTCGTGCGCGTCAGCCGTGCCGACGGCAGCGCTGACGTCCTGACGGGGGACGGCATTCTGCGGCTGTTCGAGGTGAGCCGGGACGATGGACCACCTCTGCGGGCATGCGACGTCCTGAGCTCGGTGCGCCAGACCCTGGGACTGAGGAAAACCGACCTGGTGCGGCGCCTGGCGGGGCTCGAGCGGGAGGTGGCCTCTCTGCGGCAGATGGTGGGGATCGACGTCAGGCAGATATCGGAGGTTGTGAGTGCGCGGCAGTAAGTTTCTGATCACCGGTGGTGCGGGGCTGGTCGGATCGCACATCGCGGACATGCTCGTTCGCGAGGGCGCCGGCGAGATCGTGGTCTTCGACAACCTCGTCCGCGGCGCTTACAGCAACCTCGAGTGGGCGATGGCGAACGGCCCGGTCGAGCTCGTCGTCGGCGACGTACGCGACGAGGCAGCGGTCGCCGCCGCGATGCGGGGCGTGGACTACCTCTTCCATCAGGCTGCCATCCGGATCACGCAGTGCGCTCAGGAGCCTCGGCTCGCGCTCGAGGTGCTGGTGGACGGGACCTACAACGTCCTGGAGGCGGCCCAGCGTGCGGGGGTGCGCAAGGTGGTCGCGGCGTCGAGCGCCTCGGTGTACGGGATGGCTGACAGCTTCCCGACCGGCGAGTCCCATCACCCGTACCACAACCGGACCATGTACGGCGCGGCCAAGGTCTTCAACGAGGGCCTGCTGCGCAGCTTCGCGGAGATGTACGGCCTCGACTACGTGGCCCTGCGCTACTTCAACGTGTACGGCCCCCGGATGGACGTCCACGGCGTCTACACGGAGGTACTGATTCGGTGGATGGAGCGGATCGCGGCCGGGCTGCCGCCGGTGATCTTCGGAGACGGCGGCCAGACCATGGATTTCGTCTACATAGAGGACGTGGCGCGTGCCAACGTCCTGGCCATGAAGTCGGACACCAGTGACGAGGTGTTCAACGTAGCCAGCGGCACGGAGACGTCGCTGAGGGAGCTGGCCTTTCTCCTGATGGAAGTCATGGGCGCGGACCTCGGCGTCGAGTACGCGCCCGAGCGCAAGGTCAACCCCGTGCCCAGGCGTCTGGCCAGCACGCGGGCGGCGGCTGACCGCCTCGGGTTCCGCACGCAGGTCGGCCTGGAGGACGGGCTTCGCCGCCTGGTCGCCTGGTGGCAGGTGGCCAGTTTCCGCGAGGCAGCGGAACAGGCGGTGCCCGCTTGATTCCTGTCGCCAGGCCCTGGCTGGGCGAGGCCGAGGCGGAGGCTGCGCGGCGGCCGCTCATTTCGGGCTGGGTCACGCAGGGGCCCGAAGTGGCCGCGTTCGAGGCCGAATTCGCAGCCGCCGTCGGCGCCAGATACGCGTGCGCCGTGTCCAACTGCACTGTGGGACTGCACCTGGCTCTGAGCGCGGCCGGGGTCGGCCGGGGTGACGACGTCGTGACCGTCAGCCACTCGTTCATCGCCACCGCCAACAGCATTCGCTACCTGGGTGCCAGGCCGGTGTTCGTCGACGTGCAGCCAGGCACGTTCAACATGAACCCGGAACTGGTCGAGGAGGCGCTCACCGCGCGCACGCGCGCGATCCTCTGTGTTCACCAGGTCGGGATGCCGTGCGACCTCGCGGCCCTGGCCGGCATCGCCAGGCGCCGGGGCCTACCGCTGGTCGAGGACGCCGCCTGCGCGATCGGCTCTGAGATTCTCTGGGAAGGCGGCTGGGAGCGCGTCGGGCGCCCCCACGGCGACGTCGCCTGCTTCTCATTCCACCCACGCAAGCTCGTGACCGCAGGCGAGGGCGGAATGCTGACCACCGCCGACGAGGAGTGGGATCGCAAGTTCCGGCTGTGGCGGCAGCATGGCATGAGCGTGCCAGACACCGTCCGCCACAGCCTGGACCGGGTAGTCGTCGAGGAGTACCTGGAGCTCGGCTTCAACTACCGGATGACCGACCTGCAGGCCGCCGTGGGCCGGACGCAGCTCGCGCGCCTGCCGGCGATGATCGAACGCAGGCGCCTGATGGCGGACCGCTACGCCGAGCTCCTCTCTGGCGTCCCCGGCCTCGGCCTGCCCGAGGAGCCGGCGTGGGCGCGCAGCAACTGGCAGAGCTTCTGCGTGCGGCTGCCGGCCTGGTGCGACCAGCGCCAGGTGATGGAGGCGATGCTGGACGCGGGCGTGGCCACGCGGCGCGGCATCATGTGTGCCCATCGCGAGCCGGCCTACGGTGTCGAGCCCTGGTCGACAGGCCCCTCGGGCCTGATAGAGAGCGAGAGGGCCCAGGACCACTGCATCCTGCTGCCGCTGTTTCACGAGCTGCTGGCCGAGGATCAGGAGGCCATCGCCGACGCCCTCCGCCACGCTTGCGCTGCGACCGCGGTCCCGTGAGGCCGGCTCGGTGAGCGTTCCGCACGCACAGCCCCTCCGGCCGGGCTCCCCAGCCTCCGTCTCGAGTCCGGAAGGGGGCCACGAAGCTGGAGGAGTGGATGAGCCACACGTCCCCGGAGCGGCTCACTTCGTCCGCAGCGCGGTCAAGTTCGGGCTCGCACAGCCGATCTCCTGGGCCAGCGCGATGGTGCTGGCGATTCTGCTGCCCCGCGCCCTGGGAGATGCCAACCTCGGCCGCTTCGGTTTCGCCCTTGGCCTGACCCTGCTCGCCGGCCTTCTGGCCAACCTGGGCATCTCGTCGTTCCTCACCAAGGAGGTGGCGCGGGCGCCGGAGCGGGCCAGCCAGCTCGCGGTCAACGCGCTGCTGATGCGGCTTCCGCTCAGCCTGATCGCGGCCGGCGTTGCGATCGCGCTGGTCCTGCTCCGGCGGGGCGACCGGGTGACCCAGGTCGTGGTGATCATGCTGAGCGCCGGCATCCTCGTCGACGCCACACGGGCGGTGGTGCAGGGCACCCTGCAGGGCCTGCACCGGATGACCACGCTCGCGGCATTCCCGGCAGTGGCGGGGGCCGTGTACGCGCTGCTGGCCGTCGTCGCGCTGACCCGCGGTGGCGGCGTCGTGGTCGTCGCTGCCGCGTACGTGGCCGGGCAGACAGCCGGCCTCGTCCTCAACGTCGTCGCACTGTGGCGGGCACTGCCCCGGGCGGCCCGCCCGAGCCTGCAGATCTGCCGGCTGCTGCTGGTCGGCGGGTTGCCCTTCTTCGTCTGGCAGGCAGCGCTGGTGGTGTACGGCCAGATCGACTCGGTTCTCCTGTCCTATCTGACGAACGACGCGGTGGTCGGCTGGTACGTTGCGGCCTACCGCGTCGTGACCGTGCCGATCTTCGTGCCGATGGTCCTGATGACGGTGGCTTTCCCGGCCCTCTCGGCGGCTTCCCGTGATCCCGCCCGCTTCAACAACATCGTCAGGCGGGCGGTGCAGGTCGTCCTGCTGACCACCGTGCCCATGGCGCTCGGAGTCATGCTGCTGCCGGACCGGATCATCCACGTTCTCCGGTGGGCGCCGGCTTTCCAGCACTCGGTGCTTCCGATCATGCTCCTGGCACCCAGCTTCCCCCTGGTGGCGGTCGACATGATGATCGGCAGCGCGCTCAACGCCAGCGACCGCCAGCGCCAGTGGGCGCTGACAGGTGTGGCCGCTGCGGTGTTGAACCCGGCCCTGAACCTGCTCGCGATTCCCTACACCCAGGCCCGGTTCGGCAACGGGGCGATCGGAGCCGCGGCCGTGACCACTCTCACCGAGCTGTTCATGATGTCGACCGGCCTCGCCCTGCTGCCGCCGAACGTCCTCGGCCGGGCCACACTTCACTGGGCCCTGCGCTGTCTCGCGGCCGGGCTGGTCATGGCCGCGGTCGTGATTGCGCTCAGAGACGTGTTCATCGCCGTGCCTGTGCTCGCCGGCGCCGGCGTGTACGTGGCGGCGTCGCTGGCTCTGCGCACCGTGTCGGTAGCGGACGTCGGCTCGCTGATGCGCCACCTGGTGAGCCGGCCGGACATGGAGGAGGTGGCGTGAGCCGCCCGCGCGTGTCTTTCGTCGTCACGTGCCACAACTACGGCCGCTTTCTGGCACAGGCGCTGGACAGTTTGCTCGCCCAGTCCCTCACCGAGTGGGAGGCGATAGTGATCGACGACGCGTCCACGGACGAGACCGGCGCGGTGCTGGGCCGTTACCTCCACGATCATCGCATCCGTGGCATCGCGCACACGAGCCGAAGGGGCAACATCGCCAGCTACAACGAGGGCCTGGACCAGGCGCGGGGCCAGCTGGTCGGCATCCTGTCGGCCGATGACTACCTGCTCCGGTCCGACGCCCTGGAGCGTCAAGCGGCTGTGGGCGCCGCGCGACCGGACGTGGGACTGGTCTACTCTGCCCACGCGATCGTCCAGGACGGCTCCCCTGTGCGCTACGTCGTGCCGTGGCCGCAGGACGACGTGCGATCGGGCGTCACCGAGTTCAGGCAGCTGATGTGGGGCAACTACATCCTCCACTCGGGAGCGCTCCTGCGTCGCGAGGTGGAGCGGGAGCTGGGTCAATATGTGCAGACGCTGACCCACACTGGCGACTGGGACATGTGGCTGCGAGCGGCCGCGCGGCACCCGGTGGGCTACGTGGCCGAGCCGCTCTACGCCTACCGGATCCATGGGGCCAACATGTTCCACCGGGGGTTGCCGCCCTGGCGACAGACGGACCAGGTCGTCGCAACAGTCGATCGGGCGTTTGCTTCCCTGCCGCCGGATGCCCCTGCCGACCTCTGGGCAGCCCGATCCGCGGTACGCTCCCACGCATTCTTGCAGACGCCCTGGTTCGACCTCCACAACGGCCGGCGGCTGCGCACCTGGCAAGGGTTCCTGTATGCGCTCAGGCGGCGGCCGGCGATCGCCGCCTCCGGCGAGCTCTGGCGCTTCCTGGCGCGCCTGCTGCTGATGACGGCGGTCGGCCGCGAGCCGTACCGCCGAGCCGCCGCTGGGGTGGAGCGGCTGCTCCGCCGCCGAGGCCACGTCAAGACGGCTCAGCAAGGCGGTTAGGACTGCCTGACACGACAGATGGGGGGTCCGTCACCTCGGCGCCTGCGCAGCTGTAGGGAAGTTCTGTGGGTTCGGACCAGACCGTTCAGGACAGGTGACCCATTGCCCGCTGAGCAAGGCGGTTAGACCGACCCCGACAAGCCCATGGTGACGTCCGCCGGGGGGCCGTCACGATCCGGTTCATCGAGGGGGCGTCGACACTGCGGCGGGCGTCGACCTTGCCCTGCTGGGAAAAGGAAAGAACAGATCGGATGAACCCCCTGGCATCAGAACGTCTGCAAGGGCACCGCGGACTTGCCCTTTTGGCCCTGCTCGCTCTGGTCCCGGCCCTCCTCGCCGGCCTGGCGCTGCAATCCGTCGCCGCCCACGCGGTGGACTGTCTGGTCAATCCCATCCCCTGTGAGAACCAGCTGCCGGGCACCGCTCCGTCGGTCTGGGACACACCCAACGGTGACGCGGGTAACCCGGGGATCCAGGGGTTTGCCACAGACATCAGCGTGAACGTGGGTCAGACGGTCTCGTTCAAGATCAACAGCACCACCTTCACTTCGTACACCATCGACATCTACCGTATTGGCTACTACCAGGGCAACGGAGCCCGCAAGGTCGCCACCGTCAGCCCGACGGCCGCCCTGCCGCAGTCGCAGCCGGCCTGCCTCACGGACGCCAGCACCCTGAACACCGGGCTGGTGGACTGCGGCAACTGGGCGGTGTCGGCGTCGTGGAGCGTGCCCTCGACGGCCGTCTCGGGCGTCTACTTCGCCCGCCTCACCACGCCTTCGGGTGCCGCCAGCCAGATCGTGTTCATAGTCCGCAATGACGCCAGCACGTCCGACATCCTGTTCCGGACCGCGGACACCACGTGGGTTGCCTACAACGACTTCGGGGGCAACAACCTCTACTACGGGTCGGCACCCACGTCAAACGGTCGCGCCTACAAAGTGTCCTACAACCGGCCGTTCAACCTGCGCAGCGAGCTCGCCGGGTACGGCACCAGCAATTTCGTGTTCTACGGCGAGTACCCGATGGTCCGCTTCCTGGAGGCGAACGGCTACAACGTCAGCTACTCCACCAGCGTCGACCTGGTCCGCCACGCGAACCTGCTGACCAACCACAGGGTGCTGCTCTCGGCCGGCCACGACGAATACTGGTCGAACGAGATGCGCTCGGCGATCCAGGGTGCCCGCGATCTCGGCGTCAACATCGCCAACTTCACCGGGAACGAGGACTTCTGGAAGACCCGCTGGGAGAACAGCATCGACGGTTCCGGCACGCCTGACCGCACGCTGGTCACCTACAAGGAGACACTGGACAACAAGGTCAACGATCCGGCCGACCCGCCGACGTGGACGGGCAGCTGGCGCGACCCGCGCTTCAGCCCGCCCGCAGACGGCGGCCGGCCCGAAAACCAGCTGGGCGGTACCATCTTCACCGTCAATCGGGGCTCGACAGCGGACACGCTGGCGGCGGCCTTCGCAAGGCTCCGCTTCTGGCGCAATACCCCAGTGGCCGGGCTGACGGGCAGCAACACCATCACCCTGGGTGACCAGACGGTCGGCTACGAGTGGGACGA
>DATFWQ010000089.1:0-3496 GCA_035259145.1 Candidatus Dormiibacterota bacterium | reverse complement strand
ACGGCCCTGCTTCGACTCGCCTCGAACATCTTCTCGAGCGAGTCGACCATCAGACGGCTGCCGATGCCGCGCTTGGCGAAGCCGCCGAAACCCGTGACCTGATCAGTGAAGACATGGCTCGAGTACACGACGATGGTGCTGTTCGAGACGGGAAGAAAGGCGGCGATGGCCTGCTCACCGTTGTACCCCGTGCTCGCGTAGAACTGGCGCTGGACGACGGCGCGGGCATCGCCGTCTGCCGCCACGAGCGTCTGCTGCAGGATGTAGGTCGGCTTGCCCTGGATGATGGATCGCATCCAGAAGAAGTTCTCCTCCATGTCGGCGTCCATTCCCTGTGGATAGCTGAGCAGCAGCGCGTGGAACCTGGGCAGGAACTGCGCCAGGTTCTGGGCCGCCTCGGTCGCCTTGCGCAGATCGCCCGCGAGGTCGCGATCGACGCCCCCGCCGCGCGCGTAGGGCTTGATGCCGGCGAGCCCTGAGGCGCGATAGGCCTGGTAGCGGCCAAGGAGCATCTTCTGGAGCTGCTGCTGCACGGCCTCCTGGTCACCGGCCGGCACGGCACGGAATGCCGCGATCTCTGCTGCGCTCAGGTTGAGAGAGGAGCCCGGTTTCGCGCTGGCCAGCGCCTGCGCCTCGGCCGGCGTGATGCGAAGCCCGGCCAGATCTGCCAGGCTTCCTGGATTCTTGAACATCGAATAGGCCTGCACCTGGGCGTCGGTGGTGATGAGGCTTCCCGTCACCACGAGCCGGCTCAGATTCTCTGGAGAGGTCTTCATCAGGAAGGCCATCGACACCGCGAGATCGCGATCCGACACCGGCTTGGCGCTCGCGGTGACGAACTCTCCGTTGAGCACACGTTGCTTGTCCTCGGCGGAAAATCCCGCCGAAGAAAGGACCTGATCCGCGGTGGGCTGTCCGGACGCCGGGAGGACGAGCGAGAGTAGACTCACCGCGCATACGACGGCGCGGACGGCCACCGGCATCCTCGATCGCATGACGATGCCTCCGAGGGGGGACGTCATCACCGGAGCTATGTAACCAATGGGGTCGACGACGTCAAGTCCGACGCCCCGCTGCTCAATGCCGGGGAGGACTCGCGCGGTCGTCGCCAATCCTATCGGGAGGTCGCCATGCAGAAGTCCGGCGCACCTTCGGGCGGCCGGGATGCCGTCCGTTAGAACTGGTATTTGAGGACCGTCTGGAATCCGAAGGTGCCGGTACGGAAGTCGTGGTCCGGGGCGGGCTGCGGAATGATCAGGCCACCACCGTTGACCTGGGTGTCGATTTCTAGCGGCTTGAGGATGCCGCTGCGGAAGGGGTGGATGTCCAGCTCCACCGCGCCATTGGCAAACCAGCCCCGCGGCGGGTTCTGGGTACCCGCCGTGGCGTTGAACACCAATTCGAACGTGTCGTTGAGCTGTGCCTTGAGAGCCGTGATCTGCAAAGACAGGTTTGGATCACGGCCGCAGAGCCTAGGTGCGAAGTCGATGTCCAACTCGAACTCGGGGAAGTACTTCACCGTGCGTTTGCCCCGGTTGAAGGACCAGGGGACGTTCAGCTTGCCGCCGATCTGCATGACACCGTGGTCACACAGCGCGTCCAGGTCGCTCGGTGGGCTCTTCGGAGGTTCCGCTTTCGCAGTGTTCCACTGGGCTGTCCCGCCGAGGTTGATCACCACGTTGCCGGACAGCCGGTCGTCGTCCTGAACCTTCTTCTCGGCGGTGTCGGTCGGATTGACCTTCGGTTCCGGCTTTTGCACCACCTTGCCGTTGTCCGTCTTGGATCCGGGATCCTGCACACCCTGGACCTTGGCCGGCACCGTGGCCGACTGCCCGTCTTGAGACGGCGCCGGAGCGGGCCCCGCACCCAGTGCCCGGTCTAGCGCCAGCAGTGTCTTGTGGCCCGCCTCCTGGCCGCCGATGGGCCGCACGCCATGCTTGGTCTGGAAGGCCCGGACAGCGGTCAGCGTCTCGTCGCCATAGTCACCATCCGGCGTGCCGCCCTTCATGGTCCTGGTGAGCAGCTGGCCGAAGCCGACCTGCACCAGCGCCAGTTGGAGCGCCTTTACGCCGTCACTTCGTTCGTGATGCTTCACCGTGGGCTGGTTGTGGTAGGCAAGCTGGAGGCGGGGGCTGCCGGCAAGCAGGGGCGAGGTGAGGGCGGGCGGATCCGCCTGCGGCTGGCGCTGCACGCCGGGCGGCACGGCTGACCTTTGGCCGCCGAGCAAGGCCGCCACCGCGGCGTTCCCGGCCGAGCGTTGCAAGAAAAGCAGGCCCGTCCTATCCAACGGAGCCGACGGCCTTGATGACGGTGTGGCGGCGGCGCGGCCGCGCGGGCAGGACGACGCGTGGGCGGGGCCTCGCGCGATCAGCGGCCGGACTTTCATGCCAGGACTATGCGCCCGCGGATATTCAACTGCCGGAAATTCGAAGGCCCCTACGCCCACCTACCGGCTCAGCTGATAGGCTCGCCGGCGCGGCCGCCGAGATGCTGAGACCGAGCAGCCGGGGCAGAACGCCCGCGAGGGCGGCGGCAAGCAACCGGCGCCGGTCCACCGTGAGGTGTCGGCTCAGAAAGGCGCCGGGGTGCCGGCGGGCAGGGGCACGTCGAAGGCGAAGAGCACGGCCGCGATGGTCTGGTAGTAGCCGGTGAGCACGACCAGTTCAATCAATCCCGTGATGCCGATCTCTTGCTCCGTCTCGTCCTGGAGCGTCTGTGGTAGCGATTCACGCGCCAGCACAGACTGGACAACGCGCGCGGCGTGAACGTAGCGGGCGGGTAGCTTCGAAAGATCGGCCCGCGTACGAATGTGCTCGATGATGTCCGCGGGCAGGCCTTCCTTGAGGGCCACCGGCGCGTGCATGACCCACTCGAAGGGTTGCGACACATGGCGCGCAGTGATCAGAATGGCGAGCTCGCGCAGGTCGCCGGGGAGCGTGCTCTCGAAGCGAAGGTACTCGCCCAGGCCTCCGAGATGCTCGGCGAGCGCGGGATGGTGCATCAGGGGCGCGTACGGTCCACCGATCTTGCCGCGCTTGGCCGTGATGCGGTCGTAGACGGCCTGCGCCTCGGGCGAGAGGGCGCCCAGAATGTCGGGCAGCCGGGCCATGAAGCTCAGCGCCCCTTGAACTGCGGCTCCCGCTTCTCCACGAAGGCGCGCGCGGCTTCGCGGTGATCCTCGGTCATGCCGGTGCGCGTGTGGTGCCAGGCCTCGAGATCGAGCTGATCCTTGAGGGAGCCCGCCTCGGCCGCGTTCATGTTGCGCTTCATGTAGCGGAGGGCGACACGCGGACCGTGGGCAATCTTCCGCGCGAGAGCCATCGTCTCCTCCTCGAGCGTGGTGTCGGGAACCACGCGGTTGACGATGCCGAGGGCCAAGGCCTGGCTCGCGTCCACGAGCTCAGCCGTGTAGTAGAGCTCGCGTGCCTTGGCCGTCCCCACGAGCTGCGTCAGGTAGTAGCTGCCTCCGAAGTCACCCGAGTATCCGACTCGTGCG
>DATFWQ010000088.1:0-3785 GCA_035259145.1 Candidatus Dormiibacterota bacterium | reverse complement strand
GCAGCTAGAAAAGGGCCGATCTGGCGAGCCCTCGCCCTAAACTCCTCGACACCCTGCCAACCGCAGCTGTGGATCTTGCCATGGCCCCAGAACCAATCCTGCGGCACCTGTTCGAGGCCTTCCGCCTTGAGGTCTGTTACGACCGGAGGCTTAACACCGCCACCTGCCGGGTCACTGTCGCAGCCGAGTCGATCGCGGGCCTGCGCCAGGCTGCCGAGCGGGTACTCCAGCACCCGCCGGACGGTGCGGGGAGAGGTCGGCGGTGGCGGGGCGGACCGGGAGCGGAGGTGTTGAGCATGGACCGCCGGACCGAGGTGGTTGAGGCCAGCCTGCCCAATGGGGTGACCATCGGCGTCGAGGTGGTCGAGGGCGAAGGTGCCGACAATGTCAGCGCGCGCGACCAGCTCGACTTCAGGCAGGTGGAGGGGGTCATCGAGAGCTTGGCTCAGGTCGTCACTAGCGCCCTGCACGGGGCAAGGCCCAATCGAGCCACCGCCCCACCGTCGGCGGCCAGGACGCGCCGGGCATGGTCAACATCCAGTCCGACGAGCCTTTCATCCGCTCGCTTGACCGCCTCGGCTTCGTCTCCCTGACGCCTGGCGGGTGAGCAGTGACAGCCCAACGACCCTCCAGGGGGTCTCGGGCGTCAACACCCCCCAGCGGTGGGACTTGAAGACCCGGCGGACGGACCGGGATGGCTCGAGACTGCGCGGCACTTCGGTGGTGTCACCGGCCAAATGGACGTCCGGCCCGACTGGCCATGTCCAGATGCGTCCCGAGGGGCTCCGGCGCAGACTTGGAGATGCCGGACCTGGTCCCGTCCGCTCATAGGGTTGGTGGCCCAGCAAATCGAATGAGGAAGGATGGCGAGACCATGGGACAAGGGCCCAGCTACTGGGAGAACCCAGCGGGCCCTCGTATTCACGGTGTCAGGGCCCTGCCCGACGATCGCCCGCTCAATAGGCTCGAAGCTGAACGAATGGCTGCAGTATCGTGAAGCCCACACCGGACGCGACGCCGACCCATCGCGTCGTCATCGTCGGCGGCGGTTTCGCCGGCCTATTTGCGGCGCGGCGGTTGCGGCGGGCACCAGTGTCGGTCACGCTGGTGGACCGTTCGGCGAATCACGTCTTCCAGCCGATGCTCTACCAGTGCGCCACCGGGATAGTCTCCCCGGCCGACATTGCACCGGCGCTCAGGGCCGTCTTCGCGCGGCAGCGCAACGTGGTTGTGCACCTGGCCGAGGTCACGGGCTTCGATCTCGACCGCCGGCTCGTTCACGCACGGATGCCCATTGGGGAGGAAATGGCCTTCGGCTACGACTCGCTCATCGTGGGAGCCGGCGCGGGCACGTCGTACTTCGGCCACGACGAGATCGCGCCGTACGCGCCCGGAATGAAGACCGTCGAGGACGCGGAGTCGATCGGCCGGCGCATCTTTGGGGCGTTCGAGGTGGCGGCGGAGACAGCGGACCCAGAAGAACGCGACGCATGGCTGACGTTCGCCATCATCGGCGCCGGACCCACCGGCGTGGAGCTGGCCGGCCAGATCCGGCACGTGGCCACGCACACGCTGCGGCGCGAGTTCACCTCCCTGGACCCCACGTGCTGCCGGGTGCTCATATTCGACGGCGGAAAGGAGCCCCTGGCGACGTTCGGCGACCAGCTGGCCAGCCGGGCCGCGGACACTCTGCAATCGATGGGGGTCGAGCTACGCATGGGCCGCCGGGTGACGGCCGTGGACGCGTCGGGCCTCGACGTCAGGTCGGCCGAGGGCGAGGTCAGCCATGTCGCGGCTCGGACCGTCGTATGGGGCGCCGGCGTCGCTGCCTCCCCACTCGGGCGGAAGCTGGCGGACTGCTCCAATGCGGAGACGGACCGCTCCGGGCGCGTGAGGGTCCTGCCGGACTGCACGCTACCGGGCCGGCCCGAGGTGTTCGTGGTGGGCGACCTGATGAGCCTCGACGGCCTGCCAGGCGTGGCCGAGGTGGCGATGCAATCCGGGATGCACGCAGCGGACACCATCAAGGCTCGCCAGCGCGGACGACCGCCGCGCCAGTTCCACTATGTCGATCTGGGGAGCATGGCCTACGTCGGGGCCGGACGGGCGGTGGTGGACTTCCGCGGGCTCAAGCTGAGCGGTCACCTCGGCGCGCTGATGTGGCTCTTCGTGCACATCGTCTTCCTGACCGGCTTCCAGAATCGGATCGTGGCTGTCTTCAGCTGGATCGTGGCCCTGGGAGGGTC
Organism: Candidatus Dormiibacterota bacterium; assembly: GCA_035259145.1. Taxonomy (GTDB): domain Bacteria; phylum Chloroflexota; class Dormibacteria; order Dormibacterales; family Dormibacteraceae; genus CF-161. The sequence goes on along the minus strand of DATFWQ010000088.1, from coordinate 1,539 downwards.
GCGGCGGAACCGGGTGTTCACCGCGGCCGACTTGTCGAGCGCGGTGCCGAGCTCGCAGATCCCAGGTCAGGGCGCTGGTCAGCATCACATGGAAGATGACAGCACGCAACAGGAACGAGACTAAAGCGGCTGGAATGATCCGACGACCATGGCCAGCCAACGCGCTGCGGGTGGGCGACCATCTCCTCGAACGGCTGGATGCGGCAAGAATCGGTTCGTGGACAGAGGAGTCCGGGCGCCGCATCGTAATGTCGAGGCAGGTTCGCAGGGCTAAGACCTCATCATGAATCGACCTGGCGAAACCAACAGGCCGGGCGGCGGCCGCGAGGCGGCTCGTGCGGCGTCGTCTCCCGACCCGCTCCACGCCCCAGACCCCCTTGAGACCGAACTCTCATCGCGTGCGTCTCCAGGCGCGCCCGACGACCGCATCGTCGTCGCGGAGTGGTCGCGGCGCATCCCTCCGATCATGGCGCGGATTCCGGAGGTGCGCATCAGCAAGCGCTGGGTCAGCACTCTCTGGTTCCTGCCGATCGGCTTCGCGCTGCTGATAATCGGGATTGCGGTGGTGCAGCAGTTGCGCACCTACCCGGCGGTGCAGGAATTCATCCGGAGGTACCCCGGACAGGGCAGCTTCCAGCCTCCAGTTACCACCGGGTTCCCATTGTGGCTGCGCATCGTGCACTTCCTGAACCTCCTCTTCATACTCTTCATCATTCGAGCCGGCATACAAATCCTGGCGGACCACCCGCGCCTGGAATTGGACGCCGGGTCGACACCTGGCCGAGAGTGGCTGCGACTGCGCGGCCCGGTGCCGCCTGATCGGATGCAGCAGGAACCGCCAGAGCGTGCCTGGACGGCCAAGGACGATGCGGTCGGCCTCCCTGGCTGGATCGGCATACCGGGGATACGCCACTCGATCGGCCTGGCCCGCTGGTGGCACTTCAGTTTCGTCTTGCTCTGGCTCGCCAACGGGGTGGTGTTCTACCTATTGCTGTTCACCACCGGGCAGTGGGAGCGGCTGGTGCCGCGAGACTGGACCGTCATCCCCAATGCGGTTTCGACGGCGCTGCAATACCTGTCGCTGACTTTCCCCGCGAATGAGGGGTGGACGCAGTACAACGGCTTGCAGATCATCGCCTATTTCGTCGCGGTGTTCATCGCCGCGCCACTGGCGTTGATAACCGGCTTGCTACAGGCGCCCGCCATCGCCGCCAAGTTCGGGTTGGGCTGGGGCCGGATCAACCGTCAGGTGGCCCGCACAGTCCACTTCCTTGTGCTCACGTATTTTGTCTTCTTCATCTTCGTCCACACCCTCATGGTCTACATCACCGGGCTGCTGGTGAACCTCAATCACATCACCACCGGTATGAATACTGCCGCGTGGGCAGCATTGTGGCTTTACGTCATCTGGATGGCTATCGTGGTGGTCGTATGGTTCGCCGCCTCACCGCTGACGTTGCGCTATCCGCGGGCGGTGCAGAAAACCGGGAGGCTGCTTGTTGGCTGGGCAAAGTGGCTGTTGGAGTGGGGGGATCCTCG
>DATFWQ010000087.1:0-22563 GCA_035259145.1 Candidatus Dormiibacterota bacterium | reverse complement strand
CGCCGCCTGCAGCCTGACAACTGGACCTACAAGCGCCAGGCCTGGGCCCTGGCTCACCGCTACCAGGCACCGACCGATCTGTTCGAGGGAGACTGGCTTTCGGACGTGCGGGAGATCGGCGCGGAGAACTACTACCCGGCGCTGGACATGTGACGCTTCAGCCGGCCACGGAACCCAGCCACCGCAAAACCTCCTCGGCGTGACGATCGGGTGGAAAGATCGGGTAGAAGACGCGCTCGATCAGGCCTTCGCGCACCACCATGGTCAGCCTCCTGAGGAGGGTTACCGGCTCATCTCCCTCACCCTCATCGCCCGAAGCGGGCTTCGTCTGCAGTCGGAGGAGGCGGGCCAGGTCAGCGGTGACCTGAAACGTCGGCAGGCGCAGCGCGGAGGCCACCTCCAGCTGCCGATCACTGAGCAGCTCGAAGGGCAGTCGCAGACGTTCCGCGGCCTCGCGCTGATCCTCGGTCGCCTGTGCACTGACTCCGAAGATCGTGGCGCCAAGGTTTTCCAGGTTCCGGGCGTGGTCGCGAAAGCCGCACGATTCGGGTGTGCAGCCGCGCGCCCCTGGGATGGCATCCCAGGCTGCCGGAACGGGCCGGTCGGGCCGACCAGTCATCGGGTAGCAGTAGACAACGGTGCGTCCGGCACCGAGGGCGCCAAGGTCGACCAGGCGACCGGCGGTAGATGCCAGCCGCAGCGCTGGCATTCGCAGGCCGGGGAGGTGATCGGCGGCGCCGTCGTCGACGGGCACGGGGAGATCGGCCGGCAGCTCGGTCAGGCTCACGCCGAAGAAGATAACAACCGTACCGGTCGATCCTGCCAGTGGCGAGTCAGAGAGCGTGTGCAGCCGTCCTGCCGCGGGTTCGGGTACGTGTTCCACCCGCAAACAGCTCCCAATGAGGGCCTCAGTCGCCCGAGTCGGGTCGCCGCGGCGGAGGGCCGAGGCCCAGCTCGAAGCCCAGCATCACGCGCCGCAGCAGCCGGTTGAGCTGTTCCAGGCGCGAGCTCCCCAGCGCCTCCCCGATCAGTCTCCACTCCAGCTCGGTACGGGCTGCGGTCGCCTCCTGCCAACGCCTGTGGCCGAGCGGCGTCAAACGCACCGGCCGCGAGCGTCCGTCCGACTCGTCGTTCACCTGCTCGATCAGGCCCGCCTTGAGCAGCCGGTCGAGCCGCACACTCATCGTGCCCGTCGTGATGGCGAGGGCCTGTGCGAGAACGGTGGGCGGGAGCTTATAGGGAGGCGCCGAGCGCCGCAGCACCGACAGAGCCTCCCAGTCCCCCAGGGTCATTCCGTGCTTCTCGGCCGTCCTGGCCAGCGCCCGCTCAAGCTGCCGTCCGAGGCGGAGGAGGCGCATCCTGGCAGCCTCCGTCTGGGGATCGACGCCGGGCAGCTCCGCCAGCCAGGCGTCCAGCTCCGCGTCCACCGAGTCCAGCCTCCTGGCCGGCCCGGTCCTTGCAGATACCTTCATATTCAAGCTATTATGCCTTGAAGATCAAGGTAAGGAGAATGAATGGCTTGACTGGTCGTGCGGTTGTCATCACAGGCGCGGGCACCGGTATAGGAAGGTCCACCGCGGCCGCATTCGTCGCCAACGGCGACGTCGTAGTGCTCACCGGTAGGCGCTCCGACGTCCTATCGAGGGCCGCGAACGAGATCGGGCGGGGGGAGTCGGATCGGGTTTGGTGGCGGCAGTGCGACGTCAGCGACCCGGTCCAGGTCGACGCTTTCGCGGTCTGGTTCACCCGCCGCGTGTCGGACGCGCTGGACGTCCTGGTGAACAACGCAGGTGGCGGTACCCCAAGTGCGGCGATGTCACCAGGGGCGACTACCGCCGAGGCCGCCGGCTACGCGCAGGCCATGCTCGCGACCAACCTCGTGGGTGCCTACCTCATGGTGCACGCTTTTCGGCCGCTGCTGCGCCGGCCAGGCGGGCGCATCGTGAACATCAGTTCAATCGCCGCCTTTCGTGGCGGCGGTGACATGTACAGCGCGGCCAAGGCCGGGCTGGTCGGACTGACCTACTCGCTGGCTCGGGAGCTCGGCCCCGAAGGCATCACCGTCAACGCCATCGCCCCGGGCCTGGTGCTCGGGACAGAGTTCTTCGGCCCGCGGATCGCAGAGGAGCGACGGCGGCGGATCATCGCGGAAACCCCGGCCGGCCGGTCTGGAGAACCGGCCGACATCGCCGCTGCCGTCCGCTACCTGGCGTCGCCCGACGCTTCTTTCGTGACCGGCGAGGTGCTGCACGTGAACGGCGGACAGGTCTTTGGCCGCTGAGGACCGGAAGTCCACTACGGTCCGAGATGCGCATGCTCTGAAGACCGGGAACGCCGCGGTCGTAAGAATGCGCTCCTTCGTCTTTGATCGCTGGCGCCCCAGCCGAGAATAGATCGGCATGGGTTCTGAGCGCCGCACTTCGGGGGACGCCGTGATCGGGCGCCAGTCATCCAGGGGGCGCACCGCGCTGCCGAGGGTTCCGCTGAGCCTTGACTCACCCGTCACCCGGCTGCCGCGGATCACAGCCGCAGACGTGAAGGGGCTTCGCAAGCTGCGGCTTCACACGGTTCGGGATCTCTTGCTCGAGCTCCCCTACGACTGGGAGTCGTACGGCGCCCCCGTGCCGATCGCGGAGCTGCCCCTCGCCGCTCACGCCACGGCGCTGGTCACCGTCATAGGCATTCAAGCAAAACGGTCGCGCATACAGGACATCAGCTTGACCGAAGCGGTAGTCGCCGACGACCGGGGCTCGACCATGAAGGTGGTCTGGTTCCACCAGCCCTACCGAGCCCACCAGCTGAGGCCGGGCGACCGAATCGCCCTTGCCGGCAAGGTCCGCGCGTCACGCTACGGCGGCCTGGAAATGCAGAACCCCCACACCGAGGTGATAACGGACCAGCACGGGCCCGGCTGGGTCGGAGGGCTGATGCCCAAGTACCACCTGACCGGGAAGTTGACCTCGCGGAAGGTCGCCATGTGGGTTGACGTGGCCATGCCACTGGCCGGCGAGCTCGATGACGAGATCCCAGAGCACGTCCGCCGGAGCCACCACCTGCTGCCGCTCGCCGAAGCGGTGAGGCTGGGCCACCAACCCGCGACTGCCGAGGACTGGCGTCGGGCGAGGGAACGCATGGCATTCGCCGAGCTTATGGAGTTCCAGGCCGCGTTCCTGATGGCCCGCCGGCGCATCGCCGTAGAGCGCGCCACGCCCATCCCTTACCAGCAGGACGTGATCGACACCTTCAAGGCGGGTCTCGGCTTCGAGCTCACGCGGGCCCAGAAGCGGGCCATGTGGGACGCCTACAAGGACATGCGGCAGGACGTCCCCATGAACCGCCTGCTGAACGGAGACGTGGGCTCGGGCAAGACGGCCGTGGCCGCCGCTGCGGCTGCGATGGCGCACGCCAGCGGCCTGCAGACCGTGGTCATGGCGCCGACTGAAATCCTGGCTCGACAGCACCTGGACAAGTTCCGCGCTTACCTCGAGCCGAGCTTTCCTGGCCTGAGTGTCGAGCTTCTGATCAGCGACCTGCCGGCGCCCGAGCGGCGGCGCGTCCGGATGTCAGCAGCATCCGGCCTTTGTGCGCTGCTGGTGGGCACGCATGCGCTGATCGAGGAGGAGGTGCAGCTCGCCAGCCTCGGTCTGGCCGTGGTCGACGAGCAGCACCGCTTCGGCACGCGCCAGCGAGAGCTGTTGCGGCAGAAGTCAGCCACCGGCCGGCCGCACTTCATGGCGATGACGGCTACGCCCATACCGCGGTCGCTCGCGCTGGCGCTGTACGGCGAGATGACGTTCTCGGTCATTGACGAGATGCCGCCCGGCCGGACGCCGGTGCGGACAGACGTGGTGGCTCCCGAAGACAGGCAGCAGGCGTACGACCTCGTCAGGCGCGAGGTCCGCGGCGGCCGACAGGCCTTCGTGATCTGCCCGCTGATCGAAGAGTCTGAGAAGCTGATGGCCAAGGCCGCGACGGCCGAGTTCGAGCGCCTCCGCACCAAGGTCTTCCCGGACCTGCGCCTCGCCCTGGTCCACGGGAAGATGAAGGACAAGGACGCAGTCATGCGTGCGTTCAGGGGGCGAGAAAGCGAGGTTCTGGTCGCCACCTCCGTCGTGGAGGTCGGCATCGACGTTCCCAACGCCACGGTGATGCTCGTCGAAGGCGCTGACCGCTTCGGCCTGGCCCAGCTTCACCAGCTCCGTGGCCGCGTCGGCCGCGCCGCACATCGTTCCCACTGCCTCCTGCTGGCCGACGATCCCTCGAACAAGAGCCTGGCACGGCTCCGGCTCGTGGCTGAAACCAGCGACGGCTTCCGGCTGGCACAGGAGGACATGAACCTTCGCGGGATGGGCGAGCTCCTCGGACCGCGCCAGCACGGGATCTCCGACCAGGCGATGGAGTCCCTGCAGAATCCCGAGCTGCTCTCCGAGGTCAGACAGGAAGCCGAAGCGCTCGCCGCGGCGGATCCGGATCTGGCACGATGGCCGGCGCTCTGGCGCGCAGCCGAGCGGAGGCTGGAGCAGACTTCGGTCACTTGACCCTGTGGTCTGTCGTCAGTCGTCGAAGTTGCCGAAAAGGTTGTTGAGCGATTCCGCGAGCAGCGGGTGGGCAAACACCCCGTCGCGCAGCACGGTGTATGGCAGCTTCCCCATCATCGCGATCTCCATCATCGACATCAGCTCCCCACCTTCCAGGCCCAGCACGGCGCATCCCAGGATCTGGTCGCTTTCGGCGTCCACGACCGCCTTCATGAAGCCGCGAGGTTCTGCCACCTCCAGCGCCCGGGCAACCCCATCCATGGGCATGCGCGCAACCCGGACTCTCAGGCCGGCCCGTCGTGCCTCCTGCTCGCTCATGCCCACCCGGCCCAGCTGGGGGTCGATGAAAACGGTGTAAGGCACCAGCCGGCCGGCGCGGCTGAGGCTGCCCCCTTCGAGCAGGTTGGCCTGCAGGATTCGGTAGTCGTCGTAGGAGATGTGCGTGAAAGCCGGCTCGCCGGTCACATCGCCGACCGCATACACGCCCGGCGCGCTCGACTCCAGACGGTCGTTGACGACGACGTAGCCGTGCTCGTCCGTGGCTATGCCGGCGGCCGGCAGCTGCAGACGATCGGTGTTGGGCACCCGACCAGCCGCCAGGAGCAGCTCAGTCCCCGTGAGCACTCGGTCCCCGCCGGCGGCGGCCACCCGCAGCTCGATTCGTCCGTCGACGGAGCGCGCTGCCTGCGCACGGGTCTCCAGCAGAACCTCGACGCCGTCCTCCCGCATGATCTCAGCCACAGCATCCGAGACGTCGGGGTCTTCTCTGGGCACCAGCCGGGGGCCGAGCTCGATGATCGTCACCTGGCTGCCGAAGCGACTGAACATCTGGGCGAACTCCAGGCCGACGTAGCTTCCTCCGAGCACCAGCAGGCGCTCTGGCACCTGGGCCAGCTCCATGACTGACGTCGAGTCGAGCACCTGTACCCCGTCGAGGGGGAAGGGGGCTGGTGCGGGGCGAAGCCCGGCGTTGATCACGACGATGTCCGCTGACAGCACCTGCCGCCCGCCGTCACGCAATGACACTTCGAGGCGCCTGTCGCCCACGAAGCGAGCCTCGCCGAAGATGAGGTCGACGCCTTCTGTCGACTCGATGCGCGATTGGCTTCCCTGGCGGAAGCTCTGCACGATGTCGCGTTTCCGCTGGCGCACGACTGTGAGGTCCACGTCGACCGGGCCGGTGCGAACACCGTAGTCTGCCGCCCGACGCGCCAGGTAGGCGACCCGGGCGCTGGCGATCATGGTCTTGGTCGGTGTGCAGCCGCAGTTGACGCAGGTTCCGCCGACCTCATCAGACTCCACCACGGCTGTCTTCTTGCCGGCTCGGCCCAGGGCGGTCGAGAGGGGGCCGCCGGCCTGGCCTGCGCCGATCACGATCGCGTCGTACATGACAGTCATAACCGTGCGATCTTCTCTCCTCGATAAGCTGATCCGCCATGGGGGAGACAACCACCCCGACACCTGCCGCCACGCTGGGCGCTCTCATCAGGTTCGACACCACCAACCCACCGGGTGGGGAGGGCCCGTGTCTGGACTACCTGATGCGCCTGTTCCAGGCCCGCGGCGTCGCCTGCCGGATGCTCGGCGCCTCGGCCGAGCGCCCGAACCTGGTTGTACGGGTACCTGGCCGGGGCCTGGCGCCGCCTCTGCTGATGCAGGGCCACGTGGACGTGGTCACAACCACCGGCCAGCACTGGACGCGCCCTCCGTTTGGCGGCGACGTCGTCGATGGCTGGGTCTGGGGCCGGGGAGCGCTCGACATGAAAGGTGGAGTCGCGATGATGGCCACAGCGCTGCTGCGCTGCCTCGACCGGGACCTTCCACCCGCTGGTGACGTGGTGTTCTGCTGCCTGGCCGACGAGGAGGCGGGCGGCATGCTCGGCGCCCAGTACCTGGTGCAGGGGCACGCCGAGCTCTTCGAGGGCATTCGCCACGGCATCGGTGAAGGCGGCGCCAGCACTCAGCACATCGGGGGCCGCCGGTTCTACCCGATCATGGTCGCCGAGAAGCGGGCCTGCCGTCTGCGGATCACGCTGCGCGGCCCTGGCGGTCACGCCTCGCGGAGCCATCGCGGTGGCACCATGGCGAGGCTAGGCGAGATGCTGCGGGCGCTCGACCGCAGCCGGCTTCCAGTTCACGTCACGCCGGTGGCGGCAGAGTACGTGCAGGGGATCTCGGAGGCTGCTTCTGAGCCCGCTAGGTCGCGGCTCCGAGCGCTGCTGGACGTCACTCGGACCGACGCCGTCCTGGACACCATGGGCGAGGAGTCCAGTCGCTTCGACCCGATCCTCCACCACACAATCAACGCCACGATCGTGCGCGCAGGGGAGAAGATCAACGTGATCCCATCCGAGGCGACTGTCGACCTTGACGGCCGCATGCTGCCAGGCTTCGAGCCTGAGGAGTTCGTGGCCGAGGTTAGGCAGGTGGTCGGACAGGCGCCGGAGATCGAGATCCTCGGCGTGGGACCGCGACTGCAGGCCGCCGAGAGGGGCCGGTTCTACGAGCTGCTGTGTGAGGTCATCCAGCAGCTGGAGCCCGAGGCCGTGACGGTGCCGCTGCTGATGACGGGCGCCACCGACCAGCGCCACTTCGCTCAGCTTGGAATCGATGGGTATGGCTATTTACCGCTGCGGCTGCCACGCGGCTTCGGCCAGGAGACGGTGCACGCCGCGGACGAGCGGGTTCCGGTCGCAGCGCTCGACTTCGGCACAGAGGCGCTGTTCCAGGTGCTGCATCGCTACCGCGCTTGAGCGAGCGCGCAGCGCGGACGGGATCGTACGAATGCGGGTCTGCCACGGATCGGGCGCAGCGCGACTGTACGCATGCGTCGTTCTTGGACGTGCCGGCGCTCGATCCGCGGCTGGCGCTCTCGCTGCGGCATGTTCAGAATGGCCGTTTCTCGGCCGGACCTCTAGAGCAAGCAGTCCGCCGGCGCGACTCTGGTGATGGGCCCCGAGAGGGGCGCGAGCAGCTGATCCATGATGCTGACGATCGTCATCTTGACCTCGAGCCTGGTGCCTGGCTCCCAACCCTCGGGCGTCAGGGCCTGGTAGATCGTCATCGCCTCATCGCTGGTAATGATGTCGCGGGCGGCGGCGCGGGCCTGGCCCTCGAGGCAGGCGATCGCCTCGTGCGGGTCGATCTCGAGCATCTGTTCCAGCCGGGCACGGGCGTCGAGGTCGAGCTGATCGAGCTTGCCGTTGATCCAGGCCGCGTGCTCCAACAGGCGGTTGGCGTGGACGCCACAAGAGGTCGTTACCGGTGAGTAGGAAGTCAGGTTCGTTGCCACTTCCAACAAGTCGAAACGGGATAACCCCCTTGATCGGTACACATTGGGGCGAATTCGATGTTGACGGCCAGCCAGCAAGTGCAGTTCCGCTCCGCGCTACCCTTCCATCGAATGAGGACAGAGTTGAGGCTCACGCAGTACAGCCACGGCGCCGGTTGAGCCTGCAAGCTCAGCCCGGTGGAGCTTGGGCAGGTACTCGGGGCCCTTCCCGCGGTTGACGACCCGCGCGTGCTTGTGGGCGCGACGACGGGCGATGACGCCGCGGTCTTTCGCGTGTCCGAGGACCGGGCCCTGGTCTCAACCGTCGACTTCTTCACGCCCATCGTCGATGATCCCGAGGCATTCGGAGCGATCGCGGCGGCCAACAGCCTCAGCGATGTGTACGCAATGGGTGCCAGGCCCTTGTTCGCCCTGGGACTGGTGGCCTTTCCACGTGACAAGCTGCAGACGGGGCTCCTGGATCGGATCGTCGCCGGTGGTGCCACCAAGCTGGCTGAGGCGGGAGTCCCGGTGGTTGGGGGTCACAGCATCGACGACGAGGAGCCCAAGTTCGGGTATGCGATCACCGGCGAGGTACACCCCGACCGAATAGTCACGCACGCGGGCGCGTTTCCGGGAGATCTCCTGTACCTGACCAAGCCCCTCTGCAGCGGGCTGGTCGCCACCGCCATCAAACACGGCCTCTGCCCGCCGGACCTCCAGCAACGGGCGATCGCGGTCATGACCCACCTGAACCGGCAGGCCGCTGAGGCGATGGTGGCGGCAGGCGCGGTCGCAGCCACTGACGTCACAGGCTACGGGCTGCTCGGTCATCTGGCCAACCTGCGAGTTGGAGCCGAGATCCGGCTCAAAGACGTACCCGTGCTCGAAGGCGTCCGCGAGCTGGTTGAGGCTGACCTCTTTCCCGGCGGGACTCGTCGCAACCACGCCGCCCTGAGGGAGTCTGTCGACTGGGGCGGCCTCGCTGAAGCCGACCAGCTTCTTCTCTGCGATGCCCAGACCAGCGGCGGCATGCTCGTCGCCCTTCCGCCAGATCGGGTGCCGGCCTTCGAAGCGGCCATGGCCGGCGCCCCTTATCCGGCCGTGCTGATCGGGGAGGTGGGTGATGGACGCATTCGCGTCCGCGCTTGAGCAGTCGGCAGCGGTGCGCCGCCGCGAGGTGACCGCAAGGGAGCTGGTGGATCTTTACCTGCACCGGATCGAGCGACTCAACCCACTCCTGAACGCCTTCTGGCTCACGACTGCCGACCTCGCGCGGCGGCAGGCCGAGGAGCCTGGGCACGGCTTGCTGTCCGGTGCGCCGACCACGGTGAAGGACCTTTCCGCCATGGCCGGATATCCGCTGACTTTCGGCTCCCGAGCCTTCGAGAAAAACATCGCGCAGGTGGACTCCTTCGTCGTGACGCGCATGAAAACAGCCGGCTGCCCGATTCTGGGCCGGACCACCACGCCTGAGTTCGGCTCGCGGCCCGTGACCGAATTCGGCCTCCACGGCGCTGCCCGCAACCCATGGAACCGCGATTACACGCCAGGGGGTTCGAGCGGCGGCGCGGCGGCGGCCCTCGCGGCCGGCCTCTGCGCCTGGAGCCACGGAACCGACGGCGGGGGCTCGGTGCGCATCCCCGCGTCCTGCTGCGGGCTGGTCGGCCTAAAACCTTCAAGGGGCCGAATCTCACCCGGGCCGCTTGTTGGAGAGGGCTGGGCCGGGTTGTCAACGCAAGGAGTCCTCACGCGGACGGTGTCCGACGCGGCGGCCACGCTGGACGCCCTGGCTGGTCACCTGCCCGGCGATCCTTACTGGGCGGAACCCGAGGGCTCTTACCTGGAGGCGCCGGCGCCGCCGCGTCTTCGAATAGGCTTTCAGGCCACAGCAGGCTCCGGCGTTGATCCCGAGATCCAGGCCCTTGTGCGCCGAGCCGCGAGCGAGCTCGAGGGCCTCGGGCACCACGTGGAAGAGGGCGGCCCCGAGACGGGGGCCTTCCTGGACGCCATGCGGCTCTTGGTCATCTCTGGCACGGCGACCTACGCGGTGGCGGACACCGCCGCCCTCGACCCGGTCAACGCCCGGATGATCGCCGCGGCCGGCCGGGCGACAGCCGCCGATTACGTACTCGCGGTGAACTCGATCCGCAACCACTCGAGGTTGGTGGTCTCATTCTGGGACGACCACGACATCCTGGTCACGCCGACGCTGACCCGGCCGCCGCACCCGATCGGGTACTTCGAAGACGCTGAGCTCGCGCTCGACAGGGCCTTCGAGTGGATCAATTTCACCTATCCGTACAACTGCACTGGTCAGCCGGCGATCTCCTTGCCGCTCGGCATGAGCTCAGCGGGCCTTCCGCTGGGCGTCCAGCTGGTGGGACCGCCGCGTGGCGAGATGCTGCTGCTGGGCGTCGCCGTCCAGCTGGAGGCGGCGATGCCATGGAAGGACCGGCGGCCGCCGTACTGTGACTGAGTTCAGGCAACTCTCAACCATGAGCTGGAATTTGGCCGGCGACTGTAACGATCCGGTGCCCCCGACATCACTGAATCCCTCGCCCCGCGCCTCAGGTGACCCGGCACTCACTGGGGCGCGCCGGTAAGGCTGCGGCCAGCGGCCACCTCCGAGTGGTGGGCGGCGTGCTCGGGGGGCGCCGGCTGACCGCGCCCCGCGGCATCCGCCCGACGCAGGGCCTCGTTAAAGAGGCCGTCTTTAACATCATGGGCCCGTCAGTGGACGGGGCTACGGTGCTGGATCTTTTCGCCGGCTCTGGCGCGCTCGGCATCGAGGCGCTGTCCCGGGGCGCCGCCGCGGCCACATTCGTGGACCACGACGACGATGCGGTTCGGGTCATCCGCAGGAACCTCGGCGCGCTGGGCCTGGGGGAGCGAGGCAAGGTCGTCCGCTCGGAGGTCACCCGGTGGTTGCTGAGCCATCCAGAGGACGTGAAGGCTGCTTCGTTAGTCCTGCTGGACCCGCCATACAATGACGCGATATTGGACCACGCCCTGGCCCTGCTGGACACGCTGGTCGCCGGGGGGACGACCGTCGTCGCCGAGCACGCATACAGGCGACCACTGCCGGCCCTGGAACGGCTTCGGGCGAGGCCCCAGCGCCGTTACGGCGACACCGCCATCAGCCTTTTCGAGCTTTGAGCACACGGGCGCTGTACCCGGGAAGCTTCGATCCGTTCACCAACGGCCACCTGGATGTGGTGCGGCGGGCGGTGGCTCTCTTTGAGGGGGTGGTCGTGGGGGTGGCGGCGAACCCTGAGAAGCGGGCGCCCCTGTTTGGGCCGGAGGAGCGCGTGGCCATGATCGAGGATGCCGTTCAGGGGCTGCCAGGAGTGGAGGTCACGACGTTCCGAGGCCTGACCGTCGAGTTCGCGCGCTCCCTTGGTGTGACAACCCTCGTCAAGGGTCTCCGTGCATACTCCGACTTCGAGGCGGAGCTGCAGCAGGCGCTGATGAACCGGGTTATGGCCCCAGAGGTGGACACGGTCTTCCTGATGTCCGGGCCGGCTCAGATCTTCGTATCGTCAAGTATCCTGAAGGATGTAGCCAGTTACGGTGGTGACGTCAGCCACTTCGTTCCTGAAGTCGTAGCACGGCGTCTGAAGGAGAAGTTCCACTGAAGGTCGACGAAGTCATCGACCGGATGGAGTACCTGATCCATCACGCGCGAGGCGTGCCCTTCTCCAGCCAGGTGATGGTGGACGAAGAGGAGTTGCTGGGCCTGATTGACGAGCTGCGCCACCACCTGCCCGAAGAGATCAAGCAGGCCAACTGGACGGTCCAGGAGCAGCAGCGCCTGATCGCAGAGGCGCACGCCGAGGCAAGCCGGATAACTGCTCGCGCCAATGAGCAGGCACAGACAGCCGTGCAAGAGCATGAAGTCCTGCGCCAGGTAGAGCGGCAGTCGCAGCAGACGTTGCGCGATGCCCAGGAGCGGGCTGACCAGATCGTTAAGGAGGCTGAGGCCTATGCGCTGGAGCAGCTTCAGCAGCTGGAAGCGCACCTGAGCCGTACGCTGGCCACCGTCAAGCGGGGGGTGGAGGCGCTGCACTCAAGCCATCCGGTGACGGACGGCCGGCAGAACAAGGTCCGCAGCTCCAGTGGCCTGTAGCCCAGATCCTGCCTGAGCGGAACTGCGGGCTTCTTGCTGTCGGGGGTCGGGACCCCCTCCCCCGGGTCGGCCAAGAAGAACTGGAGATTCGTAACGAATCTCGTCCTTTCCGCCAACTGCGGTGGACGGGCCACGTCCAAATGCACGGGCAAGAATCCGCGCATTTGGTAGTCGTGGCGACCTCACATTCGCGAGTAGCATGCAGTGCGTGACGGTATTACCGATGCAGTACGTGGCCAGCAGCGGGCTGGCCATGGCCTGGGCTTTGCAGTTCACCGGCTGCACAGAAGGCGGAGAAGTTGATAGCAATTGAAGAGGCGGCCCCACCGAGGGGTGAAGCTCTGGGCAGCGTCGACGCCTCGCGACTTCTGGTCGACACGATCACCGAGTACGCCCTGTTCTTCATGGACCCCGGCGGCACCGTCCGCACCTGGAACCTGGGCGGCAAGCGAATCCACGGCTACGCCGCGGACGAGATCATCGGCCACCACTTCAGTCGCTTCTATCCCCCGAAGGTTGTCGAGCGGGGCACCCCCTCCCTGGAGCTTGAGCTGGCCCGCATTGACGGCCAGTACCAGGCGGAAGAGTGGAGGGTTCGCAAGGACGGATGTCAGTTCTGGGCAGGTGTCGCCATCAGGCCGCTCTACAGCGAGCAGAGTGAGCTGCTTGGGTTCGCCAACGTCACCTGCGACCTCAGCGATCTGAAAGAGGCGCAAGATCAGCTGGCACTGCTGAGAGAGCGCGAGCGGATCGCGCACGAGCTTCGGCTCAACACGGTCCGACTGCTCCGTGGTGTTGAGCTGGAGCTGCAGGGAATTGCCGGCTGGGCAAAGGACCCGGCGCTGATCGAATGGCTCCAGAACTTCATCGAGCGCCTTGACCGTGGGATGAGCGACGTTCGCCGCCTCGCCCTCGACCTGTCACGCGTTACCGGTCAGACCGTCCCATCAACTCTTTCCCAGTAACGGACCTGGGCCACCACTGACCGCTAACTGGAACTTACGAGGTCCGCGATACGTACTATTTCCCGGCGAAACGACCTCTCTGGTGCTCGGGATAGGTCCCATCGCCTAGGAATGGGACCTTATCAGGGGGCCGTCAGAACGGCCTGAGTCTGGGTCACCTGTGCAACGCGCCGTCCCCCGCTGTCGAAGATGTCGGTCTGAACCACGATCGTCGTTCGACCCACATGGAGCGGGCGGCTGGTGCCCTCCACGGCTCCACCGCGCACCGCCCGGAAGAAGTTGGTCTTCGACTCGATGGTGCTGGTGGAGGCTCTCGGCGGAAGGTTCAGGAACGCGCACAGGGCTCCGAGAGAGTCGGCAAAACTCATGAGCACTCCACCGTGCAGGACACCTCCGAGGGTGCAGCGCTCCGGTGCCCACTCCATGCGACCGCGGACCTCGTCGCGGCCTGCGCTGGTTGGCTGGATCCCCAACAGGCGGCCAAATGGCATGGTTTCGAAAAACTGGAGTGCCGACTGTGCAGCAGCGGCAGGGTCTTCGCTCATCACCGTATTCTTCTGATCCCGCGCACCCGCTGCTGAGCCGGCGCCCTTCTGCGTACCCTGCGACGCCGCATCAGCGCTGGGCGGGCCCGAACTACCTGGTAAACTTCCGCACGCTCATGGGACTCCCGAAGGTAAAGCTCTCCAAGGGCCGCAAAGGTCGGCGCCGCTCGCACCTCGCGCTCGGACTGGTGCAGCTGCAGCCCTGCCCGCAGTGCCGCAAGCCCCGCCGGCCGCACCACATTTGCCCGAACTGCGGCTACTATGCCGGCCGCGAGGTCATCAAGACCGACTAGAGGTGCGGCACCTCTAGCCTGGGCGTCGACAAGCAGCTCTTCAAGCCGCGAACCTTGACCCGCCGTGCTTAAGACCGCGTTCCTGTTTCCCGGCCAGGGGTCCCAGCACAAGGGCATGGGCAGCGAGCTCCTCCAGGACCCGCACGTCAGCGAGCTGGCCGATCGCTGCTCGGCGGTCGCCGGCATCGACCTCCATCGTCTGCTGACCGAGGCGGACGACGAAGAACTGCGGCTCACCACCAACGCCCAGCCGACGCTGCTCTTCGTGGGGGTTGCGCTGTCGATGTTGCTGCAGCGCCAGGGTATCCGCCCACACGCCGCCGCAGGTCACTCAGTTGGCGAGTACACGGCGCTCTGCGTGTCTGGGGCGCTCAGCCCTGAGCAGGCCGTCAGCACCGTCGTGGAGCGTGGAAAGGCGATGGCTGAAGCGGCGCCGCCGGGCACCAGCTCGATGACGGCGGTGTTGGGCCTCGACCCGGAGCGGGTCGAGGCGGCCGTGATCGGATTGGCCGGCGTCTGGCCGGCCAATTACAACACGCCTACCCAGACCGTGATCGGCGGCACCCTGCCCGGGCTCGAGGAGGCGAATGCGCGCCTGAAGGACAGAGGCGCCAGGCGCGTCGTGCCCCTCAACGTAGCTGCCGCCTTCCACACGCCACTCATGGAGCCGGCAGGTGGCGTGCTGCGAGGAACGCTCGATACGGTGGGCTGGCGCGCGCCCACCATGCCGGTGATCGCCAACCTGTCTGCCGCGCCATACGGGGAGGCCGACCCTATCCCGGCGATCCTGGAGCGGCAACTCAGCTCGCCTGTACGCTGGGCGGATGGGGTGCGCGGGCTCGTTCAGCTTGGATGCGACTGCTTCATCGAGGTGGGGCCCAAGCGGGCGTTGACGGGAATGATGCGTGAGCTGGTTCCCGGTGCCGCCGCCTACTCCGTCTCGACGCCCGAGGCTGCGCGGGCGCTACGACTCACGTGACTGCTACAGTAATCGCCGCTATTGCGGCCCACCCTTCTGGAGGAAGGTATTTGGACAGCCAGAAGATCAGCTTCGAAGAGTTCAAGAACATCATCGTGGAGCGCCTTGGGTGCGAACCCGAGCAGGTGACAATGGATGCCTCGTTCCAGGAGGATCTCAACGCTGATTCACTGGACCTGGTCGAATTGATCTACGCGTTCGAGGAGAACACGGGGCTCGAGATCCCGGACGAGGACGCGGAGAACATCACGACCGTCGGTCAGGCATGGGAGTACATACAGGAGAAGTCCGCCACATAGGCAAAACCCGGACGGGCGGTCGAGGCCGCCGTGCTGTCATCGATCCGCTGGTGCCAACCGGTCCCCTGGAGGAGCTCGAAGAAAAAATCGGCGTCGCATTTCGCGACGCCGCCCTGCTGCGTGAGGCACTGACTCACAGCTCGTTTGCCAACGAGAGCCCGCAAGTTTCACCTCGAGACAATGAGCGCCTCGAGTACCTGGGTGACGCTGTGCTGCAGCTCATCACCGCGGAGTACCTCTACAAGCTCCGGCCAGAGTCCAAGGAAGGCGAGATGACCCAGCTGCGGTCCGCCATGGTCAACACGAACACTCTGGCGGCGCTCGCCGAGGAGCTCGGCCTGGGTGACTACCTGTTCCTTGGCAAAGGGATCGCCCGAGGCGGTGGCCGGGGACTCAAGTCGCTGCTGGCCAACGCCTTCGAGGCGGTGCTTGGCGCGATCTTCCTCGACGCCGGCTACGATGCGGCCTACCACTACTACCTCGACCGCTTCCGTTCGCTGCCGGAACCGATCCAGGACGAGAACTTCAAGGGCCGCTTGCAGCAGATCGTCCAGGAGCGTTACGGCCTGACACCCTACTACGACAGCGCCGGTGCCCGAGGTGGCCGGCAGCGCGAATACACGGCTGTCGTCTACGGCGGCGCCGATCCCCTCGGGACGGGACATGGGTCCACCAAGCAGGCGGCAGAGCAGGAGGCGGCGCGCAGTGCGCTGAGCGAGTTCGAACGACGTGCAGCCAGCCAGAAGGGGGGAGCCCGGAAGCGTCCGCGGCCGGCGCGGGAGCCGGCGGAGTCAGCTGAGGTTTTCGTCACGCCCCAGGCTGGGTTGGATGTCGACTCGACGGCGCTGAACAAGGCGGTCGCCCTGGCCCAGGGCACCGGCGCAGAGCCTGGGCCAGAGCGGGAGGCGAAGCCGCGGCGCCGTTCACGCCGCTCCCGGCCTACCGTCGATCAACCGGGAGAGGGATCGACTGGCACGATCGACCGCGAGCTCGTCGAAGCGCCGCCTCCCGGGTTCTGACCGCGTCTCTCGAAGCCACCCAATCCTGCCAACGGCGTCGCCCGCTGCTAACCTGCCTCTCAGGTGCGACTTCGCTCCATCCGTCTAGCGGGATTCAAGACCTTCGCCCGCACGACTGAGATCACGTTTGAAACCGGCGTGACGGCCATCGTCGGCCCTAACGGCTCGGGCAAAAGCAACGTCGTGGACGCCTTCAAATGGGTGCTTGGCGAGCGGAATGCCAGGGAAGTACGAGGGCGCAAGATGGAGGAGGTCATCTATTCCGGCGGCCAGCGGCGACCGCGTGCCGGCGAGGCCGAGGTCACCGTCGTCATCGACAACTCGGATCGCCGTCTGCCCGTCGACTACCACGAGGTCGCCATTCGCCGGCGCGTGGACCGGACGGGCGCCAGCGACTACTTCCTGAACGGCAGCCGGGTCCGTCGCCACGATCTCATGGATGTGCTGGCATCGACCGGTCTCACCACCGACTCCTACGCAATCGTCGATCAGCGCGACGTGGACAACATCATCACCTGCACACCCGACGAGCGCCGGCGCCTCATCGAGGAAGCCGCGCAGGTGCGCGGTGTCAAGGCGAAGCGTGCCGAGGCAGCGGTGAAGCTGGAAGAGCTGGCCTCCAACCTGGTCCGCCTCGAAGACCTTCGCGTCGAGATCGAACCCCGGCTGGAGGCGTTGCGCGCTCAGGCGGAGGTTGCCCGTGAGGCCGACCAGGCCCGCAAGCGGCTGGAGCTGCTGCGGGGCAGCATCGCCTGGGAGGAGTGGCGGGAAGCCAGGGAGGCCCACAGACGGGCGACGAGCCAGCTGATGGCGCTTGAGAAGCGCCTTGCCGACGCGCGCGTTGCGGCGGAAGGCGCCGAGAACGAGTACAACCACTGCCGCCTGGAGCTGCAGGCGGCGCAGGACCGGCGGCTCTGGCGCCAGCAGACGGTGGGGACACGCCGACTCGAGGCGTCACAGGCTGAGCATGAGCTGGTGCTGGCCGAGGAGCGCGTCCGCAGCCAGGCCGCGCTGGTCGAGGTGGCTCGAGTCGAGCAGGCCGATCTGACCTCCCGTCTTTCGTCCACCACCCAGCTCCGCGACCAGCTGGCGGCAGAGCTGGCCGAGGCCGAGGTGCAGCAGGCGGGCATCGCCGGCCCGCCGCCTCCTCCTCCGGCCGGCGACGCCGAGAAGGCGCGTGAGGCGGCTGGGGAGGCCGATCGAGCGCGCAAGCTGGTTGTTGGCGCTGAGGCCAGTCTGGCTTCGGTCCGGGGGCGGCTGCGCTTCCAGGAGGAATCGCTCAACCGGCTGAACCGCCAGGTGGCTCCCGCGGAGGCGGAGCTGCCGGAGGCCGAGGCCGCTGCCGCCGCAGCGGGGGCCGTGGCTCGTGAGGCGACCGAGGCTGAAGCTCGGCTGGCGCGGTGTTCGGCGGAGCTGGAAGGTCTCCAGTCGCTGTGGCCCCAGCCGACGGGACACCGGCTGAAGCGTGTCGGTGACGTGATACTCGCCGGGCATGGCTTCGAGGCGGCCCTTTCGGCGGTGCTTGGCCCACTTGTGGACGCGTGGGCGGCGCCCGACGAAGATGCCGCGCAGGCGGCCGCCACGGCCACCGAGGAGCAGGCGACCGTGCTGTACCCGACCGCTGATACCGACGTCGAGCCCGGTTCCCTTTTCGAACACGTCCGGTGCGAGCCCGGCTTCGAGGCGGTGGCGCGCCGCTTGCTGGGGGGGATCGTGGTGGGACGTGAGGTCAGCCGGGAGGGGCTCTACCGAGAGCCCGGGCTGATAAGGAGCGGCAGCGATCCCAGGGTGGCGCTGTCCGCTCGCCGCCGAAGGCTGATGGACGAGGTCGGGGAGGTGGAGCCGGTCGCGGCGCAGGCACGCACCCGAACCGAGCGGAGCCGCGCTGCCGAAGCCCGGCTGCGCGATCTGCGCGCGGCCGCCGGGCAGCGCCAGCGCCTCGACGAAGTGGCCGCCCAGGTTGCCGCCAGTCGCGAAGCGGAAGCAGCTGAGTCGGCGCGACTGCCCGACCTTGAGCGGGCGGCGCTCGAGGCGGAGGCCGCCGCCGCCGAGCAGCGACGGGCGCTCGACGAGCACGACAAACTGCTCGCCGAGCATCGCGCTGAGGTGCACCGGCTGGAGCTCGACCGCGCACACTGGAGGGACCGCGTGCAGGACCTGGTGCGCCAGCTCAGGTCGGTGAATGACGACATTGCGTCGCTGGAGCGGAGCCGCGAGACGCAGCTCAAGCGTGCCGCCCAGGCTGAGCGGCGGGGGGGCGAGGTGGCGTCCGCTCTGCCGGCGCTGCGGGATCGGGTGGCGGTCGCCCAGGCCAATCTAGAGCAGGCCGAGGCAGACTCCCCCGATGAGGAAGCCGAGCTGGCCGAGGCGGCCAGGCGATTGGTCAGCGCTGACGAGACGCGCGTCGACGCCCGGCTGAAGATCTCGACCCTGGAGGGCGGCGTCGGGCTTCACAAGCGTGAGACCGAGCTGGCTCTAGCCAGGATGGACGAGCTGCGAGAACGGATGCCTGCCGGCCTGGCCCCCGAGGAGGTGCCGGGAGGCAAAGCCCGGGAGCGCGAGATGCGCCAGCTGGAGCGCCGGCTGAACGAGATCGGGCCGGTGAACGAGCTGGCTGAGGCTGAATGCGCGGAAATCGAGGCCCGCTACCAGACGCTGATTGCCCAGCTTGACGACATCATCGGGGCGCGCTCGGACCTGGAGACGCTGATAAAACAGCTGCGCGAGGAGGAGGAGACCCGCTACGAGGCGGTTTTTGGGGCTGTGGCCGCAAACTTCCAGGAGTTTTTCTCAGAGCTGACGGCAGGTGGCAAGGCGACGCTGCGGCACGCGGACGGGGTCGAAGGACCGAGGAGCGGGGTCGAGATCCTCGTCCAGCCGCCGAGAAAGCGTATGCAGAACATCTCGCTTCTGAGCTCTGGTGAACGGGCGCTGACGGCACTGGCGCTCGTGGTGGGCCTGCAGGAGATCAATCCTGCGCCATTCACCATCCTCGACGAAGTGGATGCGGCTCTGGACGACGCCAACGTGGTCCGGTATGGCGCGGTTCTGGAGCGGCTGGGCAGGGACCGGCAATTCATGATCATCACCCACAATTACCTCACCATGGCCAGCTGCTCGGCCCTGTACGGCGTGCATCTGGACGAGAGTGGCTCGTCCCACCTGGTATCCGTGCGCCTGGAGGACCTCCAGGCGAAGGGCAAGTCAGAGGCAGCACAGTCAGCTTGAAGCTCGGGCTTGCGCCCGGCCATTTCAGTTCCAGATCAGTCCAGCGAGCTGATCGAGATTGAGGTTCCCACCGCTCAGCAGACACACGACGCGGGCACCAGGCGCTGCCTTGACCAACCCGGAGCGCAGGGCCGCCACCGTCGCCGCCGCAGCGCCCTCCGCCACCAGCTTCTGCCGGCTCATCAGCCACACGACCGACTCGAAGATGTCTGCGTCGGGGACGGTGACGATGTCATCGACCCAGCGCGCGACCATCTCACGAGTGAGTTCACCAACACGGCGCACCCGCAGGCCGTCGATCACGCAGTCGACCGCGTCGAGCGTCACCACGCGGCCCGCTCTGACGGACTCGCGCATGCCTGGCGCGCCCGACGACTCCACGCCGACAACACGAGCACGAGGGGAGATGCGCTTTACCGCCTGCGCGACGCCTGAGATGAGGCCGCCGCCGCCGATCGGAACCAGGACGACCTCGACATCACGCAGCTGCTCGACGATCTCCCGCCCGAGCGTGGCCTGACCGGCGATGAGGTCCTGGTCGTCGAAGGGATGGACGTATGCCAGGCCCTGCTCGGCCACTATCCGAAGGGCTTCCTCGTTGGCGTCATCCCAGATCGTCCCGTGCAGAATCACCTGGGCTCCATAGGCCTGGGTCGCGGCGATCTTGGATGGGGTCGCATTCTCGGCCATGACCACGACCGCGCGAACGCCGCTGAGTGCCGCGGCCAGGGCGACGCCCTGGGCGTGGTTGCCGGCCGACGAGCAGATGACACCGCGCTGCTTCTGCTCCGGGCTGAGCACCCGCAGCTTGTTGAGCGCGCCACGGATCTTGTAGGCGCCGGTCCGCTGGAACATCTCGGCCTTCAGCGCGACTCGAAAGCCGGTCTCCTCGTCCAGAAGCCGCGAGGTGAGGATTGGCGTGCGCCGAACGTGCGGGCTCACGCACTGCCAGGCTTCATCCAGCTGTCGGTTGGTGATGGCATCCATCAGCAAGAGGTGAGCGGACTAGCGGACTGCAGCAGCCACCTCTAGGCGAGCTGTGAGCGCGCTTCTTGCGCCCAGTTCATGTAGAAGGCAACCTGTCGCGGCGCAGCCACGCGGTAGAAATCCATGCTTTCACGGCCGAGAGCGACAACCCCGACGGCGTCGGCATAGACGTCGACCTCGACCAGGTTGTCGAGCGGCGTGGCGAACGCCTCGGACCCTCCGGTGAAGTGGAGGAATCGGTTCGACACTGTCAACGAGCCACTGTCGAATGGGGCTAGGGGCGGCATCGGACCGCTTCGGAGCGTGCCCAACCAGAATCTTGCGCCGGTGTGCGCGACCGCCGGCGTGACGCCAGGTAGGCGCACACCCGCCGCACCTCGTGACAGCCCTGCTCCGACGCACAGGTGGGCGACTTCACCCGGCGCTAGCGCAGCCGGCGTCTCAACCGCCGGAAGTCCATAGGCACGGAAATGGGCCGCCAGGTGCAGCGCGTCGAAACCCATCTGGCGCGCGGCCTCGTCTCGCGCGTGGACTTCGCCGGCGATGGCGGACAGCTCCGCTTCGGCAGCTCCACAGGCGGCGCGGAGCTCCCCCACCTGCGTCTGGAGTGTGAAAATTCCCGCGACCAGCGCCTCGGCGTCCGGTACCTTCGCCACAGCCGGCGCTGTGGTGATGGCCCAGCTGGCGATCTCGACCAGAATCTGCCGGAGCCGCGCCGCGGCTCGTGTGCGCTCGTGCGCGCGGTCGCGTCCCGCGATGCGGGCGGCGAACCTGAGCATCGCGGCCACGGCGGCGGCCCTCTGCCCTGGCTCAGCTGGAGCGATCTGTTGGTCGAGCTCAGTGATCCTCGCCACGAGCCGGTCTGCCTCCTCCAGCCAGGGATGGAAGTCGGCAGATGGTGTCCACCAGGCGCGGCGGGGCACGAGCAGGGCACCGAGATCGGCCAGGGTGTCTTCGATTCGAGAGTCGGCGTCACGGATCCCGACCTGCCTTTGGGCAACCTGCTCACGCAGGTTGCCCAGCGTTGTGCGTAGCTGTCCGAGCGTCGCCATCGATACCAGGCCCGCGCCCGGCACTTCGACCTGGGCGAAGCGCTCGACGTCGGTTGGGGTGGTGATCACAGGCCTAGCCGATGGTGATCTGGGATGACGCGGTGCTGCTGCCGCATGTCACCGCAAGCGGCCAGGTCCCCCGTGGAGCGTTCTTTCTCACCTGCCAGGTCCAGGCCGCCACCCCGTCGGCGCCTGACTCGTCTGGGCTCAGCGCAGGCGCTGACGGATAGCCGATCGTGATAGTGCAGGCGGTATGAGCAGTCGTGCGAACCCGAACCGTCACCTGTTCCCCGCGTTCCGTGCTCAGGGGCGCATTGATGAATACCACGGGTAACGCCGTCGGGGCGCGTGTTGGGCTTGGCGTTGGCGTGATCGGCACCGGTGTCTGCGCATATACCGTCGGCGCCGGCGCTATGTCGGCGGCCTGGGGGTGCCTCGGGCCGAGCGCCGTGGCACGTCCTGCCGATGGTGATCCGTGGGTTGCCAGGCCGATCACCGCCCCGAGCAGCACGATCGCCGCAGCTGCCACGGCCGCGACCAACCGCTGCCTCCGGCTGAATTGTGGAAGGCGGAGGCGTTCGAGCCACGACGCCCGCAACGACACCCACGACGCCAGCCGGTCCCGAGCTCGGGCAAGGCCGCTGGATCTCGGCAGCGCCTCGCGCGAGTAGTACGAACTTGGAATCGGCCCCGGCAGTGGCCAACCTCCCTCGGGCACCCGGCCACTGTAGCAAGTCGTCCCGTCGGTTGGCTGCTCAGCCGGCCTCCCTCAGCAGCGGCCGCCGCGGCCCCAAGACCGTCAAACTTGAGGGACATGGCCGTCCGCTACACGTTTCCGTTCAGTGCGATCGTGGGCCAGGAGCGGATGAAGCTCGCCCTGTGCCTTAACGCGGTGCAGCCATACATCGGCGGTGTACTGATCCGGGGCGAACGCGGTACGGGGAAGTCGACTGCGGTCCGTGCCCTGGCACGCCTTCTCCCGGAGCACGACGTGGTCATGGGTTGCCACTTCGGGTGCGATCCGGACGACCGCGAGGCGCTATGCGTCGACTGCCGGGAGCGCACGCTCCTGGGTGATGGCCCGCTACCTCGCGAGCGGAGGCGGATGCGGGTCGTAGAGCTGCCGATCAACGCTTCCGAGGACCGGGTGGTGGGGACCATCGACCTGGAGGCGGCCCTCAAAGAGGGCTCCAAGCGCTTCGAGCCTGGGGTCCTGGCCGAGGCCAACCGCAACATCCTCTACGTGGACGAGGTCAAC
>DATFWQ010000086.1:0-14441 GCA_035259145.1 Candidatus Dormiibacterota bacterium | reverse complement strand
GGGGGCCCGGCCCTTCGTCGTCACGCATCTTCAGATGCGCTCCTCCTAGTGCCACCCCCTCCTTGGCCTCGGCCGCCGGACCGGCACCCTTCGGGTGCCTGCCACAATCTGC
The DNA here is from genome assembly GCA_035259145.1 of Candidatus Dormiibacterota bacterium. Classification (GTDB taxonomy): domain Bacteria; phylum Chloroflexota; class Dormibacteria; order Dormibacterales; family Dormibacteraceae; genus CF-161. Next base: position 14,329 of record DATFWQ010000086.1, on the reverse strand, counting down.
TCGACGAACTTCTGTCTCACGACACTAGGGCGGCCGCCACTAAAGGGATGGGTGCGGAGCAGGATACCGGCGCCGTCGTACAGCTCCACCGTCCAGGGTCGCGCGAACGGACCAACTGCGAGAACAAGCGCTATACCGGACTCGCCGATGTCATCCTCCGCGGTCGTGCCATCAGCACCTACCAGGCGGACCTTCTTGACCTCGGCTCCATGGACGCGGCCGCCGGCGCAAGCGACGCGTTGGTTCCACCAGGCACCCAGGTTGGCCCACGGCATGGAGCTCCGAGGCTCCCATCGCCCTCCGCCGGCGGCGCCCGTCATCTGCCAGTCATCAGCGCTGCTCCGCCTGACGCCGAAGACCATGAACCAGGACTGGTCCTCCTCGTCCTGATACTCCACCGCCAGCAGCCCGCAGTGGTCCACGAACCTCTCCCGCACAAACCGAATGGTCTGGGGCCGAGCGGGCACGTGACCGCCAACTGTGGCCGTCCAGCCGCCGCCGGAGCGGCTGACCGACCTCGGCTCCTCCCGCGCCCGTAAGAGGTTGGCGATGATCAACTCGTGGGGGTCTTTCACCGGCTCATTTTCTCGCGGGGTTCTCGCGGCCGAAGTGGGTTCTTGAGCGTCCCGGGCAGCCTCCGACACATTCCATCTCGACGCTGCACACAGGAGCCGCGGAGGCCGCCCGCTCGACGCCGGTGCCGACGTCGGCATCGTCACGGGAATGCTTCGGACAGACGGGTCGTCGCCTCTAGTGATCACGTGGAGGTGATGAAAGAACGGTGGCTGTCACCGCCTCGTTGAGGAATCGGTCTGTTCTGGCCGCCGGTCCTTCGAAAATCGCCTCGCATCGCTCCTTGATGGCGACGAGCGCGTCGCGCTCCCTAGAAGGTGAAGGATGGACGGGGGGAGATCCTTCGAATTGCGGCCGAGCATGGCACGCGGAACGTGCGTGTAATCGGGTCGAAGTCGTCGGATGGCAGGCGGACGAAGTCGATTAGCAAGTCGATGTTCTCGAGTCATCTTGTCCGCGGCCCTCGCTGGGGGACGCTCGCCGGGCGGTCGAGGAGGTGGCATGGCGGTGACGCGACACCGGAGCTTCAAGAAGGGCGTTCGCGACCGCATGCGCAGGGCGGGTGTGTCTTACACGGCGGCTCTGGCCCAGGTTCGGCGCACCCCGCCGCCTTAACATCTACCCAGCGAGGAGGTCCCGAGATGTATCCGTTCGAGCGCTTCACCGAGCGTGCCAAGAAGGTGCTGACGCTGGCCCAGGCAGAGGCTGAGCGAAGCCATCACAGCTACATCGGGACCGAACACATGCTGCTCGGTCTGATGCGTGAGGACGCGGGACTCGCCGCCGTCGTCCTCCGCAACTTCGCGATCGATCTCGCCACGGTCCGGGCAAGGATCGAGTCGGTGCTGGGCCGCAACGAGCGGATCATCATCCAGCAGATGATCCCGACGTCGCGGGTCAAGAAGGTGATCGAGATCTCCTTCGAGGAAGCCAAGCGCATGGGTCACAACTACGTCGGTACCGAGCACCTCCTGCTCGGCCTGCTGATCGAGGGCGAGGGCGTCGCCGCCCACGTCCTCGTCGACCTGGGCGTCACCGAGGCGAGAGCGCGCGCCGAGATCCAACGTCTGCTCCATGAGGGCGCAGCAGAACCCACGCAGCGGACGGCCGCATCGACCGCCGGCCCGCCGCCCATGCAGCCCGAGCTGCAGCAGCTCATGCGGCGTGCCCAGCAGGTTGCCGCTGACAGGGGATCGTCTGCGTTCGCCCTCGAACACGTGCTGGAGTCGATCGTGAGTAGCCCGGCCGGCACGGAGATCCTGGCACGCCTTCTCGACATGCGACGGATCTCAGCCATGAAGGAGCAGGCGATAACCGCGCAGGACTACAAGGCCGCGGCCAGGCACCGCGAAGAGGAGAAGCGCGCCCGTGAAGCTTTCGTGAAGGCTCTGGAGGCGTGGCGCGCGGAGTTCAACCCACCTGAAGCAGGCTCGTGACGCGCGCGCGCTCTGCTGCGCCGTTGATACCGGCCCAGTATCGACTCGGAACCCGCCGTGCCGGGCCGCTGGAGATCTGGGTGACTACAAATCGCGGAGCGCGATTGGCCTCCTCAGGGATCGAGGTCCCAAAGGAGGCGGTAATAGCGGGTTCGGTGAGGGTCGGGGGAGACGCCATACGAGTCAAGAAGCAATCGCTCCCAGCCCGGGCCGTAATTCCACTCGGCACTCCAGGTGGCGACCGCCAGATCAGCCCAGCGGTCGGCGACGCCCATTGCACCGAGGTCGACGTGGCCGGAGCAGGTGCCGCCGTCGGTCAACAGCGTGTTGGGAGCGCACGCGTCGCCGTGGCACACGACGAGCTTGTCAACGTCAGGCGAATCGGCCACCAGCTCCAGGGCCCGAACGACGCCGAGTGGTTGATGGACGGCGTGCCATCGGGCAGGCAGGAGACAACCGGAGGCCGCTCGCCGGCGAGCATCGGCGATGCGGTCTTCTGCCGACCACGAGAATGGGCATGCAGCGACCGGGAGGCCGTCATGCATGGCCCGGAGGCCACGCCCTATCGCGGTCACCGCTGTCGCTGGGTCGGCTCTCCACCGATCACTGACCGCGTTCTCGCCGGGGACCGCGGTCGTAACGATCCAAGACCCTTCCTTGTCGAGGCCGTGATACATGACTCGGGGCACGCGAACAAAAGCGGCGGCCCACCGGAGGCGGACCACCTCAGCTTGAAGGTCCATGCCGCTCCCCACCGGCGCCCACTTGACGAAACGAAGCGCTGAGCCAGTCCCGACTGCGAAGGTGCGGCCTCCCAACTCGTTTTCCCATACGGGCCTAACGGTCTCCCGCTCAGCTATCTGCTGGATAATCGATGGCACCCTCACCGGATAATGCACGAGCGTTCGCGCTCGATTGTGGCCCAGCCGATGGTCCTCAGGTGGTAAAGGTCCCGTTCGTCCGCGTACGGGCGCTCATCTGTTTCGCCTCCGCTTGATCCCTGCACAGTTACTGAAGCGCAATGATCGGCCGTGGCACACCGCCCGGCCGGCCACCGGTATCCGCCTAGACACCTGCCGATCCAGAGCGACCAGCCCGGCGGTCACACGCGTTCATCCCACAAGAGAACGAACGAGAGGCAGATAAAGCCATGAGAGGGATGCGCCTGCTTACGCTAGTCCTCCTGGCAGCTATCGTCAGCGCCAGCTGCTCCACTGCGGCCAAGACGTCATCTGCGGATACGGAGTCTGCAACCCTTAATCGCCTGGCCAATCACGACTTCTTCGGGGGATCGGTGCTGGTCGCACGGCAAGGCAAAGTGCTTCTCCAGGGTGGATTCGGGTTGGCGGATCGAGCTCTTCGAACCCCTAACACACCAACAACACGGTTCCGCATTGGATCAGTTTCTAAGCAGTTCACGGCGATGGCGATCCTGATGCTTGAGAAGCGGAACCATCTCCACGTCTCCGACCCGGTATGCGCTCATCTTGCACCCTGTCCCCAGGCCTGGGAGCAGGTCACGATCCAGCAGCTGCTCAACCACACGGCAGGCATCGAAAACTACCCATACGACCAAAGCGACGCCCCTGATCGTTTTTATCAGCCGGTGACTCCGGCCGAGCAGGTGGCCCAGGCTGGCGAGCGGCCTTTACTCAGTCGGCCAGGGACTGAATGGCTTTACTGCAACGTGTGCTATGCGGCTCTGGGCCTGGTCGTCGAGAGAGAGTCGGGAACGAACCTGACGCAGTTTCTTAAAACTCAGATCTTCGACCCGTTGGCAATGCGCGATACCGGCATCGACCAGGGCCAGTCCATCCCGCGCGAGGCACTCGGCTACACGCGACGAGGCACTCTCGGACCAGCCTATCGATTGGACCTCTCGTGGGCTTACGGTGCGGGCCAGATGTACTCGACTGTCGGTGACCTTTATCGTTGGGACCAGGCGCTTTACCGAGACCAATTGCTAGGCGGCGGAACATCGGCTCAATTGATGCGCAATGCTGCTTCAACTGGAGCCGTCGGTCAGCAGTATGCGAACGGCTGGTTCATAGACAGTATCAGGGGCCATAGCCGCGTGAGGCACGGCGGCAGCATACCTGGTTTCATCAGCGACATCGACAGGTTTCCGGACGATCGTGCGGTGGTGATCGTGCTGACCAACCTGGACGGCTTCAACGAGCTCGAGCAAGTCACATCGCGACTAGACGATTGGGCGCTGTCATCCCGCTGATGCACGCCACTCGACCGCTGCAGTGGCCCGCAGCTTGAAGGGCGGACATAGCTGGGGAGAGCGCGTGGGTTTCCCGCCGATGCACTACTTGACCGGCGGTGCCAAGCCGAGTTGGAGAATGGCGGGCCATCGTGGATACTTTTCGAACGTTGTTCCTTGCCCCGGCGCCCGGGGTGCGGGCGGCTCTCGATCAACTTGTCGTCGGATGCTGACCCCTGCGAACGCGCGTTCCGCCTTCACGCCCGAGATCCCCGGGGCAGTGACGGGGCGACCGGGCCGGGCTCAGGCTCGATCGGTCTCGGCTGCCGATGTTCGGAGCTCGTGCTTCCGAGACGATGATTGAATGTGGGCAACTCACCAGAGCCCTTCGGCGGCGATCCCGTTGCGACGATCTACGATCGGGCGCTACCCCAGGTCTACGGTTACCAGCTGCCGCGCTGCGGCAGCGCAGAGGTGGCCGAGGACCTGACGGCGGAGACCTTCATGGCGGCGGTGGCGACAACGAGGCGGGACGGCGCGCCCGAGGTGACCGTGGCCTGGCTGGTGGGGTTGCGCGCCACAAGCTCGTCGACCACTGGCGACGCGTCGCCCGGGACCAGCGGAGCCTGGCCGCGTCCGACCTGGCCGTGGGGGAGCTCGACGATCCGTGGGGCGACTGGCTCGATGCCGAGGCGGCTCATGCCGCGTTGTCGCGGCTCTCGGCTCCACACCGGCTCGCCCTCACCCTGTGCTACCTGGACGGGCTGCCCGTTGCCGAGGTCGCCGAACAACTGGGCCGCACGCTCCACGCCACCGAGACGCTCCTGGTCCGCGCCCGCGCCGCCAGGCGGCGGTCCAGCTCCGGGCCACGGCGCCGCCAGCGATTCCCCAGTGGCTGGGCTGGGTGATGGGGTTCGTCCCGTTCTACGGGCTGATCGGCTTCCTCCTGCTCCAGCACCTCGACGAAGGCTGGCCGCAGCCCCGGCCTGACATGAAGCAGGAGCGCTGGCCCATTTCGTGGTGGACGGCCCTGACTCCGCTCGGCCAGGATGCGGTGCTGGTCGTCCTGCTCCTCGGGTACGGGCTCAGGACCCTCCTCGCGAAGCCGTACGGGCTGCTCAACGTGGAGCCGAGCGGCGGCCTTCACGGACCGGACACGTGCATAGATTCCCGCGGTCCCGGATGGCTGGGCGGAAGGCCGAACTTCGCCACCAAGTCGGCACCGCCGCCGAAGACGGTGATGCGGGCGATGCCGGCGGAAGTGACCGTGAGGATGCCGAGTCCGAAGGCGTGATGGATTCCGTCACCTTCGCGGCAGTAGGCGGCTCCGGCGGGCTGGCCGTTGGCAAAGGTGGGGATCACCCGCCAGTCCCCAGGGGATCCGATCACGTGCGCGAGGTAACGCAGGCAGTTCGCACGGCCGGAGAACCAGGTGCGAGTGCCGACCATCTCGATCGCGGCATCGGTGCGCAGCGCTCGTTCCAGGGCCGCGGTGTCGGCGTTCTCGAATCCCGCGATGTACTCGCCGAGCAGCGCCTGGGCGCGCGGCTCGGTGGGCTCGACGATGCAGTCTGGTGCCGGTGCCACGGCCTCGAGCCGGGCGCGGGCTCGTTGCAGCACGCTCTTCACCGCTGCGGTCGAGGTGCCGAGCATGGTCGCCACCTCGGCGGTCGGGAAGCCGAGTACCTCCTGTAGGAGGAGCACGGCTCGCTGCCGCGGGGGCAGGTACTGAAGGCTGGCGATGAGCGCGAGCCGCAGGCTCTCGCGACCGGCAACGATCGTCGCGGGGTCTTGCAACTCGGGGATCACCTGCGCGTCCGGGATCGGCTGCAGCCACGGCACGTCGGGGTCGGCCAGGCCAGGTGGAGCGTCGGGGTCGTCGGCGGGACCGCCCAGGCCGGACGGTAGCGCCCGCCGACCGCGCTGTTCGAGCGCGGTCAAGCAGGCGTTGCCGGCGATGCGGTAGAGCCAGGCGCGCAGCGACGACCGGCCCTGGAAGGTGCCGTAGGACCGCCACGCGCGCAGGTAGGTCTCCTGCACGAGATCCTCGGCCTCGTCGGCCGAACCGAGCATCCGGTAGCAGTGCGCCAGCAGCTCACGCCGGAACGGCTCGGTACTCCGGACGAACTCGTCTGACCGCTCTATCGTCATCGTTGCCCTGTGGCCGGGCCTCACAGGCCGAGCCTGGGCCGTACCCAGCCGGCCATCCTGCGGATCGCGTCGTCGGCCTCCGGTGCTCGGCCGGCGGCCATCTGGAAGGCGTGCAGCATGCCGGGGAAGACGTCGAGCCGCACGTCGACGCCGGCGTTCCTGGCATGCGCGTCGAGCAGGCGGGCGTCGTCGAGCAGCGCCTCGTCCCCGCCCACCTGGACGTAGACCGGGCCGAGGCCGCCCAGGTCGGCGTACAGCGGGTTGGCCAGCGGTTCACGAGGATCGGCATCTTTGCCCAGGAAGTTCCGCACGAGCATGCGCACAAACTCCCGTTTGAAGAGAGGGTCCTTGTCCCGGTTGGTCTCATATGACTCCCCGTTGACCTCCATGTCGACCGCGGGCGAGATCAGCATCGCCGCGGCTGGGAGCGGCACGCCCTGTTCCCGGGCACGCAGCTGCGCGGCGACCGCCAGCCAGCCGCCGACCGAATCGCCGGCAAGCGCGATGTGGGTGGCAGCGATTCCCTGATCGAGCAGCCACCGGTAGGCAGCGACCACCTCGTCCACCGGCACCGGGTACGCACCACCCTCGAGCAGCAGCCGGTAGTTCACGATCAGCGCTCGCACGCCGGTCGCCTTGGCCAGATGGCCGAACAACTTGCGATGCGTGTAGATCGAGCCGCTGACGAACCCTCCGCCGTGGATGCACAGCAGCACCCGGTCCGCGCTGCTGCGTTTCGGTATCGCCCACATCGCGGGCCGACCGCCCGCCTCGGTCTCGATGTAGTCGACCTCGCGCGGTTCGGCGGTCAGGTCTCCCCACGACTCATCGTCTGGTCGTTCGCCATCTGGCCGCCCGTTGGCCGCGATCTGCCAGTGCCTCCTGACCGCCTCGGACTGCCTGCTCGGCTTCACCGTGTCTCCGACGGGCGCGTTTCCGGTCATCACGTGCTCCCTTCACCTATCTTCGCTTCGCGGCGCCGACGGGGAGTGCACCCGAAGCTCTCGACAATGCAGACCACCGGCGCCTGGAAAAGGAATCGCCCCGTACCCGTGGCGGGCGGTCACGGGTCCGGAGCCTGGATGAGGACTCTCCCGTCGCGGCGGCGGCCCTGGCTCTCGTCGAGCTGCCGCAGGCGCTCAGTCGGAGCGACTGGCGGGCGGCCGGGTGCTGCCTGCACTCCTTCCACTAACGGACCGACTCGAACGTGTGTTCGCAGTTCGAGCACACGCTACTGGCACCAACAGCCGGCGCGTTTCGAACTCCTCGTTAGGCGTCATTCTGAATACGAGACTCGCCCTGTTCGAGGTCAGCGTGAAATCTGGTCTGCCGGGGGCGATTACTCTCGAACCCCCTCCTCAAATACAGATCGGCCGTGAAGCGGCGGGTCAAGGGAATTTGGTCGGCCATCGTGGACACTTTTCGAACCTGTTGCTTGCGCCGGGCCCAGAGCTGAGGACAGTGTTCGAGCAGCTCGCGGACGGGACCTCGGGTCGCGGGGCAAATGGAAATTTGTAGAACCCAAGACGTCTTCCGGCAGCTCCCCGCCTTGACCTCGACAGCCGATTGCCGGGAGCTGGCCGAAACCGCGGCCTGTCGGTCGCGCACGTCGTGTTTACGATCAGCTGAACGGGCTCGGCAATGCGTAAGTAGAACTTCCGCGCAGCACGATTGGACGCAAGCCGGAGCGAGCGTGCGCTCGGTGCCATTCAACATTCAGGTGCACCGATCCCACGCCGTTCCGCCTCCAACTAACGCGATTATCAAGAGGGCGCCAATCAGGACGGCCATGGGGATTCCGGCCGAACGCTCTGGCTGGCGCCATTGACCAGACCACCAGCGTCCGTGGGGTCCTGCCGCAGTCAATGGCGCCCTTGCCGACATAAGGTGTTGGGGGAAGCCCGTCGTCAGCACTGCGCAAGAGCTCGAAACCGAAATTGCCGAAACCGGCCGAGGTCCCGTTGAAACTGAAAGACTTCAGCAGGAGGCGCTCATGCTCCTCGTGCCGCTTTTCGAAGTAGGCGATCAGGCTATCGCGGTCGCGTGCCCCAGGGTCGATACGTTGCCCCGGCGGGTCGGTAGAGTACCACTGGAAAAGGTCGGCGCCTGCGACAAGTTGATCGAGTTCCCTGATGTTCCCGCGATCGAAGCTGTCGATGAAGCGCTGGACCACCTGATCTGTCTCAGCGGCATTACAGGTTTCGATCGTGCTGGGGGTCGGCGATCCCGGCGCGCCAGCTGTCATGCCGTCTACGAGTGCTTGCTGGCCGCAACCCCCAAGTAGGAGGGCGATTGCAGTGGCCAACAGCCGCGGTGTGAGCACTCCATCAAGCACTACACTGCCGGGGCGATGGAGGTTCAGTCGGAGGTCGGACAAGCGCCTGGCGAGGGAGTCTTGGCTCCCGGACCAGCCGACGGCTCTCCTGAGGGCAATTTTGATAACTGGCGGAGAGGGTGGGATTCGAACCCACGAGACGGTTGCCCGCCTACGGCATTTCCAGTGCCGCGCCCTCGACCGGACTAGGCGACCTCTCCGTGGCCCGATCGAGCGAAGTCTACCGGCAGCGTCACGGCTGCCACGCGAGCCCCGCCACCCCCATCGGCGTCGGGCCTCAGGCCTCCACCTCGGACCCGTCCTGTGCCCAGCGGGCATGGAAGTGGCCCTCCCGATCCAGTCGCCGGTAGGTGTGTGCGCCGAAATAGTCCCGCAGCCCTTGCACGAGATTCGCCGGCCCACGCTCGCGGCGATAGCCGTCGTAGTACGCCAGCGCTGACGAGAACGCGGGGGTCGCTACACCGATCTCCACCGCAGCACACACCACGCGCCGCCAGGACTCCTGTGCACTCGCCACTGCGTCCTGGAAGTATGGCGCCAGCAGCAGGCTGGGCAGATCAGGGCGTTCGTCAAAGGCCTCTTTGATCCGGTTCAGAAAGCGGGCGCGGATGATGCAGCCGCCCCTCCAGATAGTCGCGATGGCGCCCAGGTCGAGGTCCCAGCCATGCTCGCTGGCCGCGGTCGCCATCTGCTCGAATCCCTGAGCGTAGGCAACCACCTTGGAAGCGTATAGGGCATGGCGCACCGCCTCCACAAGACCGTCCGAATTCCGCACACTGGGCGAGGGCCCGGCCAGCACACCCGAGGCCACGGCCCTGGCCGACCTCTGCGCTGAGAGAAAGCGAGCGAAGACCGCCTCGGTTATGGCAGTCACCGGCGTGCCGAGGTCGAGCGCGTCCTGGGACGTCCACTTTCCCGTCCCTTTCTGCTCGGCCTCGTCCACGATCACGTCTACCAGCGGCCGGCCTGTGGCCGCATCCACTTTTGCCAGAACCTCGGCCGTTATCTGGATCAGGTAGGAGTCCAGGTCGCCCTGGTTCCAGTCTCGGAACACGGCAGCCTGCTCGCCTGGTGTCAGCCCCAGCGCGCTGCGCAGGAAGTCGTATGCCTCGGCGATCAGCTGAATGTCTGCGTACTCGATGCCGTTGTGGACCATCTTCACGTAGTGCCCTGCGCCGTCGCTGCCGATGTACGTGCAGCAGGGCATGCCGCCCACCTGGGCCGCGATCCGGGTAAAGATCGGCTCCACGTGCCGGTATGCCTCCAGCGTGCCGCCTGGCATCAGGCTCGGACCACGCAGGGCCCCCTCCTCCCCGCCGGACACACCGGTGCCGATGAAGGCCAGCCCTGAGCCCTCCAGCTCGGCACACCGCCGCTGGGTGTCCTTGAAGTACGAGTTGCCGCCGTCGATGACGATGTCGCCCGGGCTCAGATGAGGGCGCAGCTCGGCAATGGCCTCGTCGACCGGCGAACCCGCTTTGACCATCACGAGGATGGTCCGGGGCCGTGCGATCGAGGTCACAAACGAGTCGACGTCGAAGCTGGGCAGAAACTGGCCCTCGGCGCCCCGTTCGGAGATCATCCTCTGCGTGCGGATCGGCGTTCGGTTGTAAACTGCCACCGGCACGCCGCGTGAAGCCACGTTCCGAGCCAGGTTCTGGCCCATTACAGCCAGGCCGAATACGCCGAAAGTAGCCTGGGCCACGACGCCGAGTGTAATCAACTCCGGAAACGAACCGGATCAACAAACGCGTGTCACGGTGGGATTGGGAGAACGCACGAGTACCGTGGGGCCGACGCACTGCTGCGCCGCGGGTGGCATCAAGAGTAGAGTGCTGATGACGCCGTGGTAGACATCCAGGAGCTGGGGGGCTCCAGCGTCGGCGGCTATCAACTGCTCACGTGCCTCGGGCACGGCACTCACACGGCCGTTTATCGCGCGACAGGCAGCCTGGGCTCGCAGTGGGCGCTAAAGGTCATCGACCGCCAGCTCGAGCCGGAAGCTGCGCTCGTGGAGCGTCTGCGGCGAGAAGCCAGTCTCTGCTCGCGGGTGGATCATCCGGCCATCCTGCCTATGTACGACGTCGGTAGAGACGACAATGTCACCTTCGCTACCGCCCCCTTCCTCGAGGCGCCGACGCTCGACCTCCTCGTGGCCGAGCACCGAATCGACGCCGACCTGCTGTGGAATGTCGTCAGCCAGATCGCCGACGCGCTCGAGCGAGCCCACGACCTCGGCCTGGTCTGTCGCGTCCTCAAGCCCAACAACGTACTGGTCGATTCTTCAGGCCGCGCCTATCTGGCGGAGTTCGGGATCGGTAGCCGGCGCACCGGTCCCATGGCGCTCACAAGTCCGGGCTACAACCTGCGTTCGCCTCAGTACCTGGCCCCTGAGCAGGTCGAGGGCAAAGAACCCAGCCGGCGGGCGGACGTCTACGCCATCGGCGTACTGATCTTCGAGATCCTGACGGAGACACAGCTGTTCAGCGGCCGGAGTGTTGGTGAGATCTTGACTGCGACGCTGAATGGCCGTGTTCCTTCCGCGACAGCACGCAACAACCGCCTGCCTTCCGGTGTCGACAGGGTGCTGGCCCGGGCACTGTCCAAGGATCCGGCGGAGCGTCAGCAGTCGGTGTGGGAGCTGCTCGAAGCGCTGATAGAGGTACCGGACCACGACCAGGCCGGGGCCGACCAGCGGTCGGCCCACGCCGGCTACCTGCCGGCGCCGGTCTACGCGATGAACGAGCCATCCGAGACCGAGGACACCACCGTTCGCCGGCAGGGGGAGATGGACCGGCACGAGTCTGCGGCTGTTACGACGCCCGTCGTGGCTTCGATGGTCCCCGCGCAGCCCGCCCCCATCCCGGCGGACTCCGCGGTGAGCATGCTGCACCGGATGGGGGTGCCCGTCCTGACTCACCACGCTCTGCCCATCCTCAACTCTTACTTCGCATGCGTGATGCGTCATGCGAAGGAGGTGAGCGAGCGACGCTGGCACCAGGTGCTGGAGTCTGCAGGCCTGGATAGGTACATCTCAATGGACCCGCCGGATGATGGAGAGCGGACCGCCACCGCCGACGAAAGCAGCCGTCTGGCCGAAGGCTTCGAGATCGTGTTCGGGGCTGACGCGCCCGGCTTCCTGCGCACACTCGGCCGCACAGTGACAGAGGACTGGCTACGCAGCACGCAGCCCAAGCCGTTCAGAATGATGGGCCGCGCTGAGAGCAAGGTGGCAGATGCGCTCTACGTGTTCAACCACAGCATGGACCGCGTTCGCGGCGAGCCACTTCACGCGTGGAAGCAGATCGACAAGCGGCAGTTCTGGATCATCCATTACGCGAACCTCTTTGCGCTCGGCCGCATCAAGCCCGCGAAGTCGTGCCACTTCTGGGTGGCCGCGTTCGAGTCGGCACTACGCTGGGGTGGGCTTGCCAACGACTGGACCGTCGACGAAGCCGAGTGCGGCTGCGCGACCGGCACCTTCTCCTGCGTGTTCACCGTTGAGCGAGTAAGGGGCTAGGCGCCGGACACCACCGCCCTAGGAGGCTAGAGGTCACCGAGCACCCGGACCCCTCCGGCTCCGGCAATGATCGCGCCACACGTAAGGCCCAGAAAAAGGCCATGTTCCAGCACACCTGTAGTGGTCTTGAGCGCAACCGCCGTTTGCTCCGGGTCTGAGATCCCGTCCGGGAACGTCAGGTCCACGATCAGGTTCCTGTTGTCGGTGCGATAGGGGCTCGTCTCCCCACCACGCAGCCGGCATCCAGCGCCCAGACGCGCCAGCCGCGCCAGCGTGTGGCTCCAGAGGAACGGCGGCACCTCGACCGGCACAAACGTGCGGCCGAGCCGCTCAACCAGCTTGGATTCGTCGGCGATGACGACGAACCGCCTGGCTGCCATCGCCACCATCTTTTCCCGAAACAGGGCTCCACCATGGCCTTTCACGAGTCGAAGTCGATCATCGATCTCGTCTGCCCCGTCCACCGCGAGATCGATCGCTCCGCGCGTGTCCTCAAGCACCTCGAGGCCGGCCGCCCGGGCGAGGTCGGCGCTGGCTCGGGAGGTGGGAACAACCGCCACCGGCCGCCCGGCTAAACCCTCGATAAAGAATCGCGTCGTCGAGCCGGTGCCGACGCCCACCACCATGCCTGGCTCCAACAGTTCCAGTGCTCGCTGGGCGGCAGCTCGCTTCTGTGGATCGTGATCAGCGAGCTGCATCGCGCAGCGCCTTGATGCCGGCTGCGACGCCACCCGGGTGCTCGTACACGGAGGTGCCGGCCACCAGCAGGCTCGCACCAGCTGCGACCACCAGTGGCGCCGTCTCGGCGTCGATGCCCCCATCTACCTCGATCTCCAACGCGGGAGCGAGCTCTCGCACCCGCTTGATCTTGTCAGGGCTGGTGGAGATGAACTGCTGGCCGCCGAACCCAGGCTCGACGGTCATTACATTGACCATGCAGACGTAGGGGACCAGCTCACGCAGCGTTTCCACCGGCGTTGCCGGGTTGAGAACCAGCCCCGCGCGGCAGCCCGCCTCGGCGATAGCGTGGACCGTGCGATAGAGGGAATGCGTGGACTCGACCTGGATCAGTATGTAGTCGGCGCCGGCCGCCGCAAAGGCATCGATGAATCGCTCGGGCCGTTCCACCATCAAGTGGGCCTCGATCGGCAGGCCAGGCGCCACGCGACGAACCGCCTCCACGACGCCCGGCCCGAACGTGATGTTGGGAACGAAGTGGCCGTCCATTACGTCGACCTGGATGCGGTCGGCACCTGCCACTTCGGCCTCGTGGACCTGTTCCCCGAGTCGCGCCAGGTCGGCGGACAGGATCGACGCCACGACCTGGACCATGCGCTCAGGCAAGCATCGCAGCTGCCGCGCGATCGACCAGGAACTCGGCGCCGGCAATCATGCCAGCAGGCACGTCGCCGCGACGCGCACGAGCCAGCGCCTCGGCCTTGTCGCCTCCTGTGATCATGAACACCACCCTTCTTGCCTCTCGGAGCGCGCCCAGCGTAAGGGTGACCCGGTCGGGGGGCGGCTTCGGCGCACCGTGGACCGCCGCCGCGCAGCCGGTCGCCTCCAGTGCCGGGCTGCCAGGAAAGAGGGATGCGGTGTGCCCGTCGGGGCCCATGCCAAGGAGCACCAGGTCGAGGGGCGACAAGCCTCCCACGACACGATCGTAGAGCGCGGCGGCCTCCTCCGCGCCGAGCTCTGCCGGCATCCGGTGCACGCTGCCGGGCTCAACCCGGTCGAGGAGCTCCTCCTTCGCCATCCGGTAGTTGCTTTCAGGGTCAAACGGCGACACACAGCGCTCATCGCCGAACAGAACTGTCACCCTCCCCCACCTGAGCGGCCGCTCTGCCAGCAGCTGGTAGGCGCGCTTCGGGGTCGAGCCGCCCGCCAGCACAAGGGTCCGCGCACCGGATGCGATGGCTTCGCCGATCAGGTCGGCCGCCGCGACGGCCACAGCCTCGGTGTCAGCGAGCAACCGGACGTTCACCTCAGCGACTCCAGCAGCGTGGACGCGCCGGCCAGGGCGCCTTCGAACATCAGGTCGCGCCGGCTGGTCCAGAGCAGGTCAAACAGGAGCTCCGAGTCCCCCATCCTCGGCAGCGTGAGTT
>DATFWQ010000085.1:0-8353 GCA_035259145.1 Candidatus Dormiibacterota bacterium | reverse complement strand
CGACGTGGCGGCCGCTTGCTGTGCGCAGCCGAGGAGTGACCTTCAGCGGGTGGTGGAGGCTGCGCGGCCGGCACGTGCTGACGGCCGTCATCGAGCCGCCAACCCCTCCGCCGGTTTCGCTCGGAGTCTGAGGGAGCTCCGGCTCTTCGATCAGCCGGTCAGCGCGACAGGGCGATCGTATCGGCTCTCAACCCCAGACGCAGCGTCTCCAGGCCCAACACCTCGTTCGGAGCGACGTTGCCGAGGTTGACATCGGGGCCGAAGTGCCGAATGAACCAGGCCTGCTGCTCCTTGCGGGGAGCCTCGAACACCAACCTCTCGAGCCCAGCCGCGGCCGTGACCCGCGCGACCAGATCCTCTCTCACCCGGCCCTGCGCGTCGTAGAGGCCGACCGATCCGCTCTCCCTGCCCTCCAGCACGACCCACCGCGCACCGGCGTCAATGTCCGCGAGGGCTTCCCGTTCCCATTCGGCAGGCTGGAGCACGACCGCCGGATCCTTCGAGCCTACTTCCGACAGGACGTGGAAGTGCGACGATGCCTGGCTGATCAACAGCCGCTTGTCGCTGCTGCTCATGTCAGTCGCCCCGTTTGAGACCTCGATGGCGGTGAAGCCCACGTCCGCCGCCCAGCCAAGGAATCGATCTGCCCGGCCGCGGAGGCAGGCCACCTCCAGAAGGGTGCCTCCGGGGCATGCCAGGATCTCGTGACGCCGCAGCATGTCGACCTTCCGCCGGACCGCGGTGTCAACGTATGCGGTCCCCCATCCGAACTTCCATACGTCGGCAAAGTCGCCGATCCACTCGACAAGCGTTTCGAATGCCGGCAGCGGGGCGCCCCCGTCGATCACATGTGTCAGCCCGATCGCCCTGGGCTTTGCGACTCGCGGCGGCAGGTCGAGGAATCCAGCGCCTGGCCCGGTCACGGACCGACTCGTTGCCGGACAGCGTCGAGGAGCCGGTCTTCAGCAAGATCGAAGCGCCGCCGCCGCTCTTCGGCCGCTGCACGTGCCCGGGTCGCTTCCGCCTGGCACTCCGCCGCCATCTCTCTGACGACGGCCGGCGCAGCACCGCCCGGAAGCGCGCGCGTCAACACGATCGCTCGTGGGTCGAGCACCTCCGACAGGTCTCGTCCGGCCAGCCCCAGGCGCCGGCCGAGCTGCTCGTGTGCCGCTTCGTCCAGCATCTCGCCCGTCACGTCCACGCCGCGCCGCCCATTCGCGCTCGCCCGGCGCACGGCAGCGCCAACTATCAAGTAAGCGCTGCGATAGTCCACCTGGCAAGACTGCATCACGAATTCGGCCAGGTCTGTCGCCTGGGAAAAACCGGCAAGCAGGGACTCCCACATCCGCTCGGGTTTGACCTGAAGCGTGGCCACGACGCCACTCATGAGGCGAGTGACTTTCCCCGCCAGCTCCAGGGAGCGTGGGACCTCGCCATACGCGAATATGAGGTTGTCGCTGCGCGCGGAGGGTGTCTTCACCACCGCCAGCAACCCGGCCAGCCGTCCAATCAGCACCCCGGCGGCGCCTCGTACGATCGAAAGTGAGTAAGGGTTGCGCTTCTGTGGCATCAGCACGCTGGCCCGCGTGTACGGACCGGCCAGCGCAACGAAGTCGAACTCCTGGCTGTCCCAGATCTCCAGGTCCTCGGCCAGCTTACTCAGGTTGGTGGCGACGCCTGCCGCCGTTGCGAGCAAATCCAGCAGCCCGTCGGTCTGCCACATCGCGTCGCGCGTGTGGGTGATCACGCTGTCGAAGCCCAGCAGCTCGGCCACAAGCTCACGATCAAGAGGCAACCGGCTGCCGTTGACGCACCCGGCCCCGCCGGGGCTGCGGTTGACCCAGCCCAGGTCGCGAAGCAGCCGCTCGCAGTCACGCAGCGCCGGGTAGGCGAACGTAAGCGAGTAGTGCCCGAAGGTGGATGGCTGCGCCTGCTGCAGGTACGTCTGGTCCGGCATCACGGTCTCCGCGTGTGCCGCGGACAGCTCTGCAACCGACCCCGCGAATGCGGCCAGGTCCTCCATCAGCCCGGCGACGAGCCTGCGCAGCACGAGCCGCAGGGCCACCCTGCCGGCCTCCCGCCGTGGCCGGCCGGCGTGCAGCCAGCCCGCGTCATTTCCAAGCCGCTGAGTAAAAAAGCGCTCACGACAGTTGTATGCCTCACCGAAGGCCGGGTCGTACGGGAACTCCTCGGCCGGGAGAGCGTGCACCTCGAGCAGGAGTCGCATAAGCCGGTTGGCCGGACCCGTGGGGATCACACCCTGCTCGCTGAGCGCCAGGACGTGGGCCATGTCCGCGAGGTTGAGCCCGCCGTGCAGCAGAGGAGCGTCGGCGATCTCGAGAGCAAAGCCTGCCTCGATCAGCTCTGGCGCTGGTGCTTCAGGCGACGGCCCGGCCTCTGCCCTCATGCCAGAGTCTCATCGAGCGCCAGCAGGGCCTGGCGAAAGCAGTCCAGCGGTGCACGCGCAATGCCGGCGCCTATCTGCCCACGCGGCTCAGCGGCGTGAAGAATCCCGGTGTTGATCGCCGGTGTTGCGCTCAGCTCGACCGCGCGGCGAACGTCGACGCCGATCGGGGACCCACGGAAGTCGAGGAAGCCGAGCTGCAGCCTGCTGCTGCGACCGGCGCAAATCGACTCGGCCGCCTCAGTGGCCGCAACAGCGGCGCCCATCGTGCCGCCGATGAAGTTGGCGACGGCCGGTGACGCGGCCGCCGCCGCGCCACCAAGCCCGACCAGCTCCAGCACTGCGCTGTCCCCGATGTCTGGCGCGGCGACATCTTGATCGAAGCCAGAGTGGTAGAGGGCGTTCTCGACAGCCGGCGCGGGCGCAGTGAACCAGCGCTCACCGGCGCCGCTCACCTTGATTCCAAATGTCGTGCCATTCCGCGCCATCCCCGTGACCACGCTGGACCCGGGGACCAGGGATGCCCAGTCTGTCGCCGCCTTGGCGGCAGCCATGGCAAGGTTCAGGAAAAACAGGTGGTTTGCGGAGAGAAAACGGGCGACGTCCACCGCCATCGGATCCTGGAGGCCCACCAGGTGCGGCAGCAGCGCACGCAGGAACAGGTTGGTTGTCGCCTGCGAGCGCATGTGCACGTCGTCACCCATCAGGAGGCCCTGGGCGATGAATGAGAAGAGGTCGAGCGGTCCGGCCGCCTGTAGCGTCCTGTCCAGCACCGGACCGGCGCAGTCTCTGAGCCAGGTCAGGTGTCGAACCGCCTCGGGCGAATCGACGCCGAACCACGCGACGCGCCCGGGCCCCTGGTTGATGGGTGAGAAGCTGCGGTTGACGCCCTGGGAATTCTCCACGACGAAGACGGCGGTGCTCGGCCCAACGGTGGCTGCCATGGGGACGACGGTCGAGTGCCGATTTGCCTCATCAAGCCTGACCTGACCCCGCGCCACAAGGGCGTCGGCCTCGTCCGGTGACTGTGCCCAGCCCTCCATCATGACCGTCGCCCGGACCGATCGCCGCAGCGGGCCGCAGAAGTACTCCCAGGCCAGCGGGGGCCCGCAATGCAGCACCGTCCGCTCGTCAAGGTCGGGGATCACAGCCCGTGCGGGCGAAATGCCGACAACTCGGGGCGACGCCTCGTCGAGGCGCCTGATGACCTCCTTGTTGGCGGCTTCGACCTGGGAGTTCAACCGTCCATAAAGGCGAGTCAGCGCCGCAACCAGCTGGGTGTCACCGCGCGCGGGAATGCGCCAGTCGACCTCGACGGCGGCCGCGCCCTGTGCACGGACCGCCTCGGCGAACATTCCCAGACCGACGTTCAGCACCGCCACCTGCTCAGGCAGCTGGATCGGCCCTGCGCTATCGTCAGCCATGATGGCGGTCACCTCGTACTGGGAAGGCGGGTACAGCTGCCGGATCGTGGCCAGGGACAAGTTCGAGCTGCGGGCAGACGAGCCGCCAGGCGAGGGCGGGACGGACACCGGGCCGGCGCCGACGGAGCTGCTGCTGGCCGCCCTCGCCTCCTGCTTCACGATGGCCATGGCCTATGTTGCGAGGAAGGGCGGCGTGGAGCTGCCCCCCGACCTGACCGTCACCGCCATCGGGGAGTATTCGGGGCCAAGGTTTCGAAGGATGCGGGTCGAAGCCTCCTCCAGCCTGCCACGAGCTCAACTGGAGCGGCTGGTGCGTGACGCGGTTCCATACTGCTGGGTGTCGAACACCATCAAGGGTGGGCCGGAGCTCGAGTTTGCCGTGGCAGAGGGTCTGGGCGAAGCCGCTTCCTAGCACTGTGGCGCCCCAGCTGTAGTGCAAGTGGGCCAGGTGCCGGGAGATCGCCCTAATCGGCGGCCTGGACAGGGCCTTCTGCCGGGAGTTGGGCCTACTGGTTCTGGGGCGCCCTAGGGCCACTCGTCGCTCTCCTGTGACCGGGCGACTCTGGCATGTCCGACGACCGCGTCCACCATTGCTCCGGCGAAACCGGTGTCCGGATGCTGAAGCAGCTCCACTACCTCCGGCCTCTGCAACTCGCCGACCAGACGATCGTCCGCGGCCAGCGCGCCCAGCAGCGACTGACCGCGCTGTGACGCCCTCACCAGCCGCTCCTGCAGCAGCCGCTGCGCTTCGTGCTTGCCGATGCGCGCCGCGATCGCGGCGAGAAGCCGCTCACTGGCCGAGTAGCTCCCCGCCTCAAGATTCAGACGCATACGGCCCGCATCCACCTCGAGCCCCCTGATCATGTCCGAGCCCAGCGACAGCGAGGCGCCCGAGAGCAGGCAGGCTTCGGGGAAGGCTGCCCACTCCGCCTTCCAACCACGGCCGTCCCGCTCATGCTCCTGCACCATACCCTCCAGGACCACATAGGCCTGGGCGCGCACCAGCCGGCTCAGAGTCACCAGGTGCTCCGCCACTTCGGGATTGCGTTTGTGAGGCATCGTGATGCTGCCCACCGCGTCTGGCCGGCTGCGCTCGCGCAGCTCGCCGATTTCGGGCCGCTGGAGCTCATACACCTCCGTCCCGATCCTGGCCAGCGTGGCGGTGACCATGGCGAGCACGTGGACGAACTCGGCGAGCCGGTCCCGCGACACGAGCCAGGAGATGCCGGGCTCCATCAGCCCCAACCGGCGGCAGAAGCTCGCCCTGACGGCGAGGCCGCGGTCACCAAAAAAGGCGAGAGTCCCGACCGCGCCGGCCAGTTGACCGGCCAGCCAGCGCGGAGCACCTTGCCGGAGCCGTTCCACGTGACGACGAACCTCGTCCGCCCAGGAAGCGGCCTTGAACCCGAACGTGATCGGGGAGCCTGGCTGTCCGTGGGTGCGGCCGAGCATCGGGGTGTCGCGATGCAGCTCGGACAGCGCGAGCAGACTCGCCTCGATGGTGCGCAGCTCGCGCCAGGCGAAGCCCCCGACCGCCTTCATGGCCAGCGAAGTCCAGGTGTCCGTGAGGTCCTGAACGGTCGCGCCATAGTAGACGTGCTCGCGAGCGACCGGTGGCAGAACCCGCATCAGGCCTCGGATGAGGCCGAGCGTCGAGTGACCGGATCGTCGCGTCTCTTCAGCCACGAAGCCGAGGTCGAGGGCCTCAACCCGCGCCCCGACCGCGATCGCCGCAGCAGAGGATTCGGGGATGATTCCATGCTCTGCCTGGGCCTCCGCAAGGGCGATCAGGATGTTCAGCCAGGCCTGAAGCCGTGCGCGCTCCTCGAATACGGCGTCGAGTTCAGGGCAGCTCCAGAGGTGGCGGTAAAGCGCCGACTCGGTCAGGCGGGTGACCAACCCTGCGCCGCCTTCTTGAGCAGGTCGCTGAGACCCTGGCGAACCTGGGCCAGGGTGGCTCCCCAGGGCACGATGGTCGCGTCTCCGTCGCTTTCCAGACGGTCCTCGAAGAGGCAGCACTTGGTAAGGACGTTGCCGTCCAGCCCAGACGCCAGGCGCCGGGGGCACATGTCCACGCAGTCGGCGTCCCTTCCGTAGAACCAGCTGTGTATCTCGCGTGAACGGGCGCAACCTACGAGCAGCCAGGGCCGGAAGTCGGGACGCTCGTCGAGGTAGCTGACCTCCGCGCCGTCTGCAGCCAGGCCGGAGCCACGACAGGGGAAGAGGTAGCCGCCGGCCGGGTGGCGGCCGGCGAGCTGGTGCAGGTCCACGACGACCGGGTCCACCTCGACGGGGGGCAGATCCTCCGCGACCGCCAGCATCCGCGTCACCTGGTCGATCAGCTTGGGTGGCTCGGGCGGCACGACCTCCACCACCTTGAGCAGGACTGGGCTCGGCTCGAGCATGAAGTTCACGTGCTCATATCGGCCCTGCACGATCACGCATCGTGCCTCTGGCGCAAGGCGGCGGGCAGCCGCGGCGACCTGGGTGGGAACGCCCGTGTCCACTTCGGGGGCGACAAGATAGGTGCACTCGGCCGGCCCCGCGAGCACGTCGACGGCGGTGATCGGTGAGAACAGGTCATTCGTGGATGCCTTGCTCACCTGGAGCACCGCCGTCCGTCCGGCTCGCTTGACCACGATGAAGCGGGTCCTCCGGTATGCCTCTCGACCAAGGAAATGAGCGCGCAGACGGTGCTCCTCCAGGTCAAAGTCGACCTGGGTCACCGACACCCCCCTGTACTGCCCAGGCATGAAGTTGCGATGGTCCATCCGTCTTCCTTAGTAAACGTGCGGATCGTATAGTGTAAGCGACGCCGGAGGGACAGCCTGCAGTTCGATACCGAACTCGATCTGATCGTCCGCCAGTTCAAGGAGAACCCATCGGTGCGGGGTAAGGCCTCCATTGGACTGGTCACCGAAGTGCTGGGGCCGAGTGACTGGCTTGGTGGCCCAGGAGACGACGCTGCCATCCTGAGCGACCGTGACCTGGCTGAGCCCGCCGGCGGGGGAAGGGGAGGCACCAGCTCACAGGGATGCTTGCTCGTGGCCGGCGAGGCGATATTCCCGCCTTTCGTCGCGGCCGATCCCCATGGGGCCGGAGTGGCCGCCGTTCTCACCAACGTCAACGACATCGCGGCGATGGGGGGGCGGCCCCTCGCAATCGTCGACACCCTGGTCGGTCCGCCGGAGGCCGCGCGCCAGGCGCTGGAGGGGATGCGAGAGGCGGCCTCCCTGTATGGTGTGCCGATCGTCGGCGGCCACCTCACCGTTCGCGACGGGCCGCCTGCCCTCTCGGCGTTCATCCTCGGCAGGGCCGTCCGGCCGCTCTCAGCACGCCGCGCCGCGCCAGGCCAGACGCTGCTGCTGGCGGCTTGCCTGGACGGTGACATGCGTGAGGACTTTCCCTTCTTTTCCGCCATCGAGCGGCGCGGCGCTCGGATGCGGGACGACGTGGCGCTTCTGCCCGCGGCGGCCGAGGCCGGCGCCTGCGTGGCGGCCAAGGACGTCAGCATGGCCGGACTGCTGGGTTCCCTGGCAATGTTGCTGGAGCCGAACCACCTCGGCTGCGCCGTAGAGCTCGAGTCGGTGCCGCGGCCCGATGGCGTCGGCCTCAGACTCTGGCTGCAGGCTTTCCCGTCCTATGGCTTCCTGCTCTGTTCGACGCCTGGACGGGCCGACGAGTGCAGGCGGCTATTCGAGTCAGGCGGGATCGTCTGCCGGCCGATCGGGACGCTGGACGGCTCAGGCCGGCTTCGGGCGCGCCTGAACGGCCAGGAGGCTCCGCTCATGAACCTCGCCTCGGAACCCGTGACCGGCCTGGCCCGGCCGGCGGGACTCCCAGCAGACACAGATTTCTGACGGCTCAGGGGCCGAGCTCAACGTCCATCTGCTGGTGCGGCAGGCCCACGTACGCGACCGGGTCGCCGACTCGACGCCAGCCCAGATGCTCGAAGAAGCGGACGTTGCTGAGCTGAATGTAGGCGATCATGCGGT
This sequence comes from Candidatus Dormiibacterota bacterium, assembly GCA_035259145.1. Taxonomy (GTDB): domain Bacteria; phylum Chloroflexota; class Dormibacteria; order Dormibacterales; family Dormibacteraceae; genus CF-161. The sequence goes on along the minus strand of DATFWQ010000085.1, from coordinate 530 downwards.
TCCCACCGCGGGCCCCGGCACTCCGCACCGCGAATCTAACCAGGAGCTCCCCCAGCCTCTGCTGCCGGAGAGCCGGGAGGACAGCGAGCCGGTCACCCTTCCAGAGGCCTCGGCCGTCAAGCGGGTAAAGCCGTACGGCACCCGCCGGCCGGCCCTCCCAATGGCCGAGCACGTGTACGGTCGCAGGATCGTGATCGTGCTCGTCCCGGTCGCTTCGGGCGAATATGCGCTGCTCCTCCACGAAGACCTGGTGGCGGATCGAGAAGTGGTCGGCCAGGTCAGGCGCAGAGCGAGCGATCTCGCAGTGCCCGGGCTCGTTGACCGGCGTCTCAGCCGGTGCCGAGGACCGGGAGCCGGCGGCTCGTGGAGATGTCACTGTGTGCTCTTTCGAATGCGCTCATGGCGGAGCAGGCGTTGCAGCGGGCGCAGCCGGCTCGAACGTGTGCTGCTGACAGGCCGCGCGAGAGCAGGTGCGGGACGACCTGCCTGTACATCGACTCCACGTATGCGGGGGGCGGCGGCAGCTCGTC
>DATFWQ010000084.1:0-12984 GCA_035259145.1 Candidatus Dormiibacterota bacterium | reverse complement strand
TCGACCTCTTCGAGGTCAACGAGGCCTTCGCCTCGGTCGTCCTCTCCTGGGCGAGCGTCCATCAGCCGGACATGGCGAGGGTCAACGTCAGCGGCGGCGCGATCGCGCTCGGCCACCCGGTCGGCGCGACCGGGAGCCGGCTGATCACGACCGCGCTCCATGAGCTGGAGCGCTCGGGCCGCGCCACGGCACTGGTCTCCATGTGCTGCGGCGGCGCGCTGGGCACGGGCACCGTGCTGGAGCGCCTTGCGTGACCGAAGTCCTCTCGGCCCCTCACCGGCTCGAGTACCCCTACCGGCGGTCGGTGGGACCGGTCCTGGGCCATTTCCTGGGCGGCCTGCGGGAGGGCCGGATCGAGGGCATTCGGGCAATAGATGGACGCGTCCTGGTGCCGCCCCAGGAGTACGACCCCGTCACGGCCGGGGCGCTCGAGGAGTGGGTGCCGGTCGGCCCCGGCGGCGTGGTGGTGTCCTGGGCCTGGATCGCCGAGCCGCTGCCGAAGCAGCCGCTGCAGCGCCCCTTCGCCTGGGCCCTGATCCGGCTGGACGGCGCCGACACCGCGATGCTCCACGCGGTCGACGCCGCCGATTCCAGTGCCATGCGGACGGGCATGCGGGTCACCGTGCGGTGGCGGCCGGAGCGGGTCGGCGACGTCCGCGACATAGAGTCCTTCGTCCCTGAATGAGCTCCGAGCCGGTCAAGAGCATTCAGACGCCGATCGCGCTCGAGTACAGCTACACACCGGGACTGGCGTCGTCGCGCTTCCTGCGTGCCGTGGCCACTGGCAAGCTGGTCGGCCAGCGCTGCCCGGTCTGCCGCAAGGTTTACATCCCACCCCGCGGCTCCTGCCCGACCGACGGCATGCCCACAGAAGACGAGGTAGAGCTGCCCGACCGCGGGGTGGTGACCACGTTCTGCATCGTGAACGTGCCGTTCGCCGGCCACGCGATCGAGATGCCCTACGTGGCCGCGTCGATCCTCCTCGACGGCGCGGACATCGCCTTCCAGCACCTCGTGCAGGAGATCCCGGCCGCCGAAGTCCGGATCGGGATGCGGGTGGAGGCCGTGTGGAAGGCCCGCGAGCAGTGGGGGCCGAGCCTGGAGAACATCCGGCACTTCCGCCCATACGAGGGCGCTGTGTGACGCGCCCGGTGGCGGTGGTGGCGTTCGCCCAGGCAGCGTCCGTGCGCCGGGAGGATCGCCGCAACGAGGTCGAGATGCTGATGCCGGTGGTCCGTGATGCCCTGGGCGAGTGCGGGCTGACCAGGGCCGACATCGGCTTTTTCGTTTCGGGCAGCTCCGATTACCTGGCGGGCGCTTCGTTCGCGTTCGTTCACGCCCTTGACGCGGTCGGGGCCTGGCCGCCGATCGAGGAGTCTCACGTCGAGATGGACGGGGCCTGGGCGCTGTACGAGGCCTGGGTGCGGCTCCAGCTTGGCGACGTAGACACAGCCCTCGTATACGCCTTCGGCAAATCGTCGCCCGGACCGCTGCGGGAGCTGCTCGCGCTGCAATTGGACCCTTACCTGATGGCGCCGCTCTGGCCGGATGCGGTCAGCCTGGCCGCCCTGCAGGCGCGAATGCTGCTGGACAGCGAGCGCGTGACCGAGCCGGACATGGCCGAGGTGGTGGCGCGCAGCCGCCGCAACGCGCTGGGCAATCCGAACGCCCAGCTGCGCGGCGAGACCGCGGTGGAAGCACTGCTGGCGGAGCCCTACCTCGTCTCGCCTCTGCGCCGCCACGACTGTCCTCCGATCAGCGACGGCGCGGCCGTGGTTGTTCTGGCGGCCGGCGAGCGGACCCTACGGCTCAGCGCGCGGCCGGCCTGGATCACCGGCATCGATCACCGCATCGAGGTCCACGCGCTGGGCGCTCGTGATCTGACCGAATCGCCTTCGACCGCGCTCGCCGCTAAGCGCGCCGGCGTCTTTGAGGGCCACGTCGACGTAGCCGAGCTGCACGCCCCCTTCAGCCACCAGGAGCTGATCCTGCGCGACGCGCTGCAGCTCGACGGCCACACCACGGTCAACCCGTCCGGCGGAGCCCTGGCCGCGAACCCCATGATGGTGGCGGGGCTGATCCGGATCGGGGAGGCGGCCCGGCGAGTGATGGATGGCGCCGCCAGCCGGGCGGTCGCCCACGCGACGTCGGGTCCGTGCCTGCAGCAGAACCTGGTGTGCGTCCTCGAGGCTTCCGGTAACCGCTCAGACGGGGAGCGCGGGAATGCCTGAGCGCTGCGCAGTGATCGGTGTGGGCCAGACCAGGCACGCCTCGAAGCGGATCGACGTCTCGATCGCCGGCCTGGTCCGCGAAGCCGCGCTGGCGGCGCTCGCCGACGCAGGTCTCGGCTGGGCGGACGTCGACGCGGTGGTCATCGGCAAGGCGCCGGACATGTTCGAGGGCGTCATGATGCCGGAGCTCTACCTGGCCGACGCGCTGGGTTCCGCCGGCAAGCCGATGCTCCGCGTCCACACGGCCGGCAGCGTCGGCGGGTCGACCGCGATCGTGGCCGCCCGCCTCATCATGGCCGGCGTCCACCGCAGGGTGCTCACCGTCGCGTTCGAGAAGCAGTCGGACAGCGACGCCATGTGGGCGCTGACAGTCCGCACCCCGTTCCAGCTTCCGGTGGTTGCCGGTGCCGGCGGCTACTTCGCCCCCATCGTCCGGAGCTACATCGAGCGTTCGGGCGCCCCAGCCGACGTGGGCATTCAGGTCGCGGTCAAGGACAGGCTGAACGCGCTTCGCAACCCGCACGCGCACCTGCGCCTGGCAGACATCAGCGCCAACAAGGTGGCTGAATCGCCCATGCTCTGGGACCCGATCCGGTACCTGGAGTGCTGCCCTTCGTCGGATGGCGCCTGCGCAATGGTCCTGGCCGCAGAAGATGCGCTGACCAGCCCGGCCGCGCCGCCTGCCTGGGTGGTTGGGACCGCGATGCGCAGCGAGCCAACCATGTTCGCGGGGCGAGACGAGGTCAACCCGCTGGCCGGCCGGGAGTGTGCCGCCGACCTGTACCGGCAGGCGGGGATCAGGCACCCCAGGCGCGAGATCGACGTCGCCGAGGTGTACGTGCCATTCAGCTGGTTCGAGCCGATGTGGATGGAAAATCTCGGCTTCGCCGCGGAGAACGACGGCTGGCGGATGACGGTGTCAGGCGCGACCGCCATCGACGGTGACCTTCCGGTCAACCCGTCGGGCGGGGTGCTCTCCTCGAACCCGATCGGAGCGTCCGGCATGCTGCGCTTCGCCGAGGCCGCGATGCAGGTGCGCAGCCAGGCGGGTGAGCACCAGATCGACGGCGCCCGGACGGCGCTCGGTCACGCCTACGGCGGGGGCTCGCAGTTCTTTTCGATGTGGCTCGTGTCCGACCGGCGGCCATGAGGAGTGGGCAGAGACTCATCGGCTTCCGATGATGACCGGCAGGCGCTGCGCGGGAGCTTCGACCGCGCGGCCGACCTGTACCAGCGGGCCCGTCCCGACTATCCAGAGGAGTTGCTGGACGACCTGGTCGCCGTTGCAGGGTTGGCACCCGGCGATCGCCTCCTGGAGGTGGGATGCGCGACCGGGAAGGCCACCCTGCCCCTGGCGCGGCGCGGCTTTAGGATCACCTGTATCGAGCTTGGTGCACACCTTGCCGAGGCCGCTCGCCGGAACCTGGCGGGTCTGGACGTGGAGGTCCTCGATGGACGATTCGAGGAGTGGCGCCCGGGCAGGGCGGAGCGATTCGACCTCGTTTTCGCCGCCACGGCGTGGAACTGGATCGATCCAGAGCTCCGCTACGTGAGAGCCTGGCAGGCTCTGCGTCCGGGTGGTCACCTCGCGTTCTGGAACGCAACCCACGTGTTTCCTGAAGGCGGAGATCCGTTCTTTCAGGAGATCCAGGAGGTCTACGAGGGGATCGGCGAGGCCAACCCGCGTGGCTACGTCTGGCCGCGTCCTGGGGAGCTGCCGGAGAGCCGAGCAGAGATCGAATCGAGCGGGCTGTTCGAGGTGGTGCGCGTCCGGCACTTCGACTGGGAGCGCGTCTACGACGCCGAGGGCTACATCGAGCTGCTGAACACGTTCTCCGGCCACATCGCCATGGCGGGCTGGAAGCGGGAGAAGCTGTATGGCGAGATCCGCCTCCGTCTGGGCCGCCGGCCAGGCGGAACCGTTCGCCGCCACTGGGGAGCGGTTCTCCACATCGCCCGCCGTATTACCCGGTGACAAGGTTGGTGAGGCGGCGCGGGTAGGCCCGGCTCTGCCGGGCCGATTGACTTGTCGCCAAACGTTGCCAGACGCTGCCCGTCACCTACCACCGGTGGGAAGGCGGCTACCGTCCACACCGGCACGGGGGGGGTCTGGAGGGGAGGCCTGCCTCCCCTGCGAGTTAAAGCCGGGCGTGGTCCCAGGACACCATGTGGATCGGCTCGACTGTGACGCAAGTGCGCTTGCGGGCCGAGCTGGCGACCGAAGCCCGAGCCGCCGGGTCCAGCGGGCCGAACTGGCGCTCATAAAGGCGCTCCCCGAATTCGAGCACAGCGTCCGCGTCCGTCGTGAGGTGCGCCCGACCGCTGATCTGCACCCCGCGGAGGTCGAAGTAGCCGTCTCCGGCCTCGGCCATCACCGCGATGCGCGGGTCGCGCTGCAGATTGCGGATCTTCTGCGACTTCGTGTACGTCCAGAATGCGACGGCGCCGTCGACGAGCACGAAGTACATGGGCATCAGGTGGGGGCTGCCGTCCCGATTGATGGTGGCGACGTGTAGCTTGCGCTGCTCGGCCAGGAACGCCGCGACCTCTTCGTCGGACATGCGGATCCGCTCACGCTGGGAAGGCATGCCCCTAGCGCGAACGGCGCCCAGGTTGAGGACCCAGGCCGGTCTCCGACCGGGATGACGTTCTGACCGCCCGCTTCTGTGTGCCCCTGCTCGCTGGCTCTGGCTTCGCGGCCCGGCCCCGGGCGACCTGGAGCAGCTCGGCGATGCCGGCCTCGATTCCCCGGCAGAGGACCTCGACGTCCGGCACCGAGTCATAGTCGACGGCAACTCCAAAGTTGAGCTGGCCGGCGTATGAGAAGACCACGATCCCGACCCGCGCGTTGCCACCGATGGGAGCGTAGGGATAGCAGTCGAGGAGCCGCCTGCCCAGCGCGTACAGCGGCTGCTGCGGGCCGGGCACGTTGCTGGTCAGGGCCTGGACCAGACGTTGCGGCACACGGGCGGCCAGGCGGCCCGTGAGGGCCAGCCATAACGCCGGCGCAAACCCCGCCATCTGCGCCAGCTGACCTGCCGCCACGGCCTGCTTCGACTCCTTCAACCCGACGGTTTGCCGGCGGATCTCCTCGAGCCTCTCGATCGGATCCTCGACGCTGATGGGAAGCTCCGGGAAGACGCACGTGAGCTGGTTGCCCGGCGCGTCGCGCCCCTCCTGGCCGCGGACTGAGATGGGCACCATCGTGCGGACGACGCGGCCGGCGACCTCTTCGCCGCGCCCCAGGATCAGTTCGCGGAAGCCACGAGTGACGGCGGCCAGGACGACGTCGTTCACGGTCCCGCCGAGCACGGAACGGACCTCCCTGGCATCCCCCAGTGAGCATTTGACCCAGCTCCAGCGCCGGTGCGGCCCGATGGGCCCGTTCAATGAGTCCGGAGTTGCCGCAGGCCTGGTCAGCGCAGCGACGATACCGCGCCAGACGTCGAGCGACTCGAGCGGGCCTGGCAGCGGCGCCCTGGCGGCGATGGGCAGCGCCTGGAGCCGGGTCAGCGGCGAGCGCAGTGTGTCTGCGAACGCGTCAGCGAGGAGCTCCGCGTCTGTCGGCTCCGGTGAGGCCGTCCAGGGGACCTCGTCGGGGGGTGCCGAGTCGGCGCTCTGGTCGAAGAGGACGCTCAACAGGTCTACTCCGCCGACTCCGTCGACCATGCAGTGGTGCGTCTTGGCGATGAGCGCCCAGCGGTCATCGCGCAGTCCCTCGACCAGCCAGATCTCCCAGAGTGGCTTCGTCCGGTCCAGGTGCTGCGCCAGGACCCGGCCGGCAAGGTTTCGCAGCTGCTCCTCAGCCCCTGGCCTCGGGACGGCCGTATGCCGAAGGTGATAGAGGATCTGGAAGTGCGGGTCGTCAACCCAGACCGGGCGCCCGAGCCCCAGCGGAACGAAGCGCACCTTCTGTCGATAGCGCGGGACAAGGTGCAGCTTCGCGACCACCAGCCGGACCAGGTCGCCGTACCCGGGCGGAGGGCCCTCGAAGATGGCGACCGACCCCACGTGCATGGGGTTGTTCTCACCCTCGACCCAGAGGAACGCTGCATCCAGCGGGCTCAGTCGATCGATCGCGGTGCACCTCGGCGCCGGGCGCTCACTTCTTCGGCATCATAGCGGCGGTGAGCATGGGCTCGGTATGGCGACGCGCTTCCGCACCGGTTGTGGCTGAATAGGGGCACGAGAAGCTCGGTGCGCGACTACCACGAAGCTAAGAAGGCAGCGCTCGACGGGCGATCCGCGCCTCCCGGCTGGCCGGCGGCGGTGAGCGGTCGCCTGCTGTTCATCGTGTTCGCAACCGGAGCCCGCCAGCGCCGAGCGCTGAGAGCGTGGATCGACGGGGCCCGGCCTCCCGATGCCGACCAGCCCGAAGCGGTGCAGGCCGGCAAGCCAGACCGGCTCGCGGCTGCACTCGAGGCAGCACCGGGCGATCTTCTTGTAGTCCCCCTAGGTGTCGCTCGACTCACGAAGGGGATTCCCCGTGCGCCCTGGCTGGCGCTCCAGCACGGGCTGCGCCGGCGGGGGCCGGAGCCGTACACGATCATCGTGGGCGAACCAGCCCACGTCAGCGAGCTCCGCCAGCGCTGGCTGCGCGACGGCTGGAGCGAGGCGGGCGGCTGGGGATTCGCAAAGTTCGTGCGGCGCCAGGGTTTGCTGGCGCTGGAGCGTGCGGAGCGAGAGCTGGTCGGCAGCCGCTACAAGGTGCCGAGCCAGGTGCGCGAGGAGATCCGCAGGAGCAAGTCCTTCTGGGCGGGCATCGCCTCTCTCAGTGAGGCCAGCGGACGCCGGGAGTCCGAGGTGGCCGAGGAGGCCCTGCGCTACCTGGACGAGATGATGGCGAGGCTCAGCCGTCTGGGTGTGGACGCCTTCGCCAGGTTCGAACGCTGGCTGCTTCGCTCATACCGCGTCGAGTTCGACCCTGGGCGGCTGGACGGGCTGCGCGAGCTGAATCGGCGCCGGCCGCTTGTCTTCCTGCCCAGCCATCGCTCGTACCTCGACCCGATCGTGCTGGGGCTCATCCTTCACGAGGGTGGTCTTCCGCCCAACCACCGGCTGGGCGGAATAAATCTCGACTTCTGGCCGCTCGGACCGCTGGTGCGGCGGGCCGGCGTCGTCTTCATCCGGCGCAGCATCCGCGACAACGACGTCTACAGGTTCGCGCTGCGCCACTACCTGGGCTACCTGGTAGAGAAACGGTTCAATCTCGAGTGGTACCTGGAGGGCGGGCGTTCCCGCACCGGCAAGCTGCGGCCGCCCCGCTTCGGGCTGTTCGCGTACCTGGTGGAAGCCTTCCGCCAGGGTCGGGTGCAGGACATCGCGCTGGTGCCCGTCAGCATCGTCTACGACGAGCTGTACGAGGTGGCCGGGATGACCCGAGAGGCCCACGGCGCAGCCAAGCAGAAGGAGAACGTCCGGTTCCTCATCGGCTACACCCGCGCGCAGGGCCGCAGGTTCGGTGCCGTCCACGTCCGCTTCGGCGAACCGCTGTCGCTGCGAGAAGCTCTGCAGGCCGCCAACTCGAAGCTCGCGGTGGAGAAGGTAGCACTGGAGGTCTGCAACCGCATAAACGCCGTCACTCCGATCACGCCGAACTCCCTGGTCACGATGGCACTGCTCGGGGTGGCGGACCGGGCGCTAACCTTGTCCGAGATCAGGGACACGCTCCAGCCACTGCTCGACTACGTCAAGGTGCGCCGGCTGCCGGTGACTGAGCCCGCCCTGCTGAAAGACGAGGCCGGCCTTTTGCGCACGCTCAAGGCGCTCGAGGCCAGTGGTGTCGTGAAAGCGTTCGGGGAGGGCCTCGAGCCTGTGTACGCCATCGGTCCGGACCAGCACCTCGTCGCCGCCTTCTATCGAAACGGCGCCATCCACTTCTTCGTCAACCGCGCTGTGGGGGAGCTGGCTCTGGCACGGCTGACGGAGGGAGAGTCCTCGGATCCACTTGCCGAAGCCTGGGAGGAATCGCTGCGGCTGCGTGACCTGCTCAAGTTCGAGTTCTTCTTTCCCCGGCGTGCGGAGTACGCCGATCAGCTCCGGCACGAGCTGGAGATCTTGAGCTCTGGTGGCACAATCCCCGATGCACAGTCCGCCCTGGCCGGCTCGCGGCTGCACGTGGCTCACAGGGTCCTCGGCTCTTTCGTGGAAGCCTACTGGGTGGTGGCGGACCGGCTGGCCGCACGGGGGTCCGACGCGCCGATCGACGAAAGCGCGTTCATTGTCGAGTGCCTCGCAACCGGTCGCCAGTACCTGGCTCAGCGGCGGATCCACAGCCCGGAGTCCGTTTCGAAAGAGCTCTTCGGGAACGCGCTGCAGCTGGCTGCCAACCGTGGATTGACCACAGCCGGTAGGGACGACCTGGCGAAGCGCCGGCGTGCCTTCGCCGCCGAGCTGTCGACCATCCTCAGGCGCCTCGAGGCGATCCGCGAGCTCGCCCTGGGTGACCTGAAGCCGGGTGAGCGGAGTTGAACGATCACCTCAGCGTCGTCGACGAGGTCGCCGCCGGGCCGGCCGGCCCGCGGGTTGGCGCCTTCTTCGACTTCGACGGCACGCTGATCAACGGCTACTCGGCCGCCGTCATGGCCCAGGAGCAGCTGCGGCGCCTTGAGGTCTCGCCGATCGAGGTGGTGGACCTTCTTCGAGCGTGGCTCGACGTCGGGCTGAAGCGGGCCGAAGAGGAAGCGATCGTCGCAGCCGCTGTCAGGTCATTCGGCGGGCGCGACGAGGCCGCCGTGGCGAAGGCCAGCGAACATCTCTTTGTCAAGAGGATCGCCGGCAGCGTCTACCCGGAAGTGCGCGAGCTGGTCCGAGCGCACCAGAAGCAGGGCCACACCGTCGCCATCGCCTCGTCAGCCACCCGCTATCAGGTCGGCCCCCTCGCCCGTGACCTCGGCATCGAGCACGTGCTCTGCACCGAGCTCGAGGTGGTGTCGGGCACGCTTACGGGGCGGGTGAAGGGGTCGATCCTCTGGGGTCGCGGCAAAGCAGAGGCGGTGCGGCGCTTCGCGAGCCGGCGCCGCCTTGACCTGATCGACAGCTACGGCTATGGCAACGGGGACGAGGACGTCCGGTTCCTGGAGCTGGTTGGCCGGCCACATCCGGTCAACCCCGGGCGCGAGCTGGCTCGAGTGGCGCGGGAGAAGGCATGGCCGGTGCTGCGCTTCAACAGCCGGGGCAGGCCCGGCGCGCTTGTGCTGGCCCGCAACGCCGCCACCATCTACGGCGCCGGTGCCGTGACCCTGACCGGCCTGGGGATCGGGCTGCTCGTCAACCGGGACCGGCGGCAGGCGTTCAACCTGATCACGTCGCTCGGTCCGGACCTGGTCCTGGCCCTCGCCGGGGTGCACGTCGAGGTCTCGGGCGAAGAGCACCTGTGGGCACATCGTCCCGCCGTCTTTCTCTTCAATCACCAGAGCTACCTGGACGCGATAGTGGTCGCGCGCCTGGTGCGGCAGGACTTCACCAGTGTGGCCAAGAAAGAGCTGGCGAAGACGCCGCTGTTCGCGGCCATCGGGTGGCTGGGCAACGTCGCGTTCGTCGACCGGGGCGACTCGGCGCAGGCCAGACAGGCGCTGGGGCCGGTGGTCGAGAAGCTGCGAGACGGCGTCTCGGTCGTCATCGCGCCAGAAGGGACCCGCTCGGCCACGCCCCGCCTGGGCCCCTTCAAGAAGGGCGCGTTTCACATCGCCATGCAGGCCGGCGTGCCGCTGGTCCCGATCGTGCTCCGCAACACCGGGGACCTGCTCTGGAAGGAGTCTTTCGTGGTGCGCCCGGGCAAAGTCGACGTCGCGGTACTGCCCCCGGTCTACGTCGACGGCTGGAAGGTGCAGGATCTGGACCGGCGCGTGGCCGAAGTCAGGCAGCTCTACCTTGACACGCTGGCCAGCTGGCCCCGGCAGGACACCTAAGGCCGAGCGTTCGCTCAGACGTGCCAGTCGAGCCAGTGGCTGAGGTCGGCCAGTACCTGGTCGCGCTCCGGCTCGTTGAACACCTCGTGGTAGAGGCCGTCGTAGAGCCGCAGCGTCTTGTCGAGCGAGGATGTCCTGTCATGAACCAGCCGGCTTGCGTTCGCCGGAATCAGGCGGTCCTCCGTACCTTGAAGCAGGAGGACGGGAACGCGCAGCGACCCCAGCTTTTTCTGGAGCTGTTCCGCGCTGCGCATCATCTCGGCCACGGTCCGAACCGGGATCTTGCCGCGGTAGTTGAGCGGGTCGCCGTCATACGCTCGCACGACCTCCGGGTCGCGGCTGACCGCGGTGCCGTCGAGCGTGAGGAGCGGCATGCCCGGCGTTAGTGCCGAGAGGATCCTGACCGCCCGAGCCTGAAGCGGGGAAACGCCATCGAACAGAACGGCCGGGCTGGAGAGTACGAGGCCTCTGAGCTCGTCCTGATACTGGAGCGCGTAGACCAGTGCTATGCCGCCGCCCATGCTGTGACCCAGGAGAAAGAACGCCTTGCCCGGCTGGTCCTCGCGGACCTGGGCGGCAAACCTGTGCAGGTCGTCGACGACGTAGTCCATGCGGCCCACCTGCGCCCTGCGGCCTTGCGAACGGCCGTGGCCCCGATGATCGAGCGCGTAGACGGCGTAGCCGTGCGCTACCAGGTGCTCGGCAACGTGGCTGTACCGTCCGCCGTGCTCGGCCAGGCCGTGCGCCAGGACGACCACCGCCCTCGGGGTCTCCTCGGGAAGCCAGGCCTGCCAGTAGAGCGAGAGCCCCTTCGAACCTTCGAGCTGCCCGGTGCGATGCTGCGTCATGCGGCCCTCACGCGATGCCGTGCTCGCTGGTCGGTGGAATCCGCTGAAGACCGCGATACGCGTCCTCCGGCGTGCGCCCGTGGTTCAGTACGGCGTCCACCTCCGCGACAATCGGCATCTCGACGCCGTGCTCGGCCGCGAGCTCGAGGACGACGGAGCACGTCCTCACACCTTCGGCCACCATCTTCATCCCCGCCAGGATATCCTCCAGCTTCCGACCCCTGGCCAGCTCGACTCCGACGTACCGGTTGCGGCTGAGGGGGCTCGTGCAGGTGGCGATGACATCGCCCATCCCGGCCAGTCCGGCGAAAGTCCTGGGATCGCCGCCCATCGCGACTCCGAGGCGAGTCAGCTCAGCCAGCGAGCGTGTGATCACCATCGCCTTGGTGTTGTCGCCGGTGCCCAGGCCCTCGGCCATCCCTGCCGCGATGGCAAGAACGTTCTTGGTCGCCGCGGCGACCTCGCATCCCACGACGTCGTGGCTCGTGTAGACACGAAAGATAGAGGTCCGGAAGATCGCCTGCAGGGCTTCGGCCACAGCGGCGTCCGGCATCGCGATCACGGCGGCCGCCGCGTATCCTGCCAGGACCTCCCGAGCCAGGTTGGGGCCGGTCAGGACGCCGGCGGGGTGGCCGGGCAGGACGTCGCCGATCACCTGGGACATGCGCTTTTTCGTTCCCTGCTCGAGGCCCTTAGCGAGGCTCACGATCGGGATCCACGGCCTCAGGCTGGGTGAGGCGGCCTGCAGCACAGACCGGAACCCGTGGGAGGGAACCCCCATCACGAGGACGTCGGCGTGCTCGGCCGCCTCCTCCAGAGACGCCGTCGCCCTGAGCGACGGGTGCAGCGACTCGCCGGCGAGATACTCGGTGTTGGTGTGCCTGCTGTTGATCTCGTTCGCGAGCTCCGGGCGGCGCGCCCAGATGAGCGTGGGAGCCCGCCGAGCGGCGGTCGAGGCGACGGTCGATCCCCATGACCCGGCCCCGAGGACGGTGACGCGTGTTTCCCGACTCATCCGAGCACATTTATAGTGCCCGCATGGCAACGATCATCAGCGGCATCGACGAGCTGAAGGCCAGGGCAGGCGAACACCTTGGCTACAGCGGCTGGCACCGGGTGACGCAGCAGCAGGTCAACATGTTCGCCGACGCCACCGGCGACCACCAGTGGATCCACGTCGACGTCGAGAGAGCCAAGGCGGGGCCGTTCGGTGGCCCGATCGCCCACGGCTACCTGACCCTCTCACTCGCAGTCCCGCTGCTGGGCGAGATCCTTCGTGTCGAGGCGATCTCGATGGGGGTGAACTACGGCCTCAACAAGCTCCGCTTTCCCAGCCCGGTGCCGGTCGGCTCCAACCTCCGTCTGGGCGCCACACTCGTCGACGTGCAGGACGTTGCGGGGGGCGCTCAGGCCACGCTGGCCCTGACCTTCGAAGTGGAAGGGAAGGAGAAGCCAGTCTGCGTGGCCGAAGCCATCTACCGCTACTACGCCTGAGCCATGCACATCGGCCTGATGTTCGCCAACACCGGGGTTAGCACCCGCCCGGAGGGGGCGGTGGCCGTGGCCGAGCACGCCGAGGCTGCCGGCTTCGATTCACTCTGGACCGTGGAGCACGTCGTCATCCCGGCCGGCTACGAGTCGCCCTATCCGTACAGCCAGACCGGCCGGATGGCGGGCAGCGAGGATTCCCCGGTCCCCGATCCTCTCATCTGGCTGGCATACGTCGCCGCCCGCACAAGCCGCCTGCTCCTTTGCACCGGCGTCCTGATCCTGCCTCAGCGCTCGCCGCTGATCACCGCCAAGGAGGTGGCAACCCTGGACCAGCTATCCGGCGGCCGGGTGCGGCTGGGCGTGGGGATCGGCTGGCTTCGCGAAGAGTTCGAGGCGATCGGGGCGCCGTTCGAGGAGCGGGCCGCCCGCACAGAGGAGGCGATCGCAGCCATGCGGACGCTGTGGAGCCAGAAGGCGCCGACATTCGCGGGCAGGTTCTACCGC
>DATFWQ010000083.1:0-4403 GCA_035259145.1 Candidatus Dormiibacterota bacterium | reverse complement strand
GAGTGCCCGCGGGGCCTGCTGTTGAAGCGGAGGGAACCGATGGGACGGAGTGGACCCCGAGGACCTGATCGCCGGCTGGACGCTTGTCGAGGACGACCGGGGGCGCCTGCGCCAAGGAGAAGCGTTGACCCGACGGCTTGCAGGTCCGACCCCGGCGCGGAAGTCGTGTCAGCCCGGCTGGAGGGCCTGCAGCATCAGGCCGAGACCCAGCTCGAAGTAACCTTCGAGGTCGCACTCACCAGAGATCCATGGCCACGGCCAGCAGGTCGTCGGGCACGTCCCTGGTCAGCATCTGGCTCACGCGCCTGAGCCGCGCAAGGTCGCTCTCCGTGGCGGGCCCGACGCAGGACCAGCACAGCTCTGTCAGCGCCGAGCCGAAGGTCGGTTACGCCGCCTACCTCTTCCAGGCCGTACCCTCGAGCTGGTCTACCCCCGCCCGCAGCCGGCCTGGCTGGTGGCGACTGCCGGCCGAGTGCTGGCGACCGTTCTGGACACGGGATTCCTGGTCGTCGTCCTCTAAGTGGTCGTTTTCGCCGTCGTCCACCTCCACCTGACCTGGCACATCCAGGTCCTGGTCCCACGGTGTTCATCGTCGTAGGCAGCGTGGGCTATTCCCGGATCCGGGGCCGGCCTGGTCCTGGCCTGGAGGCGAGTTGAGCTGGTGCACGAGCTGCCGCTGAGGTTGATGGTCTTCTTCAGCGGCGCCCGGATCCCGCTCAGCCAGCTGCCCGGCTGGACGGAGGACGTTGGTAGGTTCACGCCCATCAGCCAGCGAGTGGTGGCGCTAAGGGGCAGTGATGATCGATGGCCGCAGCGCGTTTCCCCACGGGAGCGACGACGGCGTCGCCTGGATGGTCGGCATCAGCTCAACCTACCTGGTCATCGGCGTCGCCGCGTTCGGCCAGTGCGAAGCGCGCGCAGCGCCGGGGCTCGCTAGGCCGGTACTGACCCCTGGTCCGCGGCTCCTTCGGTCAGTGAAGCGCCGCGGTGCACGAATTGCGGACGGATCGTTTTCAGGATGGCCTCTGTCCGGCAGCGGTCGCAGGTTGGCGGCGGGCAGTCGCGCTCGTCGCAGCATGCGCACGCTTCGATGGCTCGCCCACAAGAGGTGCACCTGAGAATCCCAGCAGAAGGCTCGTTCACGCGCTTTTGCGTCCAGCGGCCGGGACCAGGTCATTTTGCAGAAGCAGGCCGACCAGCCTGCCGTCAGACGTGGTGACTACCGTGCTCTCCAGCTTGTGGTCGAGCATAGTCTTGGCCATCTCTTCTGCCAGCACATAAGGCCGAAACGTGCTCGGCCCGGGGCGCATCGCTGCTGAAATCAGCTGCTCGCCGTCGCCGGCCAGCTCTTTGGCCCGAAGCAGACCGAATACCACCCTCTCCTCGTTGACCACCACCGCGGCATTCCAGCCTGCAGCCTGCGCGCGCTGGCGCACCTCGGTCAACCGCTCGTCGAGACGGCAGGTCGGAACATCCATGCGGGCGAGTGCTCCGGCTCGCGGCATCTGGGCATTGGTGCCCTCGGTGGGCAGGCCCGCGGCCAGCCAGTCGAGTTTGCCGACCGTGTAGTCGTATACATCGCGGAAGCCGATGCTCTCGAGCCGCCACGCGGCTCGTGGGGACATGTCTCAAGCACTGTCCCAGCAGTAGACGATCACCGCTCGATCCTTGTCGAGCACCTTTGCGCCCTCGGCATCGATGTGCCTAAGGGGAATGCTGATCGCCCCTGGCAGGTGGTCCTCCGCATACTCTTCGGCCGGCAGCACCTCGACCAGCTGCGCACCCGCTGCGACCATGCGTCGTAGACCTTCGCGATCGATTCCCTTTGGCATCGCTACCTCCTAGACCACGTCAGCCCAGTCACTCATGCCTAGGCGCGAGGCCTCGGCCAGACCCATGACCCGTCCGCTCATGCCCCGCGGGTCGCCCCATCTTCTCGCCTGCCCAGCGTCGCTGAACAAGTTGCTGTTGGGACACCACTCCTCGTAGAAGTTTTCGCAGCAGCTCATCCGTTCGTCATCCGGCCGGAAGAGCAGCGCATCGCTGGTTCACCGGATGGCCGCGGTCGAACTGAACCTCGATCGTCCGGCCGCCCGGGCTGGCGAGAGCGCGCTGCCGGTGGCCTTGAGCGCTCCGAGGATGCCCAGGATGTCGTACGCGCACCAGGTCCAGAAGCGCCGCCCAGTCGTGACAAATCCGCAGTGGCGCAGGCATGCCAGGTGGGTGCTGACGCGTGGCTGCGGCTGGCCGACGGCCGCCACCAGCTCGCTCACGGTCAGCTCGCGCTCCTCGAGCAATTGCACGATGTGGAGACGGGTTGGGTCACCCAGGACTCGGAAGAAGCGTGCCGCTGCGACCGGTAGCTTGGCGCCAGAAGCACGGAATACATATCTGGATAGCAGGATATCATGAGATTATCTCAAAGGGGCAGCGGATTGGAAACACTGGAGCAAGGCAAATGACCACACCGCAGGTAGATGAGGAACTAGGAGCGACATCGATTGAACAGTTGGGGGATGCGATCAAGGCGGCAATGCCTACCCTCGACGAGACCGATCAGCGAGTGGCCACGGCCATCTATCGACTGATGAGCCTCGGCGAGCCGGTTGGGCTGGCTGCAATCGCCGACGTTGCCGGGATTACGGTTGACCAGGTCAACTCGAAGCTGGACTCATGGCCGGGCGTGTTCAGAGACAAGCAAGGCCGAGTCGTGGGCTTCTGGGGTCACGCCATAGCCAAGCTGGACCCCGAGTATCGGCTTGTCATCGATGGCAGCACGACCTATGCCTGGTGCGCCCTGGACACGCTCTTCGTCCCGGGCATGATCGGCAAGCCCGTCCGCGTCGAGGCAACAGACCCGATCAGCGGCCAGCATGTTTCGTTGGTTGTCGACCGCGAGGGCGCTCGCGAGGTGAATCCGGCTGGCGCCCTGGTGTCAATGGTGGTCCCCGACGGCCCGTTCGGCTACGACGTGATCGAGAGCTTCTGCCACCGAGTCTTCTTCTTTGCCTCTGAGGAAACCGGCACGAAGTGGATCGCGGAGCAGCCCGACGCGAAGCTGCTCTCGGTCGAGCAAGCCTTCGAGCTGAGCCGCGCTCTGACCGACCGCATCAGCCCCGGCATTGCGCAATGAAGATCACGCTTCAGTACTTTGACGGATGCCGGCGCTGGAAGCTTGCCGATCGGCGGCTGGCCGACGTACTCCAGGGTCCGGACACTAGATGGAATCACGCTCGAATATAAACTGATCGACTCGCCTGAAATGGTGTCAAGCGAATCGAGTTTCGAGGCTTCACCCACGATTCTCATCGACGGTCGGGATCCGTTTGCAACCGGCACAGAGCCGATCGGTATGAGTTGTCGGGTATTCCGTACAGAGGACGGGCCTCAAGGCCCGCCGACAAAGGCTCAGCTTCGCCTGGTGCTCGAGGGCCAGATTGGGGAGCTGCGCTCGGCACTCAGCCTCCGGCGTGACTCCGGAGGGGCTGGAGAGTCAGCTCAGGGGAAGGAGGGCCGCGCCGATTAGCGCGACGGCAATGCCGGCGTACTGTCGGCCGGCCGCCCTCTCGTGCAGAATTGCGATGCCCAGGATGCCAGCCAAGGCACGACTCGTGGCGACCAGCGGCACGATGATCGCTGCCGGCCCGGCCGCGAGTGGCAGCAGAGACTGCGCGGAATGGGGATGGATTCCGCGCCGGAGCTTGGCCAGCTCTATGAACGTCAGCACCTTGGTGGCTCGACAGGATCGGAGTCCGGCCCGTTCCATGGTGCTTGACGTCAGGTGCAGTCCGATTGAAAATTTCTGACCGTTGCCCGACCGCGTCGGATCGGAACGCATCTAGTGCCGCGGCTGGCTCCGCTGCCTCGCTACTCCCTCGGTAGGCAAAAGCCCCCTCCTACGCCGGCTTGAGGACCAACTCCGCCTTGAGATGGGCCCCCGGCCCGGAACTGGCGTTCATACAACGTCTTGTAGAGACCGCCGCGCTCGAGCAGCTCCTCGTGCGCGCCGGAGTCGACAAGACGGCCGCGATCCAGCACCAGGATCCGATCGGCGGCCAGGACCGTCGAGAGGCGATCTGCGATGACAAACGACGTGCGGCGGGCTCGCGCCTGGCGGCGCAACCGGTTGAGGTCGGGGCGATCGGGCAACTCGCGCCTGTCCTCCTCCAGGGCGGAATCCGCGGGGGAGGTGGAGTCGGTCCTGCCCGCGGATCGGGAGGCGTCCTCCCCGGCGCCGCACCCATGATGGCTAAGGAAGCCTCGCCTCAAGTCCGGAGACGATCAGGTCGAGTCCGAGCTTGAACTGATAGTCCATGTCACAGTCGCAGAGCAGACGCGCGAGCTCGATCAGATGGAAAGGTGCATCTTGGGGCAGCGTCCGGGTGAGGCTGACGATCTGCTCC
>DATFWQ010000082.1:0-8658 GCA_035259145.1 Candidatus Dormiibacterota bacterium | reverse complement strand
ACCGGAGCTGTGAATCGCCCTTCCGCCGCTCGGTGCGGGGTCGCAATTCTCAATGAGATGGCCACCTTCGAAGAGGCAGGCATTTCCAACCGGGAGGGCTCACCGACGCCGAATCCCGCTACCTGAAGTCAGGAATCAGTTGCGGCTGCGACCCTGGAACGCCTCACTCCGATCCACGAATGCCGCTGCGAGCGCGGGTTCGCTCGCGAAGTGGAGGTGAACGTAGCTGGCCAGCACTTCTTGCAGCTGGTAACCCTCGTCGCCGGCATCGCCGCGACTGGTCCGCACCCGGTAGCACCGCGACGCCGGCTGGGAGCCAAGGATCTCCGACCTGTGGAAGAGATGTCCTCGAGCGGTCTTGCCAGCCGCGAACAGTCCGCCTGTCGTTTCGACCTCGACATATGCCAGCTTGAGGGGAGCGTTCATCGTCGTCCCGAAAGGCAGGATCGCGCACAGCGGGAACTCATAGCCCTGGACACGCAGACTCCGGGCCAGATACATCAGCCCTCCGCATTCGGCGTATATCGGTCCGCCGGATTCGGCAAATTCGCGGACGGCGGTTGTCGTTGCCGTGTTACTCGCTAGCTGTTCGGCGTGGAGCTCCGGGTAACCGCCGCCGAAATACAGACCGTCCAGGTTTGCCGGTAGCGGATCACGAATTGGGGAGAACTCGACAAGCTCGGCTCCCTCCGCGGTGAGAAGTTCCAGGTTGTCGGCGTAGTAGAAGCAGAAGGCTTCGTCGTGGGCGACACCGATACGCGCGCGCGTCCTCTTACGTGTGGGGGACGGGGGTGCTGCCACTCGTGCCACTCTCGTTTCCAGTAGCCCGTCGAGGTCGACGTTGGCCTCGATCATGTTTGCGACCTCATCGACGTAGCCCTCCTGCGCCTCGTTGGGCAGGTGCAGACCGAGGTGGCGTTCGGGAATCACAAGGTCCGCCTTGCGCGGAAGTGCGCCGAGGACTGGAACGCTTTCGCCAACGGCTTCTCGGATCATGTCGGCGTGAACGGCTCCGCCGACGTTGTTCAGAATCACGCCGGCAATTCTCAGGGCCGGATCGAAACTCTCGAAGCCATGGATCACCGCCGCGGCGCTCCGGGCCATGGCGCTGGCCTCTATTACCAGGACCACCGGTATATCGAGCAGCTTGGCCATCTCAGCGGTGCTGCCGCGATCAGACTTGCCCTCGCTGCCGTCGAAGAGGCCCATGACCCCCTCGATCACGGCTACGTCGGCATCAGCCGTCGCGCTGGCGAACCGCTGTCGGTTGACTTCGGGCTTGAGCATCCATCCGTCGAGGTTGCGAGAGGTCCGGCCAGCCGCTTGTCGGTGATGCAGGGGGTCTATGAAGTCGGGTCCGACCTTGAACGGCTGGACGACCAGACCGCGGCGCCGGAAAGCTCGGATCAGGCCCAGCGTGATAGTCGTCTTGCCAACTCCGCTGTGGGTGCCGGCAACGACCATGGCGCTGAGCGGCCTTGAATCGACCTCGTGCGTTGGGGACGGCACGGGCCTCAAGCTACCATCTCAGTGATGAGGATCGTCTCGCTGCTCCCGAGCGCGACCGAGATGATCGACGAGCTTGGCCTGCTCGACTCGCTGGTGGGGATCTCAGAGGACTGCAACTGGCCGCCCGAAATCGCCAGCAAGCCGATTGTTGCGCGCACGCGAGTCGATGTTGCGGGCCTGACCAGCGCCCAGATCGACGAGATTTTCACCGCCGCCAAGTCGAAGAGCCACTCGCTCTATGCGATCGACGCCCAACTGATGGTCGACCTTCGACCTGACCTGGTGATCACCCAGGACCTCTGCGAGGTCTGCGCCGTCTCGAGCGGAGATCTGGCGACCGCATGTCCGATCGGAGCCGAGGTCTACTCGATGAATCCGCGAACCCTGGATCAGGTTGTGGATTCGGTGGTCGCGCTGTCGGACAAGCTTGGCGTCCGCAAGCGTGGCCTCGCAGTCGCTCAGACCATGCGGGCGAAAGTGGAAGTGGTCCGGGAGGCAGTCTCGGGTCGCGGTCGACCGCGAGTGTTCGTGGCGGAGTGGATGGACCCGCCGTACGGCTCCGGCCATTGGCTCCCCGAAATGGTTCAGTTCGCCGGCGGCATGAATGTCCTCAGCCAACCGGGCGAATACTCATTTGCCACGACGTGGCAGGACGTGCTTGCTGAACATCCGGACCTCGTCGTGGTCGCTGCCTGCGGATTTAACCTCGAGCAGGCGCTCGATCGGACACACGACCTGCGGCTGCCGGTCCGGACGGTCGTCGTCGACGGAGACGCGTACTTCTCGCGCCCGGCGCCCAGGATCGCCGACGGGATCCGTCAGCTCGGACACCTCATTCATCCCGAGGTCGTCCCTGATCCGGGCCTGCCTTACGCCGAGTTGCCAATCACGAAAGCGGCCGCCTCTCCGCGCTCCTAGGGGCCTATACTCCCGAGGTCGGGCACTCGAGCTCGACCGGTGCTGTATCAGCGAAGCCGGTGCGAATCCGGCGCTGTCCCGCAACTGTGATGCCCCCAGGAGAGGGGACAAGCCAGGTCGCCTGAGCAGCGCTGAGTGCTGGCAGCCTTCGTGGTAAGGGCGGCGAGCCCGGCACAAGCCGGCAAGCCCTCTCCCTTTCACGAGCAAGTGAATGAGGAGGTTCCGGTGGCGAGACGCAAGCTGCTTTGCCAACTTGTTTTTTCGTTTCTTCTGATCGTTCTGGCCGGCTGCGGCGGCAGCGCAGGATCGAGCGCTGCCACTACGGAGAGCTTTCCCGTCACGTTGACCACGGCCAAGGGCAAAGTGACCATTCCCCACAAGCCGACACACGTCGTTTCGCTCTCGGGGACCGCGACCGAGGATCTCTTCGCAGTCGGTGCGGGTAGCCAGGTGGTTGCCGTTGACTCGTACTCAACCTATCCGGCCGAGGCACCTCGAACCAACCTGTCGGGGTTCACACCCAACATCGAGGCGATTGGTTCCTACCAGCCCGACCTGGTCATCGTTTCCGACGATACGAACGGCATCGTCGGCCAGCTCGCGAAGCTGCAGGTTCCGGCCCTGGTCGAACCACCCGCCGCCGACCTGCAAGGCGTGTATGCCCAGATCAATCAGATCGCACAGGCGACCGGCCACTCGGCCCAGGCCGCGTCGGTGGTGTCCGGCATCCAGCAGAAGGTCCAATCGATACTGAGGTCGGTGACGCGGCCGAGCAAGCCGCGGAGCGTTTACCACGAGCTTGATCAGACCTATTACTCAGCGACCTCGCGCACTTTCATCGGCCAGATGTACAAGCTGCTCGGCCTTCAGAACGTCGCGGATCGCGCGCCCGGCTCGAGCGACTACCCTCAACTCTCGGCGGAGTACATCATCTCGACCAACCCCGATCTGATAGTGCTGGCTGATACGGTGTGTTGCGGTCAGAGCCTCGACACGGTGCGCTCGCGACCGGGCTGGAGCGCCATCAAGGCGGTCCAGACGGGCGCCGTCGTGCCGGTAAAGGACGAGATTGCCTCGCAGTGGGGACCGCGCATCGTCCTCTTCCTGCAGGCCGTCGCCGATGCTCTGAAGAAATTGCTCGAAGCGACGTAACAAGAGATGCTCGAGCCACTGCGCCAGGAAGTACAGCGAGTGATCAAGACCTGCGCTCGCTGCGGGCGGCGCTTCGGGTGTGGTCATGGCGAGCCCGGCTGTTGGTGTGAGGCAGTCCTGTTGCGACCGGAGACGCTAGCGGCCATCCGTGCCGTGAGCGTCGATTGCCTGTGTCCCACATGTCTTGCGGCCTTTGCCGAGAAGGAGGGCGCCACTGAGAATCCCGCCAAAACAGACGTTCAGAAGCGGAGCGCTACCAGTTGGGCCAAGGCGTTACCGCACGCCGCAGTCAGATCGCGTGGGGTGTCAGTCGTATGGGGACTGGCGGCAGTGATCTTTCTGGTGGGATCGCTCCTCGGAGCGCTCGCCGTTGGGCCCGCCCAGATTGGACCCGCCTCGATCATCGGATCGGTGCTCTCACACCTGCCCTTTCTCCACATATCCAGTCCGCTGCGCGGCGTCGACGAAGCCATCCTTTGGCAGGTGCGCGGCCCACGTGTGATTCTCGCCGCCCTGGTGGGCGGCATGCTGGCGATCGCCGGCTCAGCCTACCAGGGAGTGTTCCGCAATCCACTCGCCGACCCATATCTGCTCGGGGTTGCGGCCGGGGCGGGCCTCGGCGCCACACTTGCCATCGCGTACTGGGGAGCCGGAAGCCATGGCGGCGTGCTGCTGCCCGTGGCGGCCTTCGCCGGCGCTGCGCTGGCGGTGGGTGGTGCGTATGTGCTGGGTCGCTCCGCCGATGGCGCACGGAGCACGAGCACCCTGATCCTTGCTGGGCTGATCGTCGCCCTCTTCATGACGGCGATCCAGACCTTCGTTCAGCAGCAGCGATCAGACACGCTCCGCGACGTCTACGCGTGGATCCTTGGCGGCTTCGGTGCCGCCGACTGGCACGCCGTCGTGGTCATCGCCCCATACATCGCCGTGAGCTCAGCCGTGATCTTCATGCACCGGCGGGTTCTCGACGTGCTCAGCCTGGGGGACGACGAGGCGGCGAGCCTGGGTCTCAACCCGCGGCGAGCACGCCTGCTGCTCGTACTGGTCGCCACCGCCGGCACCGCCGCCGCCGTGGCAGTTAGCGGCCTGATCGGCTTCGTCGGGATCATCGTGCCCCACACCGTCCGGCTGTTGGTTTCCCCTGGCTATCGAGCGATCATCCCGCTCTCGCTCCTGATTGGTGCCGGATTCCTTGTACTGGCCGACGTCCTGGCGCGCAGCCTGATGTCGCCCGCCGAGTTGCCTATCGGAGTGGTCACGGCATTCTTCGGAGCTCCGTTTTTCGCCGTCCTCCTGAGGACCTCAAAAAGGAGGGCTTTGTGAGCGCGGCGCTGGAGCTTCGAGGTTTATCCGTGACCTTTGGACGCTCTCTGGTTCTGTCCGAAGTCACTGCCACAGTCGAGCACGGCGAATGGGTGGCATTGATCGGACCCAACGGCGCGGGCAAGTCGACCCTGCTGCGGGCGCTGGCCGGACTGGTCGCCTTCACAGGGGGCGCCAGCGTGCAGGATCAAGACGTCGGCTCCCTCGCGAGGCGCCAGCTGGCAATGCTGATCGCCCTCGTGCCTCAACGACCGACCACGCCTTCCGAACTGACCGTGGCCGAGTATGTGCTGCTCGGAAGGACGCCGCACATCGGCTACTTCGCAACTGAAAGGCTGTCGGACCGACTGGCGGCTGAGCGTGCGATGGCACGTTTGGACTTGCGTCACTTCAGCGATCGCTTGCTCGGCTCATTGAGCGGTGGCGAGTTGCAGCGCACGGTGCTGGCTCGTGCCCTGGCACAGGAAGCCCCGATCCTGCTCCTCGACGAGCCGACCAGCGCTCTCGACCTGGGTCGCCAGCAGGAAGCTCTTGAGCTGATCGACGGGCTTCGCCGCGAGTCTGGGCTCACAGTGGTTTCTGCGATGCACGACCTCAGCCTTGCCGGTCAGTACGCGGACAGGTTGCTGCTGATCGATCAAGGCCGGATTGTGGCCGAAGGCAGCCCCCAAGCCGTGCTGTCCGAGCAGGCCATCGCCGCTCACTACGGAGCTCGCATTCGCGTCATCCGTGAGAACGGCAGCCTGTTCGTGCTGCCGCTTCGCAAGGAGAGCTGATGGGCGCATTGATGGTACAGGCCACCTCCAGCTGGGCTGGCAAGAGTCTCATCACGACTGCACTCGCGCGCGCGTTTCATCGACGTGGGGTGGACGTGGCCCCGTTCAAAGCCCAGAACATGTCCAACAACGCGCGCGCCGTCGAGGGCGGGGAGATCGGAACGGCTCAATACCTGCAGGCGCTCGCCGCGCGAATTGAACCTGACGTGATCATGAATCCGGTCCTGGTCAAGCCCGAAGGCGAGAATCGAAGCCAGGTAGTCATCCTGGGCAGGCCCGACCTTGAGCTGAGCCGGCTGCCGTGGCGACGCCGAGGATCGTTGCTGTGGCCTGTCATTGAGCAGTCGCTGCAGAAGCTGATGGCGGGTCATGAGGTGGTGCTGATCGAGGGAGCGGGGAGCCCCGCTGAGACCAACCTACGCGACACCGATCTGGCGAACATGCGGACGGCGATGGCGGCGAACGCGCGCGTCGTGCTCGTGGCGGACATCGATCGCGGCGGTGCCTTCGCTCATCTCTACGGCACGTGGGCGATGCTTGGCGAATCCGAACGCGCATTGCTGTCAGGCTTTGTGGTCAACAAATTTCGCGGCGATCTGGAGTTGCTGGCGCCGGGCCCTGAGAACCTGGAACGCATGACCGGCGTTCCCATGCTCGGCGTCATTCCCTGGCTCGAGCACGGCTTGCCCGACGAGGACGGGGCGGCTTCTCCAACCGGCCGCAACGGTCGAGCCTCCGTGGGTGTGGTCCGATACCCGACAGCGTCCAACCTGGACGAGTTCAAGCTTCTCGAACAGGTGGCCGATCTGCGATGGGTGGATCGACCCGAGCAGATCGATAGCTGTGACTTGGTGGTTCTACCCGGTTCCAAGCATGTTGCTCTCGACCTTTCCTGGCTCACGAGAAACGGCCTGTCCGACAGCATTGCGAAGCGAGCTCGCGCAGGAAGGCTAATCCTCGGCATCTGTGGTGGCATGCAGATGCTCGGTCAGACGATCGAGGACGAGGGAGGCGTCGACGGGTCAGGAAAAGGCCTCGGCCTGCTGCCACTGCGCACGCACTTTGCAGCCTCAAAGCACGTCGAGCGGACGACGACCCGCTTCAACTCGCTGGCTGGCGCCTGGGTCGTGCTTTCTGGGAAACAGATTTCGGGTTATCAGATACGGCACGGACAGACTGAATCCACGGCGGCGATCGAGGAGGCGCTGCCAGATGGCCTTGGCTACGCGAGTGGCAACGTGCTCGGAATCTATCTGCATGGCTTGTTCGAAGAGCCCCGTGTCCTCGATGACTTGTTCCATGCGCAACCGGATCGGACGCTGGATGAGACCTTCGATGCGCTCGCGGACGCGATCGAGCAGTGTCTCGATGTACCGCACTTGCTGCGCCTGGCCCGAGCTCGATGACCGTGCACAAACCCGGCGTCGCGCCCCCGAAACCACCTCCGCCGCCGGCGGTCACTCCCCGTTCTCTGGTCCTGGTCAACACAGGTGACGGCAAGGGCAAGTCGACGGCGGCGTTCGGCGTGATCATGCGCGCCGTCGCGCGTGACTGGCGCGTTTGCGTCATCCAGTTCATCAAGTCGAACAAGTGGAAGGTGGGTGAGGAGAAAGTCGGCCGTCAGCTTGGCGTCGACTGGCTCAAGGGCGGAGATGGATTCACGTGGGAGTCGCCGGACCTGGATCGAAGCGAGGGCCGAGCGGCTGCGGCCTGGCAGCTCGCCGCGGCAGCCATCGCCGGCGGCGAATACCAGTTGGTCGTCCTCGACGAGATCACCTATCCGATGAATTGGGGATGGATCGACGCCGCGGAGGTCATCGACGCAATCCGCCGGCGACCGCCCAAAGTCAACGTGATCGCAACCGGCCGGGATGCGCCTCAGCCGTTAATCGAGGTCGCGGACACAGTGACCGAGATGGTCAAGGTGCGCCACGCCTACGATCGAGGCATCCGCGCGCGTCGGGGGATCGATTTCTAAGTGGGATAAATCCTGCTGCTGGGAGGGGCGTGCAGCGGCAAGTCCGTGACTGCGCAGGAATCTCCTGCCCAGCTCGTAGGCCGGACGCACTCCCAGGCCGACCTCATTCGACACAACGACTCCGCGCCGTCTTTGGAGCTCGATGGCCACGTTACGAGCAGCCTGCTGGATGACTCCCTCTTCGACTCCCGCCATGAACAGGTGGGACACCCACAGCGTCAAGCAGTCGGTGACGATGAAGTGGTCGGCCGATTCCGCCGACCAGACGCTTCTGATGGCGGCCGGCCAGACGCTAGCCCTCACAAACGTCGATCAAGCACTACAGCCAAAGTGAGCATTCGATCACTCCGTACCGCGATGGCCTTCCTGACCGTCATTCCAGTGGCTCAGCGCAACCGGGTCACCGATCGTCTCGGGAGGGGGCTACTTATCGGGTAGCAGGGAGGTGCGGTACGTCCCCACTGTAGGTCCCGGGCGCGGATCCCCTGGGTGTATGACGGCTTCGCCCGTCTCCTCCCCGCCCCCATCCCACCGGCCATGGGGTTTCCCCCCAGCCGGCGAGAGGTGGAGGCCTACCAGCACGTGTGGGGCCACATCCACCAGCGTCGGTTCGGATTGGGCCGTGCTGTCTGTCCTGAGTTGACGGATCCAACCGGCGGTTCAGCTCCGCCGGGAGTCCATGTCCAGGCGGCGGGAAGCCTGCGATAGCGCCGGGATCGTGTTGTACTCGCTCTTCTACGCCTTGGCCCGCCTCATGATCGACGTCCTGATCTATCGCGACCGGACTGACGCCAGGCTTCGCGCCGAAGTCCTGGTCCTGCGCCACAAGCTGCGGGTACTCGAGCGTCAGGCTGGCCCGCCACGCTGGCAGCCAACCGATCGACTCCTGCTGGCTGCTGTCAGCCGGTTTCTGCCCAGGCCATCCTGGCGATCCTTACTGCCCAGCCCGGTGACAATGCTGCGCTGGCATCGGGAGCTGGTGAGACGGAAGTGGGCGGCACA
>DATFWQ010000081.1:0-2055 GCA_035259145.1 Candidatus Dormiibacterota bacterium | reverse complement strand
AGGAGCTCAAGATCAAGAGCGGAGACCGGGTGCGCGTGAGGTCGCAGCGCGGCAAGCTCGAGGTGCTGGCGCTGGTTACCAGGCGCCTCGGGCCGATCACCGTCGGCGGGCAGAAGGTCTACCAGGTGGGCATCCCCATCCACTGGGGGTTCGTCGGCCTGAGTAAAGGCGACCACTGGCTTGCCAACGCGCTGACGCCCTTCGTGGGAGACGCGAACGCGAGGACTCCCGAGTTCAAGGCGTTCCTCGTGAACGTGGAGAAGATGTGATGGAGCAGCCCGCTGCGGTTGCCCCCTCGCCGTGGCCCGCGCGCCGGCGCCGGGCCGAGCAGCTGCGGTTGCGGTATCCGTTCGCGGCTGAAGTGCTGACTCTCTACCTGGCCCTTCTCGATGTCCAGGAGCCTGCCTTCGAAGCCGCGGCGTCCCGCATGCCCGAGGCCAGCGACGACGCCACGCCGAGCCTGCTCGCCCGCGAGCTGCTGCCCCGCGTTGTCGAGGCGACGGTGGCGGCCGGCCCGCCCGCTCTGGCGGAGGCGGTCGTCGCTCGGTTCCACAGCGCCGACGTTGACGACCTCGTAGGCCGCTGGCTGCGCGGAGCCGAGCAGGCGGTCGTCGACCGCTACCTCGCCCGTGCTTCATGCGCACCGGTGCTGGAGGCGATGCCCGCTGGGGCAACGATCCCGACGGGAGGCGAAGGAAGGAGCTGCCCGCAGTGCGGCGGCCTGCCCCAGCTCTCCTACTCCGCGGCCTCGGGCGACGCCCTCGTGACCGGCCCCAGGCGGCTGGTCTGCGCTCGCTGCGCCGCTGAGTGGATCCATCCGCGCATGGTCTGCGCCGCCTGCGGTGAGGAGACGTCGGGCCGCCTGCCGGTCTATTCGGAGGCCGAGCAGCTGCCGCATCTTCGGATCGAGGGCTGCGACACCTGCAAGCGTTACCTGATCGGCGTCGACCTCAGGCGTGACGCGGCAGCAGTGCCGGTCGTGGACGAAATGGCCGCTCTGCCGCTCGACCTCTATGCCAAGGAGCGCGGCCTCAGCAAGGTCGTGCCCAACCTGATGGGGATGTAAGGCTGATGGCTCAAGCGAAGGGCTTCTTCACCGACACCAGCATCAGCAGGGGGAACCAGGGTCCCCCCTCCGAACCCCCTCCTCTGGGGGCAACGTCTGGGCGGCACCGGACACAACTCAACCGGCCCGGCAAAGCCGGGCCTACCCGCAGCGTGGGGTGTAACTGATGGCTCAAGCCAAGGGCTTCTTCACCGACACGAGCGTATGCATCGGCTGCAAGGCCTGCGAGGTGGCGTGCAAGGAGTGGAACCAGCTCAAGGGCAACCCGCCGAAGTTCCTCGCCGACAGCTTCGACAACACCGGCAAGCTGGACGCCGAAAACTGGCGCCATGTCAAGTTCATCGAGCCAAGCTCGCTGACCGCCGCCACCACGGTCGGCGACGGGCAGGCCTGGCTGATGATGTCGGACGTGTGCAAGCACTGCCAGCACGCTTCCTGTCTGGAGGTCTGCCCCACCAACGCCATCGTCCGGACCGAGTTCGACACCGTCTTCATCCAGCAGGAGACGTGCAACGGCTGCCGCAACTGCATCTCGGCCTGCCCCTACGGAGTGATCGGCTTCAGCGAGAAGACCGGTACCGTCCACAAGTGCACCCTCTGCTACGACCGGCTTCAGAACGATATGACGCCGGCCTGCGCCAAGGCATGTCCCACCCAGTCGATCCAGTTCGGCAACCTCACGGACCTGCAGGCCACGGCCGACAAGCGGCTGGCCCAGCTCCGCCAGGTCGGCTACTCGAACGCTCAGCTGTACGGCCGGGACACGTCCGTCTACGGTGGGCTCAACGCCTTCTTCTTGCTTATGGACAAGCCGGAGGTCTACGGGCTGCCTACCGGCGAGAGCGCGGGTCTGCCGAGCCGGAACAACGTGGGTGGCTACCTGGGGGGCGCGATCGCGGCCGTGCTGGCCCTGATCGGCGGCATGATCGCCATCCGGCGGCGTCGCGAGCGGCCCGAAGCGGAGCCCGAAACGTCGCCGGTCAGCGTCC
>DATFWQ010000080.1:0-21984 GCA_035259145.1 Candidatus Dormiibacterota bacterium | reverse complement strand
CTGGACGTCTCTGGCTTACTCTGGGGCGAGTACAACCTCCGGGAAGCCGGCGACCGCCTCATGCGGCTCATGGACCGCGTGGCGAGCGGACGGCTCACCTGCGCCGAATCGCTCGGCCATCGGGAGTTCGTGATCACCAAGCTCTACCGGAGCGCTTAGTCTCGATCCGCGCTTGAGTACACACCACGTTCGCGCCATCGAATGGTGTACTGTCTCACGCCGTGAGCGACGCGGCGGTCGCTGAGGAAGCGCCTCGAGGGCCCTCCACGGCGGTGGAGCCGGAGCCACCGGCCCACGCCGCCGGCGTGTGGGGCGTGCGGTGCTGGATTTCTGCCGCACTCTTTCTGCTGGTCGTTCTCTGCTTCGCGCTCCCCTTCGCGTCGACCTCCTGCAGTGTGCCGGGCGGTTTCGGCCGCGGCGCCGCCGGCTCCTCGACCGTATACCGCGGCCTCGACATCGCGCTCGACGCGGTGCCGGCCGTCAATCCTCCTGACAAGCCCACTCGCCCGGAGGCCCTGCCGAACGACGGTCAACTTGGCTTCCAGCCGCTCGCGCTTCTGGCGCTACTCGTCGCTATCGCCGGCGTCCCGCTCAGTTTGCTGACCGGCCGCCGGGGCGCACGCACGGTCGCCGCGTGGGCGGCGGTGACCGCCGCCTTACTGATCTTCGCGCAACTGGAGGTCAGGCGCGAGCTGACCGACCGGATCGTGAGCGGCCTGACCGCGCCGTTGCCGAGCGGCAAGACCGCGTCCAGCTACGTCGGCACGGGCTTCGGATTCCTGGGGGCCCTGGCGCTGCTTGGGATTCTCGCCGCCGTCAACCTGACCTCGACGCTGTGGCAGGCGGTGCGTGCCTCGCGAGCGCCGGCGTTCGACGCGGACCATTGATTACCACGAGTTAGCAACGTTCGACCGCGTCCAGACTGAATAACGATCGAGGCTAGAGGCCCGCTTTCCACGATCGCCAGTGTCCGCAGTTCGAGCCGCCACTGCAGCAGGGCAGATGGCCGGCGCTGTGATTGAGACTAGAGCCGGTAGGTCAACGGCAAGTTCACAAACGGGTCAAAAATGTAGTGGCATTGGCGTAGGTGATCGTGAAAAACCGCGGAACCAGCGCCGATGGCGCCCCAGCTCACCAGGACCGTCCACGAAAATCGAAGGTTTGCCGCCAGGTTGGTCCTTCATGGCAGGCACGGCATGGCCAGGTGAGCGCAAGGGCTGTGCGCCTGGTGACCTGTGGCGACCCCCGAAGGCCCTGATTTCGCGGCCTTCGTCCAGCCTTCACCCAGCTTTGTAACTACTCGATACTCGATCGTCCCGAGCACCAGGGAACAAGGAGAGCGTCCATGCTCGATGAAATCGTCGAAGAGATCCTACCCGGGGGTCTGTGGCTTTTTGCAGGCATTGCGATCGGCACCGCCTTCGCGGAGGCTTTGCGGCCGGTGGCTGTCAGGGTCGTGAGAGTATGTATGGACGTCGCAGACCGAGCACAGGAAGTCGGTGCTGAGGCCTACGAAAAGACGCAGGACCTGATCGCGGAAGCGCGGCACGAGCGCGCGCGGCTTCGAGTGCCTGCTGCTCGCCCTGACGGTTCAGGCCGCCCAGCGGCGCGGCCCCGCCCACGAGCCGGCCGAAGCCGGGTCAGCTGAAATGGCCGCGGTCGGGTCAGAGCCCAGGCTGAGGGCGCGGCTCGAGCACCACTCCCACGGCAGAGTGCGGGTGAGGGTGTCGCGTGAGGATCGCTCCGCTGAGCACATGGACGTCGTGCGACGGAAGCTGAGCTCCCACCCGGCGGTCGAGAACGTCGAGGTGAATCATCGCACCGGCTCGGTGCTGTTGGTGGGCAAGGACGCCAAGGCCCTCGAGGAGGCGCTCAGTGAGGTCCTGGATGTGGTGGCAGGGGCGGCCGGATGGGAGGCCCCGGGTGCGGGCGTGGAATCGCTCGTTCTGGTGGTCAAGAAGGCCGACAGCCGGCTCAGAAGGGCCAGCGGTCAGCGCTTCAGCCTTCGCTGGCTGGTACCGGCAGCCTTCATCGCGGCAGGCATCCGGCAGGTCAGCAGGCAGGGCTTCACCCTGGGGACGATCCCGTGGTATGTCCTCCTCTATTACGGCTTCGACTCCTTTCTGAAGCTCTACCCTGAG
Source organism: Candidatus Dormiibacterota bacterium (assembly GCA_035259145.1). Classification (GTDB taxonomy): domain Bacteria; phylum Chloroflexota; class Dormibacteria; order Dormibacterales; family Dormibacteraceae; genus CF-161. The sequence continues at coordinate 19,843 of DATFWQ010000080.1, read as the reverse complement.
CACGCCCCCAGGGCGCGGGGGTCGCCAGGCCGCCCGGCCGGCTGACGGGGTGGCTGCGAGGAGTTCGACCTCGACGCTCGGCGCCGGGATGCTGGCCGCGGATCAGCGCCCTGGGCGCCAGTCGCGGCTGCGCTTCCGGTTCACCGTTGTCCACAGGCTCCCGGGGCGGGTCCGCGTCCGGGTCGACCCGGCCGACGCTCCGCGCGGCGAACTGATCGCAGCTGCGCTGGGCCTCCACCCGGAGGTGACCGAGGTGCGCTGGACCGCCGCAGCCCGCTCTCTCACTGTCAACTTCCGCCCCGAGACTGAATTCGAGGAGATCGCAAAGGGACTTCGTCCGGCAGTCCCGGATCAGGCACCGCCTGACGGGGCCAGGTCCAGGCCCCTGTGGCGGGAGTTCCTGGCCCCGGCGGCGGCGCTGGCGGCCGGGCTGGCAGGCGCAGGCGCTGTGTCGGGCCTGATCGTCGGCGTCTGCGCACTGCCGATCCTGCGCCGGGCTGCGAGCAGCGTGCTGCGCCGGGAGTTGAACGTCGACGTCCTCGACACCATCGCGATCGCGCTGCTGCTCGGAACCGGGAACGTGCTGGCGGGCGGCGTCTCGGTCATGCTCATCGAGACAGGCGAGCGCATCCGCCACCGCGCCGCCGGCCGAGCTCGCCGCGCGATCAGAGGCTGGATGGGCGTGAGCCCGCACGGCGTGCGAGTGCGTAACAACGGCAGCGAGCCTCGCCTGCCGATCGAGGCCGTTTCGATCGGCGACCAGGTGGTCGTCTACCCGGGTGAGAGCATCCCCGTGGACGGCGTCGTGGTGGGCGGATCAGGCGTTCTCGACATGCGTAGCTGGACCGGCGAGTCGATCCCCCACGACCTGGTGTCGGGAGGCGCGGTGCTGGCCGGCACGTCGCTGAGCGATGGGCGAATCGTCGTGGAGGTGACGGCTGTGGGAAACCAGACACGGGCCGGCCGGCTGGCGGAGGCGATTGAAGAGGCGCTGGCGGCAGAGACCCAGGTCGCAGACCTCGCCCGCCGTATCGCCGACCGCTTCGTCCTACCGGTCCTGGTTGCGTCTGGGCTGGCCGTGGCGGCGACGCAGCAACTCAGCCGGGCGATAGCGATGCTGATCTTCGACTATGGGACCGGCATTCGGATCGCGATCCCGACCACGGTACTGACCACCATGGTGGCCGGGGCCAGGCAGGGGATCCTGTTCAAGAGTGGTCGGGCGGTGGAGGAGCTCGCTCGGGCCGACACCATCGTGTTCGATAAGACGGGCACTCTCACCAGCGGCCAGATCTCCGTGCTCGGGGTGGTTGCCGCGGACGGCGTTCAGCCCGAGACCGTTCTGCGCCTGGCGGCCGCAGCCGAGGGCCACGTTCCGCATCCGATCGCCAGGGCGATCCGCCGGGCCGCGCGCCGCCGCGGGCTCGAGCTGCCCGAGCCAGAGTGGCTCAGCTACCGCGCCGGCGGGGGTGTGGAAGCGCTCGTGGATGGACACAGGCTGCAGGTCGGCGACCGCCGCCTTCTGGAGGCGAGCGGCGTGACTCTGCCTTCTGCTCGCGCTTCCGACTCCATGGCGATCCACGTCTCGGTCGATGGGCAATATGTGGCCCGCATCCGCCTCAAGGACACGGTCCGCGCGAGCGCTCGTGGCGCCGTCGACCGGCTCAGGCGGGCCGGAGTGCGGCAGATCTGGCTCGCTACCGGGGACAACAGTGCAGCCGCCGCCGCAGTCACCCGTCACCTGGGCCTGGATGGATACAGCGCCAGGCTGATGCCTGAGGACAAGGTGGCGCTGGTGCGCCGGCTTCGTGACAAAGGCAGACGTGTGGCCGTCGTCGGCGATGGCATCAATGACGCTCCGGCCATGGCGGAGGCCAACGTCAGCGTGGCCGTGCCCAGAGGCGCCGATCTAGCTCGGGAGACGGCCGACATCGTCCTGCTGACGGAGAACCTGGAGGATATGGCCAGGGCCGTCCGACTCGCCCGGTCGGCGATGGGGCTGATCAGCGAGAACATCGGCCTGGTGGCCATCCCGAACACTGTCGGCATGCTGCTGGCGACCGCCGGGCGCCTGAACCCCCTGTCCGCGACCCTGATCAGCAATGGCTCGACGATCGTGGCTGGCGTCAACGCGCTCAGGCCGCTCGCCGGCATGCCGCATGAGCCGCGGTGAGTCCCGGCAACGGATCGGCGGCAGCGATATATCGTCCGCGGCTGGCGGTCGCGCTCGCGCTCACCGCCGTCTACATGGTAGTCGAAGCTCTGGGTGGCTATTTCACCGGCAGCCTCGCTCTGATCGCGGACGCCGGGCACATGCTGACCGACGTGCTCGCGCTGAGCTGGGCGCTGGCTGCCATCTGGATCGCCGAAAGGCCACCGACGCCGGAGCGGACCTACGGCTACCTGCGGGTCGAGGTGCTGGCGGCACTCTCCAATGGAGTGATGCTGGTCGCCCTTTCCGGGTACATCCTTTACCAGGCCGTACTCCGCTTTGCGAGCCCACCGGCCATCCAGAGCGGGCCAATGATGGCGGTCGCAACCGTGGGCCTCGGCGTCAACGTGGTCGGCGTCTGGCTGCTCTATCCAGGCGCCCGGCAGAGCCTCAACGTCCGGGGTGCCTTTCTCGAGGTCCTCGTGGATCTGCTCGGTTCGGTCGGCGTCATCGGCGCCAGCCTGATCATCCTCTTCGCCCACTGGTATTACGCGGACCCCATACTCTCGGCGGCGATCGGACTTGCCCTGTTGCCGGCTATCTGGAACCTGCTCTGGGGGGCGGTCCAGATCCTGCTCGAGGGCACACCCGTCGAACTCGATCTACCCCAGGTCATCAGGGTCATGCGGGAGGTGCCCGGCGTGGAGGGTGTTCACGACCTGCACGCCTGGTCCATCACATCCGGTTACGTCAGCCTGACCGCACACGTCGAGGTCGGTTCGGTGCCGCCCTCCGGCGAGACGCTTGCGACCCTCCAGCGCCTCCTGGGTGAGCGGTTTCGGGTCCGGCACGCCACGCTGCAACTCGAGGAGCCGGCCTTTCGGTCACGACATCCCGCCTGCGGGTGCGAGGCGGAGCCGGACGCCGTGACCGGGCGCACTGCTGGCAGTTGTACCTACTCGCAGCGCCCTTGAGCTCGCCCGGCACTCAGCCCTCTTTCATTCCGATTGATCGGGCTGTCGGTGCGCACGTAAAGATGAACGCGATAGTATCCAGGGGCTGTGGACGACAGCCTGAGCTTGGGTCGCGTCGCGGGCATCAAGATAGGTCTCAACTGGAGCCTGCTGCTTGTGGTCGCGCTGATCGCGTGGAGCCTCGCCAGCGGAATCTTCCCGTCGGAGGTTCCGGGGCGGGCGGCGGGCTGGTACTGGGCCGCGGGCATCACAGCAGCCGTCCTCTTCGTGCTCTCGCTGCTGGCGCACGAGCTTGCTCACTCGGTGGTCGCCCAGCGGCGTGGAGTGCGGGTCGACGGGATCACGCTCTGGCTGTTCGGTGGTGTCTCGCGCCTGAGCGGGGACGCCCACTCCGCCACAGCCGAGGCCTTGATCACCGTGGTCGGTCCGCTCACAAGCTTCGTGCTCGGCGGTTTGTTCTTCCTGATCGGGATCGGTCTGTCCGCCGGCCGCACGCCGGGACTTGCCGCCGCTACTGCCAACTGGCTTGGCGGCATCAACGTCATCCTGGCGGTCTTCAACCTGATCCCTGCTTTTCCGCTCGATGGCGGCCGCGTGCTGCGCTCTGTGGTGTGGGCGCGCACCGGGGATCGCATTCGGGCCACGAGGATCGCGGCACAGGTAGGGATGGCGTTCGCGTTCCTCCTGATCGCGCTCGGGGTCATCGACTTCCTCGTTTCGGGAAACGTCGTCGGCGGCGTCTGGTTGGTCTTCCTGGGCTGGTTCCTGCTGAGCGCGGCTCGGGCCGAGGAGTCGGGCCTGGTGGTGCGCCAGGCGCTGGATCGCGTCACCGTGGCCGAGGTCATGACTCACGATCCGATCCAGGCGCCCGATTACATTTCCGTGGGCGAGCTTCTCGAACGCTTCATCTTCGGGTACCGTCACACCACCTTTCCCACCCATGATCTCGATGGCCGCCTCACCGGGCTGGTCACCCTGCCTGCGGTCAAACAGGTACGGGCAGAAGACCGAGCCTCGACCCGGGTGCGAGACATCGCGTGTCCGCTGGAGAAGGTTCCGACCGCGGCACCCGAAGATTCCCTTGTCTCGCTGCTCGACCGTCTGGGTGGCTGCGGAGAAGGGAGGGCACTGGTGTTGAGGGATGGCAAGCTCGTCGGCGTCCTGTCCCCGACCGATATCAGCCGGACCATACAGCGATCGTCGCTGCGCAGAGCCGGATCGTCTGCGACCTGAACTGCAGAGGTTGCCCTACCGTGGACGCGCGATGAGCGTGGAAGCCGTTGTCTTCGACCTGGACGGTGTCCTCGTCGACTCCGAGCCCGTCTGGGAGGCGGTGCGGCGGGAGTTTGTCTCTGAGCACGGCGGAAGCTGGCGACCCGACAGCCAGCAGCGGCTCATGGGCATGAGCACCCCCGAGTGGGCAGGGTACCTGGTGACTGACCTGGGCGTCGCCGGCATGTCGCCTCAGGACGTGGCGGCTGCGGTTGTGGAACGGATGGCCGAGCGATACCGGATGGCCGTGCCCTTGCTGCCGGGCGCAGGTGCTGCGACCCGGCTGCTGGCCGGCCGCTGGCCACTTGGCCTGGCCAGCTCATCACCCCGCCGCCTGATCGACGTGGTGCTCGAGCAGGCGGGCCTCGCCGGGCTCTTCGTCGCAATAGTGTCGACAGAGGAGGTGGGTCGCGGTAAGCCGGCGCCCGACGTCTACTTGAAGGTCACCACACAGCTCGGCCTGGACGCGCGGCGCTGTGTCGCAATCGAGGATTCTACGAACGGCCTTCGTGCTGCCTGTGCTGCAGGCCTCGAAGTGATGGCCGTGCCTCGTCCAGCGTATCCACCTGACGCCGACGCACTCGCGTGCGCACACGTCGTGCTGGACAGCCTCGAGGCCGTCACGCTGGAGATGGTAGAGAAGCTTGCGTGACGGGGCCCGCAGCCGATTCTGCCGGCGGCAGCTTTCATATTTGAGCCGATGATCGAGCACCAGGCTCGCCGTGGGTCGGATGCGTTACTGCTCGTGGGCGACGTCGGTGGGACGAAGACTGACCTCGCAATCGTCTCCGCGCGGGAGGGGCCTCGCCGGCCGCTCGCGCAGAAACGGTACGCGAGTCAGGACTATGACGGGCTGGAAGAAGTTGTTCGCGCCTTCCTGGCGGGTGTCGGCCTACAGGTCGGGGCCGCATGCTTCGACGTCGCCGGCCCGGTCGCAGGCGGGCGCAGCGAGTTGACCAATTTGCCCTGGCGTCTGCGCGAGCCCGACCTCGCTCGGGCGCTCGGCATGACGCGCGTCTGGCTGATCAACGACCTTGTGGCGACGGCTGCGGCTGTTCCGCTTCTAAGCCCAGACCAGCTCGTCGTCGTCCAGGCCGGTGAGCCGCTCCTCGGAGGCGCCATCGCTGTGCTCGCTCCCGGCACCGGGTTGGGCGAGGCGTTTCTGACCTTCGACGGAGCCCGCTACAGACCTCAGCCCTCGGAGGGCGGTCACTCGGCGTTCGCGCCGGCGAGCGATGTCGAGCTCGAGCTGCTTCGTCACCTCTGGCAGCGGTTCGACCACGTCAGCGTCGAGAGGGTCGCCTCTGGGATCGGCATTCCCAACGTGTACGAGTTTTTGCGTGATGCCCGGGGCGTTCCTGAGTCAGCAGGGCTGGCAGGTGCCCTCGCCGGGAGCGATGACCGGACGCGGCTCATCGTGGAGGCAGCCACGGATCCTGCTTCACCCGACCCACTGGCGAAGGCGACGGTCGAGCTCTTCCTGCACGTTCTCGGGACAGAGGCCGCGAATCTGGCTCTCAAGGTGCTGGCGACTGGTGGCATCTACCTTGCGGGCGGGATCGCCCAACGTCTGCATGACAGCCTTCCCACCTCGGGGTTTCTCCATGCTCTGCGCAGCTCGGGCCGGTTCCGATCGACGCTGGAACAGGTGCCGATCGCGATCGTCAAGGGTGACGTGGCCCTGGTCGGCGTCGCCAGCGAGGGCCTGAGCCTCCTCGAGGCGGAGCTGGGGTTTGAAAAGCGGATGGCATCGGCGTGACTTGCAGCCGGCTCAATTCAAGTCGCGTCTGCCCGCTGCAGCTGCAGTTCACGGGTGCGTGCTGAGGTACAGATGCACGGATCACTGCAGCACCCAGACTGGTTAGTACGATGCGGCCGAGCCGTGGCGACCGGGCAATTTCAGCTCAGCCGGCGACGGCTGAAAAGGTGTGGCGCTGAGTCAGCGCGCAAAGGCGAGCCAGCCAATTCACAGTAGGCAAGTTTGATCGCGCGAATACTCACGCTGGCGATCCTGGTCATTTGCATGGCGATAGTGAGAGCGCCGGCCGAGTCGCCCGACCCCGTATACACCGCCGGCTGCAGCTCGACCGCCGACTGCCTCTCGAAGATGACCCTTGACGAGAAGATCGGCCAGATGACCCAGGTCGCGCACAACTACCTGGCCTCGCCGTCCGACATCACCACCTACAACCTGGGATCTCTGCTCAGCGGCGGCGGCGCCGGCCCCAAGGGCAGTGGCGGCACGGCCTCCCAGTGGGCCGACATGTACGACAGATACCAGTCGTACGCGCTCAGGACCCGCCTCAAAATACCGCTCCTCTACGGAGTGGACGCCGTCCACGGCCACAACAACGTCTACGGGGCCGTGATCTTCCCTCACAACATCGGCATGGGCGCCTCCCGTGATGCAGCCCTGGTCACCAGGGAGGAAGAGATCACACGTGACGAGGTCCTCGGCACAGGGATCCCATGGACCTTCGCCCCCTGCGTTTGCGTACCGCGCGACAAGCGCTGGGGGCGTACCTATGAGGGCTTTGGCGAGGACACCGCGCTTGTCCAGTCGATGGCGACGGCGGCCATCCAGGGATTCCAGGGCACGGCCCTCAGCCGCTCCACCGTCATGGCGACAGCCAAGCACTTCGTGGCTGATGGAGGCACAAAGTACGGCACTGGTGACAGCGGTTACCTGCTCGACCAGGGTGACGCCCGGATCAGCCAGGCAGACCTCAGGTCCATCCACCTGCCCCCGTATCAGAACGCCGTCTCAACCGGCGCAGGCGCGGTGATGATCTCATACAGCAGTTGGAACGGCCACAAAAACCACGCTAACCAGTACCTGATCACGACCGTCCTGAAGGGACAGCTGGGGTTCAAGGGTCTTGTCGTCTCGGACTGGGCAGCGATCAACCAGATCTCCCCGGACTACAGAAACGCGGTCTGCACGGCCATCAACGCCGGGATCGACATGGTCATGCTGCCGGACCGGTACACGACTTTCATCAGCATCGTGCGCAGCCAGGTGAAGGCCGGCAGGATATCCATGTCGCGCATCGACGACGCCGTCACGCGCATCCTGAACGCCAAGTTCGCCCTCGGCCTGTTCAGCCACCCTTACACCGACCGCGCATACACGGCTCAGGTCGGCTCTCCTTCCCATCGAGCGGTAGCGCGGCAAGCGGTGCGTGAGTCCCTGGTGCTGTTGAAGAACGACGCCGTCCTTCCCCTGTCCAGGACAGCCAGATACAAGATCGTGGTGGGTGGGAAGTCTGCCGACAACCTCGGTTATCAGATGGGTGGATGGTCGATCAGCTGGCAGGGTGAAGGCGGCAAGACTACTGTGGGCACGACGATCTGGCAGGCACTCCAGGCTGCCGTGGGGCCGTCGGTGCAGCTCCAGAACATCGGGACCAACATCAGCAAGCCGTTCAGCGGCGACGTGGGCATCGCGGTGGTGGGGGAGACCCCCTACGCCGAAGGCATCGGCGACACCTCGACGATGACCCTCAGCAGCGCAGACGCCGCCGTGGTGAAGGCCATCTGCTCCCACACGAGAAAGTGCGTCGTCGTCCTCATCTCCGGCCGCCCGCTGATCATCAACACCCAGCTGGCCCAGTCGAACGCGCTGGTGGCGGCATGGCTGCCAGGTACCGAGGGCGCAGGGGTGACCGACGTGCTCTTCGGCGACTACCCCTTCAGGGGCACGCTGCCGGTCAGCTGGCCGGCTGCCGCCACCCAGGAACCTCTCAACATCGGCGACGGCCAGGCCCCTCTGTTCCCGTACGGTTACGGGCTCTCTCCGTTCTGATCCCGGTAGCCGAATCGCATATTCACGATCGCGTCAAGCGGCGCCGGTCCCACCGCCGGCACTGTGCCCGATGCCAAGCACGTCATAGGGCATTGCGCCGGCAGTTTTACGTATCGCGGGCCCTGGCCTTGCGGGAGTCCGAGCTCCCTGGTCGAGCCTGCCGAAGAGCCAGTAGGGATCGACCGGCGACCGAGACGGTCGATCCGGCTACCAGGATTGGCGCGGTTCCATCGGTTTGCGATAACGCCGGGGTGGCTGTGTCGATCTCGACCTGCCAGCTCTCTCCGCACCGCGCACCCGGCAGAGTGAAGACCACAGGCTCCTGGTCCGCGTTGAAGAGGAGCAGGAACGAGTCATCGACGACCCGCTCTCCACGCAGGTCCGGCCCAGGAATACCCTCCCCGTTCAGGAAGACCCCTAGCGACTTGGCGAATCCGGCATGCCAGTCCGCGTCGGTCATCTGCTTGCCGGCGGGCGTGAACCATCCGATGTCGGTGAGGTTTGTGCCTCGCACCGGGAGGCCCGAGAAGAACCGTCTGCGCCGAAAGATGGGATGCTCGCGACGAAGCCGGATCAGTCCCGCGACGTAGTCGGCCAGCTCCCGGTCAGCCTTGACCCAGTCCAACCAGGAAGTCTCGTTGTCCTGACAGTAGACGTTGTTGTTGCCCCGCTGGCTCCTGCCGAACTCGTCCCCGTGCTGCAGCATCGGGACCCCCTGTGACAGGACGAGCGTGGCCACGAAATTGCGCTGCTGCCGAGCCCTGAGAGCGAGGATCTCAGGGTCCTGGGTCGGCCCTTCGGCCCCGCAGTTCCAGGATCGGTTGTCGTCGGTCCCGTCCCTGTTGCCCTCTCCGTTGGCCTCGTTGTGCTTGGTGTTGTATGAGACCAGGTCAGCGAGGGTGAAGCCGTCGTGCGCTGTCACAAAGTTGATCGAGGCGGATGGCCGCCGGCGTCCGCTCTCGTACAGGTCCGATGAGCCCGTGAATCTGGTCGCCAGCTCTCCCACACCCGGCTCTGCGCCGCGCCAGAAGTCACGGGTGGTGTCGCGGTAGCGGCCGTTCCACTCGCTCCACAGGGGTGGGAAGTTACCGACCTGATAACCCCCTGGGCCGACGTCCCACGGCTCTGCTATGAGCTTTACCTGGCTGACCACCGGATCCTGCTGGACGAGGTCGAAGAACGCCGACAGGCGGTTCACGTCGTAGAACTGACGAGCGAGCGTCGCCGCCAGATCGAAACGGAATCCATCGACGTGCATCTCGACGACCCAGTAGCGCAGAGAGTCCATGATCAGCTGCAGGGTGTAGGGATGACCGACGTTGAGCGAGTTGCCGGTGCCGGTGTAGTCCGTGTAGCGGCTGGGATCGGATTCGACGAGGTGGTAGTAAGCGGGGTTGTCGATGCCACGCAAGCTCAGGGTCGGGCCCAGATGGTTGCCCTCGGCCGTGTGGTTGTACACGACGTCGAGGATCACCTCGATCCCGGCGGCGTGAAGCGCCCGGACCATGGCCTTGAACTCCTGCACCTGGCCCCCCGCGTCACCCAGACGCGAGTAGCCGTTGTGAGGTGCGAAGAAGGAGATCGTGTCGTAACCCCAGTAGTTGCGGAGCCCCCGATCGAGGAGCGCGGAGCTTTGAACGAACTGGTGCACGGGCATGAGCTCCACCGCGGTCACGCCCAGGTTTGTGAGATGGTCGATCACCGCAGGGTGCGCGATCGCTGCATAGCAGCCACGCAGCCCATCCGGCACACCTGGGTGAAGCTGCGTAAAGCCCTTGACGTGCACCTCGTAGATGACGGAGTCCGCGTAAGGCGTCCGAGGGCGCTGGTCACCGGCCCAGTCGAAGTAGGGGTTGATCACCACGGACGCAGGCATGTAGGAAGCGGAGTCGGCGTCGTTGATCTGGTCTGGATCGGACCAGCGATACGAAAACAGGGCCTCGTCCCAGCGAATTTCCCCTGCGACCGCCTTGGCGTAGGGGTCGAGCAGCAGCTTCGCCGGATTGCAGCGCAGGCCCTGTGCAGGCGCGTACGGACCGTGGACGCGATAACCGTACCGCTGGCCCGACGCGACGCCGGGCAGATACCCGTGCCAGACACCGCCGTCCACTTCGGTCAGCGGGATCCGGCGTTCCTCGCCGGCGCCGTCAAGCAGGCATAATTCCACCCCCTCCGCGACCTCGGAGAAGATGGAGAAGTTCGTGCCCACGCCGTCGAAGGAGGCGCCGAGCGGAAACCCCGATCCCGGCCATACGAGGTCTGTCCCGGAGGCGGCAGCAGCCGCCGGCTTCTCGGTGGAAGGCCAGGCCCTCGTCTGCTGCTCAGTCATTGGTCAGCGACCTTTCTGCGCGTTGACGGGGCCTGGGTCACTCGTGGGTCAGGCCCCCTTTGTCACGCCTACCGTGGCTTCCTTTGCCGGGCCCTCACCGTGCATGGCCTGAACAAGGTTACCGAGGCTCAACACACCGACCAGACGGCCGCCCTCAACCACGGGCAGCCGGCGCACGGCCTCGCGCTGCATGATCTTGGCCGCCTTGTCGAGCTCCTCATTGGGCGTGATGCTGTGGACCTGGGGCGCACTCATCACGTCCCGCGCCTTCTCGTGAAGCACGTCGCCGTGGCCTTCCGCCAGGCATCGGATGACGATGTCACGATCAGTGATCACGCCGACCAGCTGATTCCGCTCTGTGATCGGGATGAATCCGCTGTCCTCTTGCTTCATCATCCTTGCCACCTGCTCGATGTCGTCGTCTGGGCCGGCCGTCGAAATGGTCTTCGCCATCGCTTCACGGACCTTCACGCCAGACACCTCCTTTTTGATTGAATCGTGCCAACTGCACCTCGGCAATCGAAGCATCGCGGTCTGGGCGGGGCCTACTGCACTTTGCGAGAGAACAGTCGCTGCAAGTTGCCACGCTCGTGCGGGGTGGCCCTGAAGGCTCTGGCTATGCCTTCGCCGGCGCGAGGAAGATCGCGCCCAGTGGCGGCAGTGCAAGCTCCACGGAGCACTGGCGCCCATGCCAGGGCAGCTCGTCCGCCTGCACGCCGCCCAGGTTGCCCCATCCCGATCCGCCGTAGAGGGCGGCGTCGCTGTTCAGCAGCTCGCGCCAGTATCCGCCCTCGGGCAGGCCCACGCGGTAGGCCGGCCTGGGCACCGGTGTGAAGTTGAAGACCCCGAGCACGGGCCGAGCGGCCGGGGCGGACCGGATGATCGACACCACCGACTGGTCCCGGTCGTTGGCGTCCACCCAGGAAAAGCCCGCCTGGTCGAAGTCGAGCTCGTGCAGGGCGGGCTCGTTGATGTACAGACGGTTCAAGTCCGTGACCCAGCGACGGATTCCCTGGTGCGCCGGATAGTCCAGGAGATGCCATTCGATGGACCCGTCATGGATCCATTCGCGCCACTGGCCGATCTCGCCGCCCATGAATAACAGCTTCTTGCCTGGGCTCGCCCACTGCCAGCCGAACAGGAGCCGCAGATTGGCATGCTTCTGCCACGGGTCGCCAGGCATCTTGTCGAGGAGCGAGCCCTTGCCGTGCACCACCTCATCGTGCGAGAGAGGTAGCACGAAGTTCTCGGTGAACGCGTAGAGGCTGCGGAATGTCAGCTCGTTGTGGTGATGCTTGCGGTGTACGGGGTCGTGCCTCAGGTACTCGAGGCAGTCGTGCATCCAGCCCAGGTCCCACTTCATGCCGAACCCCAGGCCGCCGACGTAGGTAGGGCGGGAGACCATCGGCCAGGCTGTGGACTCTTCGGCCATCATTCGTACGCCCGGCTGCGCGGCATAGGCCTCCGTGTTCAGCCGGCGTAGAAAGTCGATCGCCTCGACGTTCTCACGGCCACCGTACTGATTCGGGATCCACTCGCCGTCCAGCCGTGCGTAGTCCAGATAGAGCATGGAGGCCACTCCGTCCACACGAAGTCCGTCGGCGTGGTAGCGATCGAGCCAGAACAGCGCGCTCGAGATGAGGAAGCTCGTGACCTCATGGCGCCCGTAGTTGAAGATGTAGCTGCTCCATTCCGGGTGGAAGCCCCGCTGCGGGTCCGCGTGCTCATAGAGGTGGCTCCCATCGAAATAGCCGAGCCCGTGCTCGTCGGTTGGGAAGTGCGAGGGTACCCAATCCAGGATCACGCCGATACCGCGCTGGTGCAGCTGGTCGATCAGCCTCATGAAGTCCTGCGGCGTGCCGTACCGGCTGGTTGGCGCGAAGTAGCCCGTGGTCTGGTAGCCCCAGGAGCCGAAGAACGGATGCTCCATGACCGGGAGCAGCTCAACGTGCGTGAAGCCCATCTCCTCGCAGTAGTCGGCAAGCTGTCCTGACAGCTCCCAGTAGTGCAGCGAGCGGTTGTTCTCCTCGGTCACGCGCATCCATGAGCCGAGGTGCACCTCATAGATCGACATCGGCGCATCGGTTGCGTGCGACCGGTGGCGCGAATGCATCCACTCCCGGTCACCCCACTCGTAATCCAGGTCCCAGACGACAGAGCCCGTCTTCGGCGCAACCTCGGCGGTGAGGGCGAGTGGGTCCGCTCTGTCCACGCGGCAGCCGCCACCACGCGAGACGATGTGGAACTTGTAGACGGCCCCGCGGCCCACCCCCGGTACGAAGCCCTCCCAGATGCCGGATGAGCCTCGCCAGTTCAGCGGATTGGCGCGCGGGTCCCACCCGTTGTGGTCACCGATTACAGATACCGACTCGGCGTTCGGCGCCCAGACCGCGAAATGGGTCCCTCCCGCCGCTGGATGAGCGCCCAGCTTCTCCCACAGGCGGAAGTGGCTTCCCTCGTTGAAGAGGTAGACGTCGGTCTCGCTGATCAGGCTCGGGGGTGCGTCCTCCGGCATTCGAGCAGCGTCTCGTGACCGCACAGCCGGCTCGATGTTCAGGCTTGTCGCCGTGTGGGCCGGACCCAGCCTCCTAGGCCGTCGGCATCCCGCGCGGATAGGCTCGGACGTTCTGCATCGCCGAGTGGACGCGGAAGGCCCTGACACTCAGGATCACGCCGTAGACGACGAGCCACACGCCGAGGATAAGCGCCAGGATGAGCATGGTCATACCCGGGAAAGCCAGGACGACCGCGCCTGCGGCGATCCCCAGGACTCCACTGACCGCCACCCAACCGCGGCCGGGCATCCCGCTGTCCCCGATGGCGCCGAACAGCTCGATGACGCCGTGCACGATCCAGAAGATGCCGAGCAAGACGGCGAGGACCAGGAGGCTCAGCAAGGGGCGGCGGAAGAGGTATATGCCCACGATGAAGGCGAGGACGGCGATCACCGCGCTCAGAGCCCTCAGCCATCCGCTTCTCTCAGGCGTTGTGAACGCTGCTACGAAGCGGAACACACCGACCGCAATCAGCTGAATCGCGAACAGCATTGCGATAACAAATAACGTGGGGTGGGGGAAGAAGATCACCAGCAAGCCGATGACCGCTGAGATGATCCCCATCGCGAGAAGCCATGCCCAGGATCTGCCGATCTCACTCAGCCACTTTTCGTAGTCGTTCCGAACAACATCTGCCATCTCTCAATACCTCTCGGTGGATAGGACCCGCCCCTCCTCTGTCCAGGGAGCGCGGGCGCGCATGTCCGGTTGTGTCGTGGAGCCAGACTAGGCATCACATCCCAAGAGCGCATCTGTCATTCGTCGGTGGCGCCGTTCTGCCGGCGATGGTGGTCACAACCGCGCAGCCGAGCGACGGCGTTCGCTTCAGGGTTCGCTTGATCTCAGAAACTGGCCGATGACCGCTGCCGACTCCGCAGCCTGGTCGAGCAGAAACAGATGACCCCCGCCGCGCACGAGGTGAAGCCTGGCAGCCGGGATCCGGCCGGCGAGAATGCGGCCGTTGACCACGGGAATGATCGGGTCGTCGTCTCCTGTCATCACCAGAGTCGGCTGCTGGATGCGGTGGAGGAAACGCAGGCTCGACCAGCCGACGATGGCACTCAGCTGGAGCACGTAGCCGCCGAGGCTTGGCGCTCGGAGGAGCCGGGCGACGGCCTGTCGCTCCGCCAGCTCCGGCCGCCGCCCGGTGGCGCCACCGTACAGGCGGGGCGCGACCGCTTCGAAGAACGCGGGTGAGTAGTAGCGGAGGGGAGTCGCCAGGAGAAGCAGCGCGAGGGGATTGCCGGGAACGGCGCCCAGTCCGCAGGTGGTGGCGGCGAGCACGAGCCGCCGGACCCGGTCCGGGTGCTGATACGCAAGCTGCTGAGCGATCGCTCCACCGTAGGAGACGCCCAGCACGTCGACCTGGCGATAGCCGAGGGCGGCCAGCATGGCGTCCGTGATTCGGGCCAGGCCGGACATCCGCAAGGGCCTGCTCGGCCGATCCGATTCCCCGCTGCCTGGCGCGTCGAAGGCGATCGTCTGAAAGCCGGGCAGGGCGTCCACCAACGGCTGCCACATCTCGATGCTGCCGCCGATGCCCATGACCAGCAGAAGCGGCTGCCCGCTGCCGCGCACGGTGACCCGCAGGCGCAGCCCGTCAACTGTGACGATGTGTGCACCCATGGTGCCCACGTGCAGGATCGCCTACTTCTCGAACACGTAGCGCCCGGGAGCGGGCTCCAGGACCGGGTGCCTCCTGCTGCCAGGGCGGCGAGGAGCTCGCACTCTCTCGCCTGACTGCTCTCCAACCCACCTGGCCCAGTGCTCCCACCATGAGCCCCTGACCTCGGTTGCGGCCTTGAGCCAGCTCTGCGGCTCGTCCACCTGAGGCCCGCCGGTGAAGTAGCTCGCCTTGGGGTTCCCCGGCGGGTTGACGATGCTCTGGATGTGGCCGCTGGAGCTGAGCACGAACTCAACTGGACCGCCCAGCATCCTGGTCGTCTCGTATCCCGCCGTCCACGGCGCGATGTGATCGGTGATTCCGGAGACGACGTAGGCCGGCGCGGTGACCTGCTTCAGGTCGATCGGAGTACCGAGGACCTCCACTTCTCCCGCCCTCTGCAGCGGGTTCCGTCCGAAGAGGTCCAGGAAGTCGGCGTGGAGTGCCGCCGGAAGCCTCGTGTTGTCGGCGTTCCAGAACAGGATGTCGAAGGCGGGCGGGTCGTTGCCCAACAGATAGTTGTTGACCCAGTAGTTCCAGACCAGATCGTTGGGCCGCAGCCAGGCGAACACCCTTGCCATCTCTCTTCCGTCGAGCACGCCCTTCCGTCGCGATCGCCGGGTCGCCGCCGCGATGGTGGCATCCGACGCGAACATGCCCATCATCGACGGGGCCTCGGTATCCAGCACAGCTACCGCAAAGGTCGCCGAGCGTGCCCTGGGAGAGCCCTGCGCGGCCAGATGACCCAGGACCAGGGACATGGTCACCCCGCCGGCGCAGAGTCCGAGCAGGTTGGCCTGCTCGCTGCCGGTGATCTCGCAAGCAACGTCGATGGCGTCGAGACAGGCCTGCACGTAGGTGTCGAGGTCCCAGTCGCGCTGAACGGCGACCGGGTTTCGCCAGCTGATCGTGAAGTACTGGAGGCCCTGGCCCACCGCGTACTCGGTGAAGCTGCGTCCGGGGGCCAGGTCCATCACGTAGTACTTGTTGATCTGCGGCGGGATCATCACGAGCGGCCGCGGGTGCACGGTCTCGGCGGAGGAGGCGTACTGGATCAGCTCGAAGACCTCATCCCTGTGCACTATCGAACCCGGGCTGACGGCGATGTTGCGACCGAGCTGGAAGGGTCGCGTGTCCACCATCGCGGGCATACCGCCGTTGCGGCTCAGGTCGCCGATCAGGTTCCTGGTCCCACGGATCAAGCTGACGCCGGCGGTGTCAAACGCACGCTTGATCGCCGCCGGATTGCCCCAGAGCGTGTTGGTGGGGGCGAGGCCGTCGGTGAGGAGGGTGACGGCGAAGTGGGCGCGCTGGGCGTTTCGCCAGTCCAGCTGGGCCTGGTCGACCAGCTCGTGCAGCCTCGCGGCGATGAGCAGGTAGGCCTGCATCAGGCGGCGGTAGGCGGGATGCTCGGTCCAGGCCGGATCCGTGAACCGGCGGTCGCTTCGGGCCGGGGCGATCTCCGACCGGCCGAGGGCGATCTCTGCCAGCCCGAGCGCGACCTTGCGGCTTTGCGCCACGACCACATCGGGCCTCCCGGCGATTCTGCCCAGCCAGGCGGTGGCGTCGGCGAGGACGCGGACCGGATCGATGCCGATGAAGGGATTGGCGCCGAGGATGGAATTCAGAGCCTGAGCGCCGACCGACTCCTCCTCGTCCTCAGGTGGCGCCGGCCGGGGCCTCTGGCCGGTCCGAGTCTTCCTTCGCCCATCGGATCCGGGCTCCGCTGCTGACGTCTCAGTGACAGGCATCGCCTACCGGGCGATGGCGGAGATCCCGGTGATCTCGCGGCCCACGATCAAGGACTGGATGGAGTCGGTGCCCTCGTACGTGACCACCGCCTCGATGTCGACCTGATGGCGGGCCACGTGGTAGTCGAGCAGGATGCCGTTTCCGCCCAGTATGTCCCGGGCCTCGGCCAGGATCTGGCGGGCCTTGATGGCGTTGTTCATCTTGGCCAGAGAGGCCATGCCGTCCGTCAGCTTGCCTTCGGCCTGGAGCTGGCTGAGGCGGAAGCAGAGGCACTGCATGGAGGTAAGCTCGGCCAGCATGCGCGTCAGCTTGTTCTGGACGAGCTGGTAGGCGGCGATGGGCTTGCCGAACTGCGTGCGCTCCTTCGCATAGGCCAGGGCGATCTCGTACCCGGCCAGGGCGTGGCCCACCGCCTCCCAGGCCACCACATACCGGCTGGCCTTTAGCACCTCCGCGGTGTCCCTGAAGCTGCGCGCGCCCGCCAGGCGGTTCTCCACGGGTATGCGGACGTCTCGCAGGTTGATCTCTGCCTGCCAGACGGCGCGCTTGGCGGTCTTGCCCTTCATGACGACGGCTTCGAAGCCAGGCATCCCCTTCTCGACCACGAAGCCCCCCACATTGCCGTCGTCGTCGCGCGCCCAGATGATGACCACGTCCGCGAAGGAGGCGTTGCCGATCCAGCGCTTGGTGCCGTTGAGCCGGTAGTGGTCGCCCTGCCGGTGAGCCGACGTCTCCAGCGCCACCGCGTCGGAGCCGTGGAGGGGCTCTGTCAAGCCGAAGGCGCCGATCAGATCCAGCCGGGCCATACCCGGCAGCCAGCGCTGCTTCTGGTCCTCCGATCCCAGCATGCCCACCGTCGTCATGGCCAGAGCAGAGTGGACCCCGAAGAAGGTGTTGAAGCTGGAATCGCCCCGGGCCAGCTCCATTCCGACCAGTCCGGTGGCCACAGCGCTCATCCCTGGGCATCCATAGCCCTCGATCGTGCCTCCCATGACGTTGAGCGCGGCAAGCTTGGGCACGAGCTCGAAGGGGAACTCCTCCCGCGCCCAGTAGTCGTTGATCACCGGGATGACCTCGTCGTCCGTGAACGCGCGCACCCGGTCGCGGATCTCCAGCTCCTGGTCAGTAAGGAGATCGTCGAGCCGGTAGTAGTCTGTGCCCAGTGCCCCGGGGTGGGTCCGGGCCTGACCAGTAATCAACCGTCCAGCCTCAAGCCGACGTCAACGTAAGGTTGCGCAGGCCAACTGTCAAGGCAGATGCTCATCTGCGCAGCGGCCGGAAGAAGGCGCGGATGTCATCCACCAGCAGCTCAGGCTCCTCGAGGGCCGCGAAGTGGCCGCCGCGTGCAAACTCGCTCCACCGCTGGATGTCGTAGGCGCGCTCGACCCACTCCCGCGGCGGCCGCGTCAGCTCGGCTGGAAAGCGTGCGAAAGCGGTCGGAACCTCGATCCGCTCCCCCGGCCCCAGCTGCGGGCCGAGCTCTCGCCGTGCCTCCGCGTAGAGACGGACCGAGCTGCCGATTGAGCCGGTGACCCAGTAGATCATCACATTCGTAAGCAGCTCGTCTTTCGTGAAGCGGCTCTCGACGTTGCCGCCGCAATCGCTCCAGGCGCGGAACTTCTCGACGATCCATGCCGCCAGGCCTGCCGGGGAGTCGTTGAGGGGGTAGGCGAGAGTCTGGGGCTTCGTGCCCTGGATGTGCTGATAGCCTCCTTCCGCCTGAAGCCACTCGCGTACGTCGGCGATGAAGGTCTGCTCGGCATCGGTCAGCGGTGGCGCGCCGTCGCCGGTGTTAGGCCGAGCTCCGATCATGTTCAGGTGAATGCCGACGACCGCGCCGGCGTGTTCGTGGCCGAGCCAGCTCGTGATGGCCGCGCCCCAGTCGCCGCCCTGTGCGCCGAAGCGGGAATAGCCCAGCACGTCGGTCATCAGTGAGGCGAACAGCCTGGCGATGGTCCGCGGACCCAAGCCGGGCCGCGCCGGGTCCTGAGAGAAGCCGTACCCGGGCAGGCTGGGGGCGACGACGTCGAAAGCATCGGCTGGATCCCCCCCATGCGCCGCCGGGTCGGTCAGAGGCCCGAGAATCCGGTGGACCTCCCAGAACGAGCCGGGCCAGCCATGGCTGAACAGCAGGGGCAGCGGCCGTGAATCCCTGGCCTTCACGTACACGAAGTGCAGATCCACACCCTCCACAGTGGCCATGAACTGCGGCATCCGGTTGAGCGCCGTCTCCGCGAGACGCCAGTCGTAGCGCTCCTTCCAGTAGGTCACCAGGTCGCGCATGTAGGCGAGATCGGTGCCGTAGTCCCAGCCGCCGCCTGCGATGGGCCCTGGAAAGCGCGTACGCGCGAGACGGTCTCGCAGGTCCTGGAGCAGGTGCTCGGGCACGGCGATTGTGAACGGGCGCATTGAGGTGCGGGGCATCGGCCCATCGGATTGTCGCAGCCCTGGCCGGGGTCAAGCTCCTGGATTACGCGATCCGCGCTGATCCTGCTCTCACATGACACCGATCATCGCCTGGCGAGGTGGTGGTCAACGGCCGCTGCGGGGACGGTGGTGGCGCCAAGGCGCCTGGCGACGGCTCCGACCAGATGCGGTGAGGCGGCAGCCAGGCGGGCGCCGAGTGGCGCCACGTCGATCTCGACCCTGTTCTCCCTGATACCCCGGATCACCGCCTCGGCGACCTGCTCGGGCGTCGCCTGCCCGGCGAGTGGATGAGTGGTGGTGCCCGTCTCCGCCCACATCCCGGCACTGGAAACGAAGGTCGGGTTGATGACCGAAACACCCACTCCAGTTCCCTTGAGCTCCTGAGCGAGCGCAAGCCCGAACCCACGCAGCCCGAACTTGGTCGCGTTGTAGACCGACACGAGCGCAGCCGGGATCTTGCCGTGCATCGACGCCAGCAGAACGATGTGCCCGGACCGCCGCGACAGCATGCTGGGCAGAAGGCGGTTGGCGAGCACGATCGCCGACCGCAAGTTGACATCCACCGCACGATCGATCTGTTCGACGGTGAAGTCGGCCAGCTCGCCCATGGCCGGGACTGCTGCGCTGGCGACGAGGATGTCGATGTGGCCGGCCTGTTCGGGGAGCGATGCCACCTCCTCTCGGCGGCTCAAGTCGGCAACGACGATGCGATCGGCGCCCACGCTTGTCGCAACCTGGCGGAGCGCATCCTCGTCGCGACCAGTGAGAATCAGGGATGCGCCCTCGGCCCGAAGCCGGGCCGCCATGTACGGCCCAAGCCCGCCGGAGGCTCCGGTCAGGAGGACTGTCTGTCCGCGGAGATCGTTCATTCCCACGTCCACTGTAGCAATCTCAACTTGCGTGATGCTAGTGAG